>CAUQSD010000047.1:0-16383 GCA_963520685.1 uncultured Kingella sp. | reverse complement strand
GTAGGGTGGGCACTTGTTGCCCACGCGTCCCCACCCAAAATCTCAAGTATCCATCCGGCCGAGCATAAGCATATCTCTGTTTGACAGAAGTTCGGAACAAGCAGCTTTACTCCGCACTGCGCCCAATATGGCTGACACGCATGAAAACAGATGTGCGTAGGGTGGGCACTTGTTGCCCACGCGTCCCCACCCAAAATCTCAAGTATCCATCCGGCCGAGCATAAGCATATCTCTGTTTGACAGAAGTTCGGAACAAGCAGCTTTACTCCGCACTGCGCCCACTATGACTGACACTCATGGAAACAAATGTGCGTAGGGTGGGCACTCGTTGCCCACGCGTCTCCCCCCCAAGGCAGCCTGAAACCGTGCAGACAACAAGTTCCCCGCCCACGGAAATCAACATCATGCGTATCTGTTCCCCATATATGCCGGTTTGGCCGCACCGCCGTTCAGGCTGCCCGTTCCGCTATTTTGTGATAGCATCTGTCAAATTTTGTAAACAGGCAGCCTTTCCGCAGGCAGCCTGAAAACCACCTCCACCACAGGACTCACCATGAAAAACTACCAAGCTCCCGACCAACGCGGATTTTTCGGCGAACACGGCGGCGTGTACGTTGCCGAAACCCTGATTCCCGCCCTGCAAGAACTGGCGGATGCCTATAAAGCAGCAAAAAACGACCCGTCGTTTTGGGAAGAGTTCCACCGCGATTTGAAACACTACGTCGGCCGCCCCAGTCCCGTTTACCACGCCGCGCGATTGTCCGAGCATTTGGGCGGCGCGCAAATCTGGTTGAAGCGCGAAGACTTGAACCACACCGGCGCGCACAAGGTAAACAACACCATCGGTCAGGCATTGCTCGCCCGCCGCATGGGCAAAAAACGCGTGATCGCCGAAACCGGCGCGGGTCAGCACGGCGTGGCCTCCGCCACCGTCGCCGCCCGCTTCGGCATGGCTTGCGACGTGTACATGGGCGCGGACGACATCCAGCGCCAAATGCCCAACGTGTTCCGCATGAAATTATTGGGCGCGAACGTGGTCAGCGTCGACAGCGGCAGCCGCACGCTGAAAGACGCGATGAACGAAGCCATGCGCGAATGGGTCGCCCGCGTGGACGACACGTTCTACATCATCGGCACCGCCGCCGGCCCCGCGCCGTATCCCGAAATGGTGCGCGATTTCCAATGCGTCATCGGCAACGAAGCCAAAGCGCAGATGCAGGAAGCCATCGGCAGACAGCCCGACGTCGCCGTTGCCTGCGTCGGCGGCGGCTCGAACGCCATCGGGCTGTTCCACCCGTATATCGGCGAAGAAAACGTGCGCCTCGTCGGCGTGGAAGCCGGCGGTTTGGGCGTGGATACCCCCGACCACGCCGCACCGATTACCAGCAAAGCCCCCATCGGCGTATTGCACGGCTTCCGCAGCTACCTGATGCAGGACGAAAACGGCCAAGTCTTGGGTACGCACTCCGTGTCCGCAGGGCTGGACTACCCCGGCATCGGCCCGGAACACAGCCACCTCGCCGACATCGGCCGTGTGGAATATCATGCGGCGAATGACGATAAAGCCTTGGAAGCGTTTGATTTATTGTGCCGGTTTGAAGGCATCATCCCCGCGCTGGAATCCAGCCACGCCGTGGCCTGGGCGGTGGAAAACGCGCCGAAGATGGGCAAAGACCAAGTGATTCTGGTGAACCTGTCGGGGCGCGGCGACAAAGACATCAATACCGTGGCGAAGTTGAAAGGGATTGAGTTGTAAGGTTTCAGGTAGCCTTTGGACTACCTGAAATTTTACCTGCATCATCATGCTGGATATTCACCGCCTCCCCGCCCCTCTACTCAAAGCTTGGGACAAAGTGCAAGCCGAACGCGAGCGCGAAAAATTCCGCGACAGCGTAAAACGCCAATGGCTGGAACAATTATTTAAAGCCGAACTCAAAAAGCGCGGCTTTCAGACGGCCTCCGGCGGTTTTATTTATTGGGTTAAAGACGGCTACATTTTCAGCGTTGTCCAGGCTTATTTGGTGGCCGTGTTTAACGGTCAACCCATCAGTGAGCGTGTATCCATCCGCATAAAAGCCAAACCGGATTGTCTGGATTCGTTGTTTTTCAAACTGTTCGGCGAAGAAGAGATGATGAAAAGCTTCAGCCGCCGGCTCAATGGCGAACCGTCACTGTGCTTAACGGGGATACAAGACGAGTGGCGCATACAAGAACCCGACTTCGCCCACTTTACGCTTGAGCAAATGCTGGATTGGGTGCGGCAGACTGCCGGGCAAATAGAAGCCGACATTGCCAGCTTTACACAGCAAGTGCCCGACTTAGGGGGCTTCTGCCGCTTCATGCAGAGCCGCCCGTTAGCAAGCGGCATGGAAAACGAACTTTATGCGCTGGTATTGTTCCGCCTGCAACGATACGGCGAACTGCGCCGTTTCCTAGCCGGCCGCCCCGATTTCTACCAATTTGCCAACGGCACAACCCTGTTTGCCGCTTTGCGACAAATATTGGATGAGCAACCGTAGCCCGGCACGGCCAATCCGGCATTTTCCTACTCAAATCGCTCGGTTCAGCCCATTTGCCTCCGGCCATAAAAAAGGCTACCTGAAATTTCAGCTTCGCAGTAACGTACAGAGCTCGTTTTAACTGCGTTGAAGCTTATGCTTTCAGGTAGCCTTTTCGTATCTTCTGCCAAACGCTCTAGCGCGGATGGCGCATGATGATGCGCAGCAAGCGTAGCCCGTATGAGTAGAGTGTGTGCGAAACGCACGCAGTCTTAGTTTTCAGGCAGCCTGAAAACGCAGTTTCAACGAAGTTAAAAAAATGCAGGCTGCTTTCAAAGCCCTTAAACGGCTTAAAAAGCAGCCTGCACAGCAAATACGGTTCGGATTTCCAAATCCGCCGCCTCGGCCAAAGCCGTTTGAAAAAATCGTTCGGCTTGCCGCCTGAAATTTCATCCCTTTATCACCACAAGGAAAAAACCATGAGTATGTTTACGATGCTGCACGGCGTTACCCCCGAATTTCTGCAAGCCTGCCTCGCCGACAGCGCGCGTTTGGGCGAATTGTCCTATCCCGACGATGCCGAAAACAACCCCGATTTTTTGGATACCGACAAAACATGGGGCGCGCTCACCTTTATGCTGGGCGGTGATAACACGGGCATTCCCAAAAAAGACGTTTTGCTGAGCCAGGCCGCTTTGGGCGCGGAAATCATAGACGAAGAATACGAAATGGGCATAACCCCCGCGTTTTACCTCGCGCCCGAACAGGTGGCGCAACTGGCAGCGGAAATTGCCGCGCTGAGCGACGAAGAACTGCTCGGACGATACCGACCTGATGAAATGGAAGACATTTATCCGTGCGAATGGCCGAAAGAAGATGAAGAAACCTTGGAATGGCTGCTGCAATATTTCCATGCGTTGCAGGCGTTCTATGCCGAACAGGCACGGAAAGGCCATGCCGTTATCAGCTATATTTCCTGATATTTCCAGCAATGAATGCCGTCAACAAGCGTAAGTCTGGTTGTTAAATTCAACATTTCTCGATAGCAAAATTGCCTGTATTTTGTGCAGAGGCAGCCTGAAATCAAAAAAAACCGCCGTATGCAGCCTGAAAAGCGCATACGGCGGTTTGCACATATCGGGAAAACAATCAGTCTTCCCCGCCCAACAATGCATCGATGTTGGCATCCCTGCCGCCGTCTCCGCTGCTGCGGCGCGGGCTATTGTTCTCTATCGGCACAAGCTGGTGTTCGTCCGAATCAGTATCGGTGCTGCGGCTGCCTGAATCGCCCGAATCAGTGATGCGCGGCTGCGGACGGCTGATGGGGCGCACAACCTCGGGCTTGTCGGTGGTGTTGTCCAGCGGCAAATCTTCGTCTGTGCTTGTGTGTTCTTTCAGATAGACTTCGCCGTCGCGTTTCACCACGCCTTTCGGTGCGGCAAAGGCTTGTACAGGTTTGCCTTTTAGGGCAAAACGCATGTAGTTCACCCACACAGGCAGCGCGATTGTGCCGCCGAATGCCCGGTTGCCGATGGTGCGCGGCGTGTCGTAGCCGATATAGACGGCGGTTACGATTTTGGGGTTGTAGCCAACAAACCATGCATCTTTAAAGTCGTTGGTTGAACCGGTTTTCCCCGCCAAATCGCTGCGTCCCAGCGCATTGGTTGCCGCACCCGTGCCTTTGGTTGCCACATCGTGCAGCATGGAAGTGATGACATAGGCGTTACGCGGATCAATTACCTGTGGTGCAGTTTTGCCTGCAACCAACGGATGCATTTCGGCACGAAGGTTGTCGTTGCGGTCCAAGATGCGGTCGATTACATAATGCGCAACTTTGTAGCCGCCGTTAGCGAACACAGCATAGCCTTCCGCCATCTGCATTGGTGTAACCGAAGCCGTACCCAGTGCAATAGTGAGAGAAGGTGGAATCTGATCCTGTTTGAAGCCGAAGCGTTGTAAATAGCTGCGTAAATACGACACACCCATCGCCTGCGCGATGCGCACGGATACGGTGTTTTTGGACCACGTCAATGCTTGGCGCAGCGTAATCATGCCCGAATAGCTGCCCGAGGAGTTCTGCGGCGACCAGCCGCGTATGGTAATCGGCGCATCGTTCACCAGCGTGGATGCGGTAAACCCTTTTGACAGTGCGGCGGAGTAAACGAACGGTTTGAAGGTGGAGCCCGGTTGGCGCATGCTCTGTGTTGCGCGGTTGAACGCCTTGCTGTGGAAATCATAACCGCCAACCAAGGCCAAAACCGCGCCCGTTTGCGCGTCCAGCGAAACAAGCGCACCTTGGATTTCAGGCTGCTGCACAATTGTCCAACGCCCGTTTTTGGTTTTCGCCAAACGGATGACCGAACCGACTTTCAGCGCGTTGTCGCCCAAACGCTTGTTGCCGATGGCGTTGCGTGCACCGCCCATTTCCGCAAGACCCAGCGTAGCTTTCTTGTTACCCTGCATGTAGGCAGTGATGCCTTTTTTCGTATCCGCAGCAATGACGACGGCAGGCACCATGCCTTCAACCGTATAAGTGTTGGACAGATACTGTTCGGCAGCATCCTCATATTCTTCCGCATCTATATTGGAAAAATCCAACTGCTGTTCTGCCCCGCGATAGGGGCGGCCTGCATCCAAATTCCGCAGGGCGCGGCGCAATACGTCGGTTGCTGCCTTTTGGTTGGTGATGCTCACGGTAGTATAGACTTTCAGACCGCGCGTGTAGGCATCCTCGCCATAGCGTTCAAACAACTCCTGCCGCGCCATCTCCGCTACATATAAAGAATCCTGATCGATGTTTTGGCGATAGCGTTCGTAGGTCAGGTGTTCGTTCAAAGCTGCCGTACGCTGCTCGGGCGTAATCATGTTCAGCTCTACCATATTATTCAATATATATTCCTGGCGCAGGCGGGCGCGTTCGGGATTAACAATCGGATTGAACGCGGACGGGGCTTTGGGCAGCCCTGCCAAAATAGTTGCTTCGGCCAGCGTCAGGTCACGCACTTCCTTGTTGAAATACACTTTGGCGGCGGACGCAAAGCCATAAGCGCGCTGCCCCAAGTAAATCTGATTGAAATACAGTTCCAAAATTTGATCTTTGGTCAGCGTTTTTTCTATCTTATAAGCCAGCAGGGCTTCGTTGAACTTGCGTGTCAGTGTGCGCTCGTTGGTCAGGTAGAAATTGCGCGCAACCTGCTGCGTAATCGTACTTGCCCCCTGCTTGCTGCCGCCGGACAGGTTGCTGATGGCGGCACGCCCGATACCGATGAGGTCTATACCCCAGTGTTCGCGAAAACGCTTATCTTCGGCAGCGATGACTGCGTTTTTAAGAATTTCCGGAAACTGGTCAATCGTCGTGAAGGCACGCCGCTCATCGCCGTATGAACCGATGACCACCCCCTCGGCGGAATATATGGTCAGCGGCTCGCGCGGCTGGTAGTGTTTCACGTCATCCAGCGGCGGCAACTTCGGATATGTGACTAAAATTGCAACAGTCACAAGGCCGATTGCAAACAAAAAAAGCCCTAAAAGCAGCCCAAAAAGCGTAGTAAGCAGGTTTTTAATCATAATTTCTAGGAAAGTTCCAATAAAAATGCCATTTATTTTTTAAAATAAAGTAAAATATCGCATGAATTTTGTTATAGAAGCAAATCCAGCAACGGCTGACATTATAAATGTTTTACGCATTAAGTAAGGATTTAAAATATGCGCTTAAAAAAAACCGAAAAAAAGACGAGTAATAAGAAGGCGATGGCTGCATCAGGACGCAGCGTCATCGGTGTTGATATTACTCCGAACTACATCCGCATGGTGCAGGTCTCTGGCCGGCAGTTGAACCAAGTTCAACTGGAAAAATATGCCATATCGGTACTCCCGCAAAATGTAATTTCCGGTAACGAGATTGTAGATTTTGATCAACTTGTCTCTCATCTGCAACAATGTTATTCCAAAATGAGGACAAATTGCAAACAAGTTAATATCGCATTGCCGAGCAGTTTTGTTACCATCGAAGAAAACCTTCGGTATATGCCTGATGATACCGAATTGTCTCTAAAAGAATTTATTGAGATGGAGGTTGGTAATATCGGCAGTTTGGATGAGATGCGTTATGACTTTCAAGTTATGTCAGAAAGATCTGATGGGGAACAATCTGTCTTGATGGTTGCAGCAAGAGCTGACATGGTAGACAGATATGTAGATTTATTAGATGAGGTGAATCTGACTGCAATCAAGGTTGATGTGGATTTATTTGCTGTAAATAATGCTTTTGCATTTGCTGATATGAAAAATGGTGAGGAATTTACGAATCAACGCATCGCATTGTTTGATGTGGGTGATTGCGTGATGAAAGCCTTGATTGTAGAAGGTGGCCGTATCTTACATAAGCAAGAAAGTAATTTTGGTTTGGAACAGCTTGTTCAATCCGTTCAACGTGCTTATCAGGTTACGGATGGCGAGGCGGTTGCTATGGTTTTTGGAGAGACGAAGCGTCCTAGCGATTATAAAACAATGGTATTGGATGGGTTTAATGCGCAAATTGCGCAAGAAGTGCAGCGTGTGATGCAGTTTTTCTATGCAACTCAGAGTATGGATAGTGCATCCAATATTAGACATATATTTATTAGTGGAAGCGGTTGTACTGCACCAGGTGTTGCAGAAGTTGTGTATGCACAAACGAATATTGCGACACAGCAGATCAATCCGATTTCTTATGCAAATGATAAGACTAAAGGTGATGATGCACGGCTTGCGAAAGATTCTGCATCATTGACTACAGCATTTGGTTTGGCTCTGAGAGGGTTAGTGTAAAATGAATTTAATTAAAATTAACTTATTGCCTTGGCGCGAACAGATAGAAGAAAAGCAAAAGAAAAGTTTCCAGTTTGTCATGGTTATTGGTGCTTTGGCTGGTGTTGCTGCAAGTGCGTTCGTTTGGTTCTTTCTAGATCAGATTATTGGATATCAAGAAGGTAGAAATGAGGCTTTGAGAAATGGTATCAAAGAATTGGATGTCCAAATTGCAAAGATTAAAGAACTAGATGAGAAAAAGAAAAGTTTCTTAGAAAGAAAACAGAAAGTTGAAGAATTGGATAATAAGCGATTTGAGGGTGCGCGGATTATTGATACGACAAACCAGCTTGTTCCAGAAGGGTCTTATTTACTTAGTATCCAAAGCATAGGTGGAAGCAACGAAAACCTTAGCAATGCATATAGCTTGGTTGGCAAGGCTATTAGTGATAACAAAGTTGCAATGTTTATGACGGCTTTGCCTAGTACAGGGGTATTTGATACACCACAATTGGTGAGCATTAATAAAACGGATAATGGGCAGGAGTTTACAATAACTGCCAACTTGATTGAACAGAAATTTACGCCAAGAACGTCAGCTCAAGCAACTGTTTCAACAGTTGGTGGAGATAATGCATCTGCTTCATCTGCACCTGATGCGGCTTCTGCTGCGCCTAATTCTACTTCAGCTGTAACTGAGTGAGGTGAAAAATGAGTTTGAATAGTATTGAATTTAATAAATTGCATTTGCAAAATAAACCGGTACAAGTTTTAATTGCATTATGCTTGGCTGCTGTTATTTTGGTTGCTGCTTATTTCGCTGTATTTCAAGGCCAGTGGGATGAATACAAAACGAAACAGGATGAAGAGGAAACTTTAAAGACTGAATACACTGCAAAGAGTATTCGTGCGGCTAATTTAGAAAATTTAGAAAAAGAGCTGGTTCTTATAGAAGAATCAATTGAGGTTTTGTTGAAGCAGCTTCCAACTGAAGCAGAAATTCCTGGATTGATACAGGAAATGCATCAAGCAGCAGCCAAAAATAATCTAACAATGAGCAATGTTACGCCGGGTCAGATTGTTATTGAGAAGCCGATTGAGCGTTTGCCAATTGCTATTTCTGTAACTGGTTCATATGAACAAATTGCACAGTTTGTAAGAGATATTGGTAAAATGTCTCGAATTGTTACCTTGGCAAATATAAATTTGTCTAGTGTAGATAAATCTGCAAAAGACGATGGTAGTAAATTAACTTTTACAGCGACAGCTAATACTTATAAAGCCATGGTCTTTAGTAAAGATGCATCTGATGCCTCTGATGCAGCAAGTTCGGAAAACCCATAAAATTGGTCATATGGCTGGGATATTATGATGAAAGCAAAATTTTTATTACTATCATCGCTCGTTTTATTGGGGGCATGCTCAGAAGAAGGTGGTGATATAACTGAATGGATGAATGCCCAACGTGCGGAAGCTAAGATGAAAGTACGCCCCGTTGAAGAACCTGCGAAGATTGAACCGGTGACTTATTTGGCTCCCGAAGTGAATGGTCCAAATGCGTTTAGTTCAGAGCGAATGCGTGCAGCTTATCAGAATGCGCAGATTCCTGATTTAAATAGGCCTAAAGAACTGTTGGAAAATTATAGTTTGGAAAATTTGAAATACGTTGGTTCTATTGGTGCTCCTAAAGCCTTATCTGCAATGATTGAAGTCGAAGGTCATGTATATAAAGTTAATGTCGGTAACCATCTCGGCCAGAATTTTGGTCGAATTACTCAGATTACACCTGATGCAATCAAGATCGTAGAAATTGTGGAAGATGTATTTGGTAATTGGAGTAATCGTAAAACAGAAATATTGCTTGACGGCACGGCTGATTCTAGCGATAAATAATAGTTTTTTGAATTTTTAAGAGGTTTTAAATCATGAAGAGATATTCAACTAAAATTGCTTCTGCACTTGTTGCTAGTGTATTCGCACAAGCCGTTTATGCTGGGAATATTATTGATATTAATGTTTCTGTTTTGCCAAGCAACCAAAGGGTTATTAAATTTAAATTTGATAAAGGTGCTATAGAGCCAACAGGTTTTACAACTGCCTCACCAGCACGCATCGCATTGGATTTCCCTAATACTAATATCCGAGTTAAGCAACCGACTCTTACATTTAATGACAGTTTGCTTAACCAAATAGTAACAGCACAAGGTGATGGTGGTTCCCGTGTGTTATTGGGTTTGGGTAAGGAAGGGCAATATAATACTCAAATTAAAGGTAATGAAGTGTGGGTGATTCTTAGCGAGGCTGAATCTACCAACTCTGCTATATTAAATAATAATGTAGTAAGGAATAATTATGTGCCAAATGCCGGAAGCGGAGTAGCAGGTTCTGCTACCCCATTCAATATTGATTTCCACAAGGGTGCAAATAATTCCGGTATTGTTGAGTTTGCTTCAAATTATTCAAATGAACCAATTGTTAAAAAGCAAAGCGATAGGCTTACTATTACATTAAAAAATTACCCGCTTCCAACACAGAATCAAAGAAACTTAGATGTAACCGATTTCTCTACACCCATACGCACAATCAGTGTGCGTCGCATAGGTAACGATACGCAAATTGTCTTAAGAAACCAAGGTACTTGGGAGCATAAGATTAGCGGATCAAATGGTCGTCAAAGTATTCAAATTGTCCCAACCAAAGATGTTTCTGCGTTGGGGGCTGGTAGTATAAAGCGTAAACAAAATTTCACTGGTAAGAAAATCTCTCTTGATTTCCAGAATGTAGATGTTCGTACAGTATTACAGATTTTGGCTGCCGAATCTGGTATGAACATTGTGGCCAGTGATAGCGTTCAAGGAAAAATGACTTTATCATTGAAAGATGTTCCTTGGGATCAGGCCTTGGATTTGATACTGGATGCACGTGATTTGGATATGCGCCGTGTAGGCAACATTATTAATGTTGCACCAAGTAAAGAATTACTGGATAAAGATATCAACAAATTGGAAGGTATCAAAAAACGCGACGAATTAGGCGTTCTATTGACTCAAAGCTTCCAGTTGAAATATAAGAATGTTGAAGAGTTCAAAAAAATCTTGCGTATTACTGAGGGAACTTCTTCAAGTGATAAAAACTCTATTTTATCTGGTCGTGGCAGTGCATTGATTGATCCTGCTACCAATACACTGATTATCACTGATATCCAGTCAGTTATTCAAAAATTCAGCAAACTGATTGATGAGTTGGATGTGCCATCTCGTCAGGTGATGGTTGAGGCGCGTATTGTTGAGGCATCTGATACATTCTCTCGTGATTTGGGTGTGAAATTTGGTTTTAGTAGGGCTGCAAGAACTGCATGGGGTAGTGATTGGTCTAATGCTCTTAATAATAGAAATAAGGGTGTTGGCGCAGAAGGGAGTACGGGTCTTTCTCAGCTATTGAACCCTAATGTTAGTTTGCCAGCATCTTCATCAGTAGGTTCCATTGCTGTTGTGCGTGCAATTTCATCTGGTGCGTTGGGCTTGGAATTGACTGCGTCCGAACAAGAAGGCCGAAGCAAAACAATTTCAACACCGCGAGTATTGACTCAAGATAGGCAGGAAGCTGAAATCAAGCAGGGTTATCAGATTCCTTATACTACGCGTGATACGGATGGTGCTGCGAAGACTGACTTTAAAGATGCTGTAATGAGTCTGAAAGTATTGCCGCGCATTACTCCTGATAATAAGGTAATTATGGATATCACCATCAATAAAGATACACCCGACACGGCTTATAACAGCTCCGAAGGTGAACCGAGTATCCGTACCCAGTCTGTTAAAACTCAAGCTATGATAGAAGATGGCGGTACTTTGGTTGTGGGCGGTGTATACCAAGAGGTATATGGAAATAGCCTGAAAAAAGTGCCTGTTTTAGGTGATTTACCGGTATTAGGCAATCTATTTAAATCACGTTCTCGGAAAAATGAGCGCAACGAATTGTTGTTCTTTATTACACCTCGGATTATGGGTGGTGAAACCAGTGTAATGCGCTATTAAAAACCTGCACATTTTCGCAAATTCAGGTTAAAATGCCTGCCATGGAACACATGGCAGGCAATTTATTTTTAATCGGCATGATGGGGGCGGGTAAATCAACATTGGCGCGTCGCTTGGCTTCGTATTTTAGCTGTTCATTTTATGATAGCGACCAAACTGTTTGCCAGCGGACGGGTGTGGATGTTTCTACCATTTTTGAGATGGAAGGGGAAAATGGTTTCCGCGATCGAGAGAGTAGAGCCATTGATGATTTGACCCAGAAAAAGAATATCGTTTTAGCAACGGGTGGTGGTGCGGTTTTGCGTGAAGAAAACAGATGGTATTTAAGCAACCGCGGAATAACCGTTTATTTGCATGTTCAGCCGGAAGTTTTATTCGCACGTATTGGTAAAGATAGAAATCGTCCGCTGCTTCAAGTGGAAGATGGATTGCGGCGTTTGCGGGATTTGTATATGTTTCGCGATCCGATTTATCGGCAGGTAGCGCATATTGTAATTGATGTCGGCAATGACGACTGTCAGAAAACATTTGAGCATATCATTGATGCAGTCAAAAATTATTGGGATAAAAATGTTTGATTTAATCGTGAAGACAGCGTTCCATTCTTATCCGATTTTTATTGCGGGTGGTATGATAAATAATTTTGACATTATGCGTCCGTATATCGGCAAGAAAGCGGCTGTTGTAACCAATGATGTAGTAGCGAAGCTTTATTTGCTGCGGTTGGAAAATTTTCTGAAAAGCAATGGGATTGATGTATTTAATATTATTCTTCCTGACGGTGAACAATACAAAAATCATGATTCCCTTAATCGGATTTATGATGCTTTGCTGTCAAATCATGCAGACCGCAAAACAACTATTATTGCACTGGGTGGCGGTGTCATTGGTGATATGGCTGGATTTGCTGCGGCGACTTATCAGCGCGGAATTCCTTTTGTGCAGATGCCGACTACCCTTTTGAGCCAAGTGGATTCGTCTGTGGGTGGAAAAACAGCGATTAATCATGCACTTGGTAAAAATATGATTGGTGCTTTTTACCAGCCGCAGGCTGTATTTGCAGATTTGGATACGCTGGACACCTTGCCAGATAGAGAATTGTCGGCAGGGATGGCGGAAGTCATTAAATATGCGTTGCTGGGTGATGCGGAGTTTTTGGTATGGCTGGAACAGCATATGGACGGACTGATGCGGCGCGATAAAACGCTGCTGATGCAGGCAGTGCGGCATTGCTGCGAGATGAAGGCAGATATTGTGGCGCGCGATGAGAAGGAGCAGGGCGTGCGTGCGCTGCTGAATTTGGGGCATACGTTCGGACACGCGATTGAAACGGAAATGGGCTATGGCAATTGGCTGCATGGAGAAGCTGTGGCAACAGGCATGGTTTTGGCCTGCCTGCTGTCTGAACGCATAGGCAGCCTGAAACGTGATGATACCGAGCGTGTAAAAGCTTTGTTGGCGCAGGCGAATCTGCCCACCGCGCCGCCGGTGTTTCCGTTTGAACATTGGCTTACCCATATGCGGCACGATAAGAAAACAGATAACGGGCAGATGCGTTTTGTTGCGCTGCAATCGCTCGGACGGGCGGAAGTTGTGCCAATCGGCGATATGCGGCTTTTGCGCGAAACGCTGCAAGATTTTCTACCTAACTGAAAACAGGAAACGACATGACACAGGAAACCGCTTTGGGTGCGGCGTTGAAATCCGCCGTGCAAACCATGAGCAAAAAAAAGCAGACAGAGATGATTGCCGATTATATTTATAGCAAATATGATGTGTTCAAACGCTTTAAACCGTTGGCTATCGGTATTGAAAAGGATTTGGAAAAGGCTTTGCCGCAATTTGAGCCTGCACTGATACATCGTGTGCTGTCCAATCACTGTCGTCGACCAAAATATGTGAAGGCGGTGGCGCGTGGCGGCAAACGTTTCAATCTGAACAACCGTTTCCAAGGCGAAGTTAGCGCGGAAGAGCAGCAGCATGCGCTGTCGCAGCCGGGTATTCGGGAAGCGATTGAGAAACAGGATGCGCGGCGGGCGGAGGCGGCGCAGCAGCGACAATCTGCGGAATCCCAAGCGGAAACGATAGAACCTATACAAACTAATGATTGATTTTTCAGGCTGCCTAATTTCAGGCAGCCTGAAATTTTTTGTGGAACTAAAAGCATGGACCGCCGTGATTTTTTATGGTTATCCGCCGTTCTCTTATCGGGATGCGGGGGCAGGAAATATATCAGGCTGCCTGCCGGTAGTATGGTGCTGGCATTGGGTGATTCGCTGACGGCGGGTGTGGGCGCACCGCGTCATGCGGATTACCCCAGCCGTCTTGCGGAAATGACGGGGTTGCAAGTGATTAACGGCGGCGTGTCCGGAAATACCAGTGGACAGGCGTTGGCGCGTTTGCCCGCACTGCTGCGGGAAAATCCGAAGCTTGTCATTATCAGCATCGGCGGCAATGATTTTTTGCAAAGGCAGCCTGAAAGTGCCACTCGTGAAAATATCGGGAAGATGATTGAAATGGTGCAGGCAGCGAATATTCCTGTGGTGCTGGTGGCCGTGCCGCGTCCGACCGTCGGCGCGTTGCTTGGGATACCGAGTGATCATCCGCTGTATGGGGATTTGGCGGAGCGGTATAAAGTGTCGTTGCTTAAAGGTGTGTGGGCGGAGATTTTGGGCGACGGGCGTTTGAAATCGGATGCGGTGCACGCTAATGCGGAGGGTTATCGGCGTTTTGCTGAGAAAATGGCAGATTTTCTGAGAAAACAAGGAATTGTTTAGTTTCAGGCTGCCTTGGGATGCGGAGGAATATGGTTGTGGGGCAGCCTGAAAAACTGAGCAGCGATAAATGTCCGCTCCATCCTTTATGTGTGTTGGCCGCGCATGCCGATGACGGGCTTGGCAAACGGGCAGTCTGCGTCGTGCGCGCCTGCCAGATAGCCTGTGCTCATCAGAAATTCGCCCACGATTTCGCTGCCGACAAATTTGAAATGCTGCTTGAATAGGCGCACCCATGCTGCTTTGTCGCGCGGGTGGTGTGCATCCAGCCAATTTTTGAAACTGCCCGATTCTTGCTGCAAACGCCGTACCTGGCGGGCGTTATGGATGGCGGCTTGGATTTTGAGGCGGTTGCGGATGATGCCTGTGTCTGCCAGCAGCCGTGCGGTGTCTGCTTCGCCGTATGCCGCCACTGCGCTGATGTCAAATTGGGAATAGGCAGCCTGAAAAGCGGCGCGCTTTTTTAAGATGGTTGTCCAGCTTAGGCCGGCTTGGTTGATTTCCAGCACCAGCCGTTCAAACAAAACATTGTCGTCTGACACGGGCGCGCCGTATTCGTGGTCGTGGTAGGCTTTGTTGGGATTATCGGTGTCGCAGGGCAGGGCGTTACACATTTCGCAATAGGTCATTGTTGTTCCTCGGAAAAAGGAGTTTCAGGCTGCCTGAAGGCGGTGGTGCGTGAAAAAATATTTGCAAACGAAATTTTATGTTAAAATTGCTGGCTTTAAAAATGTTCCGCCGTTTTCTATGGCGGAAGTTTGATTGATTGTTCCATTGAAAGAGAGAAATCATGAACAGACGTTCATTCATCCAATCTGCCGCCGCCGTATCTTTGGCTGCCGCAGCCACCGGTGCTGCTGCACACGGTGCACATAAACATGACGCACACGCGAAATCTGCCAGCGCACCCGTTGCCAAAAACCCGTATGGCGCGGTTCAGGCTGCTGCCGCACATTGCGTTACCGCCGGCCAAAGCTGTTTGGACCATTGCATCCGCCTGTTATCTGCCGGCGATAAAAGCATGGCCGACTGTGCGAAAAACGTTAATCAAATGCTTGCGTTCTGCACGGCGGTTACCAATTTGGCGGCGCAAAATTCTGTGCTGCTGCCGCAAATTGCCAAAATCTGTGTGCAAGCCTGCCAAGCATGTGCGGATGCCTGCAAACAGCATGCGGACCATCACGCTGAATGCCGCGCCTGCTACGAGTCCTGTGTCAAATGCGCGGAAGAGTGCGGCAAAATCGCTGCATAAGTTGGTTTAATATTTAAGTGGAGGCAGCCTGAAAACCGAAATATCCGGTTTTCAGGCTACTTTTGTTTAAGGGTATTCTTTTTATGCGCGTTGTTTTGAAGCAGCCTGAAACGCGTGGGCAACGGGTGTTTATCCTAATGATACAGGGCGAGCCAATGCGGTAACTTTATGGTTTTAATCAACTGAGACCTTTGTAAAATCCTCATCTTTGGCCCATTTCTTCGCAATGCGCTTCTCTAATGCTTGAAAATATTTCAATATTCTCTGCGCATTATGCGATGCTATTGCTTTGAACTGCGCTCAAATCTGAGGTTTTGCAAAGGTCTCCAACTATAAAAGTTTCGGATTGGGCGGCTTTTTATTGCTGCTCCGTTCGGCGGATTTTCGCCAGCGTCTGCGTGGTGGAGGTTTGGTGCAGAAACGGAATGCTGTGTACGCTGCCGCCGCGTGCCAGCGTTTCCGCCGCGCCCACGATGTTTTCAGGCTGCCAGTCGCCGCCTTTCACCAACACATCGGGACGCACTTGTGCAATCAGTGCAGCGGGTGTGTCCTCGTCAAACCATGTTACCGCATTGACGCTTTGCAGCGCAGCGACCACGGCGGCGCGGTCGGCGAGCGGGTTTATCGGACGATCGCTCCCTTTGCCTAAGCGGCGCACCGAGGCATCGGTGTTCAAGGCCAGCAGCAGGGATGCACCCAGCGCGCGCGCCTGCGCCAGATAGGAAACATGTCCGCGATGCAGGATGTCAAAACAGCCGTTGGTGAACACCAGCGGGCGCGGGAGTGTGTTCAGCATGGCGGCAAGCCGTTCGGGCGGGATGATTTTTTGTTCAAAATCGGGGGAAGGGTAAAGCGTCATGTTCTGTTGTTTCCTTTCGGCACGGTTTCCGAGAGTATAGTCGATTAAAAATAAGGGGCTGTACTAGATTAGCAGATATGTTACCCTTAAAATATGAAGATAACACACTGCAAATTAAAGAAAAAAATACAGAAAGAACTGCTCCGTTTTTTTGTACTCCAAGTTACCGCCCGTT
>CAUQSD010000046.1:0-16603 GCA_963520685.1 uncultured Kingella sp. | reverse complement strand
TTTCGGGATTAGGGCTGTCTGATAGCTCAAAATCCCTATCGGGTGTGCCGAAATACTGTTTCAGCAGTTCGGGGGTGATGTTGCGTCCGCCACGGTTGGTGGGGCGCAGTTCCGCCAATTCAAAGGCGCGGGCGAGAAGCTGGCGGTGGGTCAGGTAGTTAGTTTGGCTTGGCATGGCGGTTTCCTTTTGGGGTTTGGCGGCGGGGGTATTGGGTTTTGGGGATTTTGCGTATAAGGCGGTTGCGGCAAGGCAGATGGCGAGAATGGGGAGAAGTTTGATGTTCATTGGAGCGCGTTCGTTTGGGTGGTGGCGGAATATGGATGAAAACAGGTTCGTGGTGGACGGCATGATGCTTGATCGGTTTCAGGCGGCCTTCAGTTGGGCAGCGCGTGGGTGGCGAGTGCCTACCCTACGAAAACGGTGTTGTGCATATTCGCACATGGCTGTGGGCGGGTTTCAGCTACCATGAAAGTAATCATAAATTTTCTCTGCCAGCGCGCGGCTGATGCCTTCGGTTTGTGCCAAATCTTCAATTGAAGCGGCCTGTATGCCGCGCAGCCCGCCGAAGCGGGTGAGCAGGGCGGCTTTGCGTTTTGCGCCGATGCCGCCGATGTCGCCGAGCGATGAGGTGACGCGGGCTTTGTCGCGTTTGGCGCGGTGTCCGGTGATGGCGAAGCGGTGGCTTTCGTCGCGCACGGTTTGCAACAGGTGCAGGGTGGGGCTGTTGGGGGGCAGCCTGAAACGGCGGTTTTCAAACGGTAGGATGAGTTCTTCCAGCCCTGCTTTGCGTTCGGGGCCTTTGGCTATGCCGATAAGGGGGATGTGCCAGCCGATTTCTTCCCATACGGATACGGCGATGCCGATTTGCCCCATGCCGCCGTCTATCAGCACGGCATCGGGCAGGCGCACGGCTTCGCCTTTTGCGTGGGCGGCGGCGAGCTTGCCGTAGCGGCGGGTGAGCACTTCGCGCATGGCAGCATAGTCGTCGCCGGCTTTGGCAGTGGTTATATTATAACGTCTGTATTGGGTGGGCTGCATGGCGAAATCGTCATAGACCACGCAGCTTGCTATTGTTGCTTCGCCTTGTGTGTGGCTGATGTCGAAGCATTCGAGCCGTTTCAATTCGTTTTCAGGCTGCCCGATGAGTTCGGCGAGGGCGGCAATGCGGTTTTGCTGGCTGGTGTTTTGCAGGCGGTGTTGGGACAGGGCGTGTTGGGCGTTGCGCTGCGCCATGTCAAGCCATGCTTTGCGTTCGCCTTTTTCGGCTTTTGGAAAGTGCATGGTTTTGCCGTGTTCGCTTTGCAGGGCTTGGCGCAGGCTTTCGGGCAGCCTGAAATTGCAGATGAGTGTGTCGGGCTTGGCTTTGCCGAGGTAGTGTTGGGCGACAAAGGCTTCGGCGTAGTCTTGCAGGTTGGGTTCGGGGTCGTGGCGGGTGTCGGGGAAGAAGGATTTGTCGCCGACGTGCCGCCCGCCGCGTATGCTGACCCAGTGCAGGCAGATGCCGCCGCTTTCTGCTGCTGCGGCGATGATGTCTATATCCTGCCGGTTGTTTGGGTTTTGGCTGTCTATAAACTGTTTGCTTTGGATGATGCCTAATGCTTGGATTTGGTCGCGCAGTTTAGCGGCGGTTTCAAAATCCAATGCTTCGGCAGCCTGAAACATTTGGGTTTCCATGTCTTTCATCAGGTCGGCGGTGCGCCCGTTGAGGAAGGCGGCGGCGCGGCGGGTTTGTTCGGCATATTCGGCGGCAGAAACGTGGCCGGTGCAGGGGGCGGAGCAGCGTTTGATTTGGTGGAGCAGGCAGGGGCGGTCACGGTGGGCGAATACGCTGTCTTCGCAGGTGCGCAGTTGGAAGACTTTTTGCAGGATTTCTATGCTGTCGCGCACGGCATAGCCGTTGGGATAGGGGCCGAAATATTGGTTCGGTTTTTTGGGTGTGCCGCGAAAATAGGCAAGGCGCGGGTATTCGTGGCCGCTAATCATCAGATAGGGATAGGATTTGTCGTCCCGAAACAGGATGTTGTATTTCGGGGCGAGCGATTTGATGAGGTTGTTTTCCAGAATCAGGGCTTCGGCTTCGCTGCGCGTGAGCGTGATTTCCAC
Organism: uncultured Kingella sp.; assembly: GCA_963520685.1. Lineage (GTDB taxonomy): Bacteria > Pseudomonadota > Gammaproteobacteria > Burkholderiales > Neisseriaceae > Kingella_B. The sequence continues at coordinate 14,499 of CAUQSD010000046.1, read as the reverse complement.
GCGGGCAATTTGTCTGACCATCAGGGCGATTCGGGGGGAATGGCCGCTTTTTTGGAAATAGTTGGATACGCGCCGTTTCAGGTTTACGGCTTTGCCGACATACAGCACGCTGCCGTCTGCCGCCATCATGCGGTACACGCCGGCGGAAGTGGGAAGGGTTTGGAGAAAGAGTTCGTGATTGAAGGGGGCGGGGGCATCGGGGCAGCCTGAATCGGCTTCGGGCTGCGCGGCGGCCGGTTTTTCGGTAAGGTTTTGGGTCATGGCAGAAGGGTGGATGGTTTGGAAATTGGGTTTCAGGCTGCCTTGGAACAACGGTGGGCAGCATACGTGTTTGCCCTGCGAATGTATCTGTATTTATGCGCGTTGGCTATGACCGGCAGATGCAGGCACGGATGTGGCAAGAGAGCGGCTTCCGCTTTCCGTGCATCAAGGCAGCCTGAAAACCGATATTGGGTTTTCAGGCTGCCTGAAAGCGTACATTTTGCTGTCTTAATTCCAAACCCGCGTATTTACATCCGCTACATATTCAGCGGCACACGATATAGACGCGTGGCATCGGTTTCGCCATTGGGGAGTTTTTTCGGCACGATGGTTTTGCCGTCTTTGGAGTCGATGCCGAAATCGTCGTCGTTGATAATCCACAGCGTTTTGCCGCCGTCTGTCAGCCACATGCCTTCAAATTTGGAATGGGGGAAATCTATTTCAGTGCCCACATCCGCCACCAGCGTTTTTTCCACGGGACGGATGCCTGCTGCCTCCAACTCTTCCCATGTGGACTCTTCCAGTGTTTTGCCGTTGATTTTTAAACCATTGCTGCTGTCTTGCGGGTCGGACACATCAGTTGCGTTGCGCAAATCAATCAGATAGATGTGTTTGACGGTGTTACCGTTGTGTTCGTCCACCAGCAGGCGGTGTTCGTCCAGTGCGCGGATTTCGGAGTTTTTCCAATAATCGCCGCCTTGGCGGTAGAGATATTGGCGGGTTTTGCCGCTTTTCAGATTCAACACAAAGATGCGGACGAGCGATTTGTTTTTTACGGCTTCTTTGCTCGGGTTATACATGGCAGACTGCATCATGCCGATAAGCTTGGTGTTGGACGGGGTGGCTGCCAGCGATTCCAAGCCCCGATTGGGACGCAGGCGGCCAAACACGGCAGGCAGGGTGCGCACCCCGCCGCCTTTTACCCCGCGCGGGCTGATGCGTTCTATTTCCGTGCCGTTTTTGGAAAAATGAACCAAATGGGGGCCGTATTCGTCCGATACCCAGAATGTGCCGTCTTTCATAACGGCGAGTCCTTCGCTGTCTATGCCGTAAATATCGGGCGGGATTGGTTTGCCGTTGACGTCCAACACAATTTCGGCGGATGTGCCGTAGCCTTGGGGATTGGGCAGGCCGCTGAACGGTTGGCCGGCCTTGTTTCTGAGCGGGATGTCGCGCAGCTTGCGAATGCTGCCATCCGCCTGCAACTCAAAATGCCCGATGCTGGGTGTGAAATGCGGTTGGATAAAAATCTTGGTTCGTTCGCCGCCGTCCACATTGGGACCGCGGTCGGTCAAGCCGTAGAAGCGGCGCGGATTCTTGGGGTCGGCATCCAGCGATGAACCGTAGCCTTTGTAAAAAGGCACAATCTGTCCGCTATACTGTATTTCTCCAAGTTTTTCTACGGGCATGGGTATGCTTTCGGCGGATGCGCTGCCGAGTGAGAAAACGAGCAGGGCTGCGGCGACATACGGTTTGTATTCCATTGCATTTTCCTTATTGTTGGTTAAGAAACGTAAAACTCCAAATGGATGCGAAATTCTAAACCAGTGGCAGAGGAAAGCAAGAAAATTTGTTTTTTTCTGGTAAATAAAAGTTGCTCTTGCTGCAAAATTCTTTTTATACAATTGGATGTTGATTTGTTGATGTGTGAAGAGGCGGATTGAATAAGAATAGGAAGTAAATACCGACCGTTAGTCATAAACTATTTACCCGTTAAACTTCGTTAAACACAGAGGAGGGGGTGTATACACGCCATCAGAAAAACATAAGGCAAACCGGTATACATGAAAATGATGCGGATTCCGGAATAAGCTGGTAACTGGGAAGACGGTTTATGGCCGGCATACAGGGGTAAGTTATGCATAACGCCTATTCCCATGGGGAGACCTTTGCAAAATCCTCATCTTTAGGCCCATTTCTTCGCAATACGCTTCTCTAACGCTTGAAAATATTTCAATATTATCTGCGCATTCTGCGATGCTATTGCTTTGAACTGTGCTCAAATCTGAGGTTTTGCAAAGGTCTTATGGGATTTTCAGGCTGCCCTTTTATATCATTTCCAATAAAAAAGCCGCCCAACTGCGGCGGCTTTTCCGGTTATCTATATCAGTGGCTTAATAAAAGCCTTCGCGTTCTTCCCGTGTGCTGATATAGATGTTTTTCACCTGCGTATAGGCAGCAAGCATCATTTTGTGCGTTTCGCGGCCGATGCCCGAAGTTTTATAGCCGCCGAAGGGCGCACCGGCAGGCAGACGGTTGTAGCAGTTTACCCACACGCGGCCTGTTTCCAGTGCGCGGGAAACGCGCAGGCAGCGGTTGATGTCGCGACTCCACACCGCACCGCCCAAGCCGTATTCACTGTCGTTGGCCATTTTCACCACTTCGTCTTCGGTTTTGAACTTGATGACGGTGGCCACCGGACCGAAGATTTCCTCTTGGGCAACGCGGGCATTGTTGCTGTCGGCGGCAATCAGAGTCGGTTCCAAGAATTCGCCGCCTGCCAGGCTGCCTTCCACTTTCTTGCCGCCAGTGATGATGCGGCAGCCTTCCTGTTCACCGATTTTCACGTATTTCAAAATCGTTTCCAGTTGCCCTGCGTTTACCTGTGCACCCATTTGGGTGTCGTCTTCCCACGGCAGGCCGACTTTGATTTTTTTGAACTCTTCGGCAAGGGCGGCTACGAATTTGTCGTAAATGCCTTCCTGCACAAAGATGCGCGAACCGGCGCAGCAAACCTGACCCTGGTTGAATAGAATGCCTTTCTGTGCGCCTTCAAGTGCTTTGTCAAACGGCATGTCGTCAAAGAAGATGTTGGCCGATTTGCCACCTAGTTCCAGCGTGGCGGGAATCAGCATTTCAGCGGCGGCAATGCCCACTCGGCGGCCGACTTCGGTTGAGCCGGTAAACGCCAGTTTGTTGAAGCCTTTGTGGTGCAACATGTATTCGCCCGATTTGCTGCCGCGCCCCGTAATTACGTTCAACACGCCTTTGGGCAGCAGGTGGTTGATTTTCTGTGCAAACGACAGCAGGCTCAATGATGTGGACGAAGAGGGATGGATAACGATGGTGCAGCCTGCCGCCAGTGCGGGGGCGATTTTCCATGCCGCCATCAGAAACGGGAAATTCCACGGGATAATCTGCCCGACCACGCCGATGGGTTCGCGCAGGACGATGGATAAATCTTCGCTGTCCAACTGATTTGCCGTGCCTTCTTCACCGCGAATCACGCCGGCAAAATAGCGGAAATGGTCGGATGAGAGTGGAATATCGGCGGCGCGGGTTTCGCGGATGGGCTTGCCGTTGTCCAGCGTTTCCTGCAAGGCAAACAGTTCGGCGTTTTCGTCAATCACATCGGCGATTTTAAGCAGAACGTCGGCGCGTTCGGCGGCAGTGGTGTTGCGCCATGTTTTGAAGGCTGCCTGCGCGGCGGCAACGGCTGCATCGACATCAGCATCGGACGCATCGGTAAATTTTGCCAGTTCCGCACCGTTGGCGGGGTTGTGTGAAGCAATCAGGTTGGCGGGTTTCGTCCATTCGCCGTTGATTAACAGGCCGTATTCTTTGTCAAATACGTTTAAATCTTTTGCCATGATGGGTCTCCTTGCATGGATGGGACAAAATGAAGCAGGCGGATGCCTGAACGCAGTATACGCTTACTTTTTTTTACATTTCAACCGTATCGGGCAGCTTTACGCGGGATGTGCAGGCAATTCAATGATTTTTATAAGAAGTAATAAATTTTCAGGCTGCCTGAAACGGGTTCGGGCAGCCTGAAAGGTTTGATTTGTTTTATGAGCAGTATTTGGCAATATCAGCTTCGTATTTGGGTAGCAGCTCGTCTTTGTTGCGGACGTTGTTGCGCTCTACAGTCTGTTTGTTCATCTGTGCCGCTTTGCAGTTTTCGGCTTTGGTATCGGCGGCGGCTTTGGCGTTGGCTTCTTCAATGCGTTTGTTTTCTTCGGCTATTTTCTGGTTGAGTTGTGCCTGTTGGTCTGCTATTGAATTGGCTGGGGGTTGTTCTGCTGTCGGCGGTGCGCTTACTGTTCCCGTGCGAACATTAAGCGTGTCCACAGTGCCCATCTGCATATTGCGTGGCGTGTCGGAATAGGCGGTGGAACGGCGGGTTTTCCATGTGAACACGGTGGAAGAATCGGCCCATGCCGCGCCGGATACGGCAGCCAGTGCCAAAACGGCAAGAAGTGTTTTGTTTTTCATGATGTTTCCTTCGCTATCGGTCGGGTTGGAAATAGTAAATATTTTGTCTGCATTCTACTGTTTTACGCTTGTTCTGTCATGGAAAACCTTTTCAGGCAGCCTGAAAAGGGCAAATATGTTACAATAACTGGCATTTTAACGAACCGAAACCGAGGTTTCCAAAAAATGCGTATCGTAGAAAAAGGCTATACTTTCGACGACGTTCTGCTCGTCCCCGCCCATTCTCAAGTCCTCCCCCGCGATGTCTCGCTTAAAACTCCGCTCACCAAGAAAATCACATTGAACCTGCCGCTGATGTCCGCCGCCATGGACACGGTTACCGAAGCGCGTCTGGCGATTTCTATGGCGCAGGAAGGCGGCATCGGCATCATCCACAAAAATATGACGCCCGAACAGCAGGCTTTGGCCGTGCGCAAGGTGAAACGCCACGAAAGCGGCATTGTGAAAGACCCCGTAACCGTGTCACCCGACAAACTCATCGGCGAACTGCTGGCGGAGCGTTCGCAGCGCAAACGCAAAATGTCGGGGCTGCCCGTGGTGCAGAACGGCAAGGTTGTCGGCATCGTGACCAACCGCGATTTGCGTTTTGAAACGCGTTTGGATTTGCCCGTGTCTGCAATTATGACACCGCGCGAAAAACTGATTTCCGTTCCGGTCGGCACCGGTATTGAGGAAGCGCGCGAAGTGATGCACGAACACAAAATTGAGCGCGTGCTGGTGTTGAACGAGAAAGACGAGCTCAAAGGCCTGATTACGGTAAAAGACATCATTAAAAACACCGAATTTCCCAATGCGAACAAAGACGAAGAAGGCCGTTTGCGCGTGGGTGCGGCAGTCGGCACGGGCGCAGACACGGAAGAGCGCGTAAAAGCTTTGGTGGAAGCCGGTGTGGACGTGATTGTGGTCGATACGGCGCACGGCCACAGCCAAGGTGTGATTGACCGCGTGAGATGGGTGAAACAGAATTTCCCCGAAGTGCAGGTTATCGGTGGCAACATTGCCACGGCGGCGGCGGCGCGCGATTTGGCTGCGGCGGGCGCGGATGCGGTGAAAGTGGGCATCGGCCCGGGTTCGATTTGTACGACGCGCATTATCGCCGGCGTGGGCGTGCCGCAACTGACCGCCGTGCACAACGTGTCCGAAGCCTTGAAAGGCAGCGGCGTTTCCGTGATTGCCGACGGCGGCATTCGCTTTTCGGGCGATATTGCCAAAGCTTTGGCGGCGGGTGCAGACTGCGTGATGTTGGGCGGCATGTTTGCGGGCACGGACGAAGCACCGGGCGAAATCGAGCTGTATCAAGGCCGTGCCTATAAATCTTATCGCGGTATGGGTTCGCTCGGCGCGATGAGCCAAGGTTCGTCCGACCGCTATTTCCAAGAAAAAACGGACAACACGGAAAAATACGTTCCTGAAGGCATTGAAGGCCGCGTGCCGCACAAAGGCCCGATTATCAACATCATCCACCAACTGGTGGGCGGCCTGCGTTCCAGCATGGGCTATCTGGGTTGCGCCACGATTGCGGATATGCATGAGAAGGCGGAATTTGTGGAAATCACGTCTGCCGGCATGAGCGAATCGCACGTGCATGATGTACAGATTACCAAAGAAGCGCCGAATTACCACATACGGTGATTCCGGTGGGACAAGGCAGCCTGAAAACGCAGTTTGGGTGTTTTCAGGCTGCCTTTTTATCTTCTGGAAGGCCTTTGCAAAATCCTTATCTTTGGCGCATTTCTTCACCATGCGCTTGGCGATGCTATTGCGTTGAGGCGTGCTCAAATCTGAGGCCGTGCAAAGGTCTCGGCTTTTCAGGCTGCCCCAACCCGTTTCGGCTATAATCCGCCCCTTTTATCCCGCACCGCAGGCACAACCGCATGAACCTGTTTTACGAAGAAAGCGGCCAGCTTAAAACCGCCGCAGTCGTCCAAAAAAACGACAGCACCTATCAGGCTGATACCCGACACGGCAAACGCGTCAAAATCAAAGCTGCCAGTGCGTTCATTGAGTTTGACGGCGACATGGACGCATTTCTGACTGCCGCACAGGCGGAAGCTGCCGATATAGACATCGGGCTGCTGTGGGAAGCGGTGGGTGCGGACGAATTTTCCGCTGAAGATGCCGCCGCCGAGTATTTCGGCAGCCCCGGCAAAATCCAGCTTGCCGCCACCTTTATCGCCATTTATGCCGCGCCGATGTATTTCCACAAAAAAGGCAAAAACTGCTTCCGTGCCGCGCCCGCAGACGTGCTGCACCAAGCCCTTGCCGCCATAGAGCGCAAAGCCAAACAGGATGCGCAGATTCAAGCATGGGCGGATGAGCTGGTTTCAGGCTGCCTGCCCTCAGAAATCGCCGCCGCACTGCCCGCCATTTTGCACGCGCCCGACAAGCAGTCCCTGACCTACAAAGCCTTTGCCAAAGCCGCAGACACTTTAAAACTATCGTTTTACGAACTGGCGAAACACGTCCGCGCCATCGGCGGGCTGCCCGATTATCTGGCGCAGCAGTTTGAATACAAAAATTTTCCCAACGGCACGGGTTTCCCCGACATCGCCCCGCCCAGGCAGCCTGAAAACCTGCCGCAGGCAGACGTACGCGCCTTTTCCATAGACGACGATTCCACCACCGAAATAGACGACGCACTGTCGGTGCAGGATTTGGGCGGCGGCAAAAAACGCATCGGCATCCACATCGCCGCCCCCGCGCTTGCCATAGAAGCCGGCAGCGACATAGAGCAAACCGTGTTTGCCCGTCAAAGCACAGTCTATTATCCCGGCGGCAAAATCACCATGCTGCCTAAAAACTGGATTGCCGCATTCAGTTTGGATGCAGGCGCACCCCGTCCCGCGTTCAGCATCTATTTTGATGCCGATGCAGAAGGCAACCTTTCCGCGCCCGAAACGCGTATAGAGCGCGTGCCCGTGGAAACCAACCTGCGCATCCAAGACATCGAACCCCTTTTCAACAGCGAAACCGGCATCGGCAGTGCAGACAGCCCGCAGTTTCCGCACCATGCCGATTTGATTTACCTGCTGGACCTGTCGCACAAATTGCAGCGACGGCGCGACCGCTACGAACCCGACGCCCCCAAACGCTACGATTACGCCATAGTATTCGGGGCAGACGGCAAAGTCGGCGTATCCCGCCGCGAACGCGGCTCGCCCATAGACACGCTGGTGAGCGAAATGATGATACTTGCCAACACCGCATGGGCCGAAATGCTGCACAAAAGCGGCACCAGCGGCATCTTCCGCGTGCAGCCTGCCGGACGCGTCCGCATGAGCACCAAATCCGAACCGCACATCGGCATGAACGTCGCCCATTACGGCTGGTTCACCTCCCCGCTGCGCCGTGCCTGCGATTACGCCAACCAAAAGCAGCTCCAAAGTCTGCTGCAACATACCGAACCGCGCTTCGGGCAAAACGACGGCGCGCTGTTTGCCGAGCTGGCCGCCTTTGAAGCCGCACACGCAGCCTATCGGGAATACCAAGACACGCTGGAAGCCTATTGGTCGCTGGTGTACCTGCAACAGGAAAACATCCGGGAGACCGATGCCGTGCTGCTGAAAGACGATTTGGTGCGGCTGGAAGGAGTGCCGCTTACCGCCCGCGCCACCGGCATCCCGCTGGAAATCGCCCCCAAAACACGGATACGGCTTGCCGTTTCCGATATTGACAGCGAAAAACAGTTCGCCGCACTGAAATACCTGAACGTGGCGAAAGAGGCAGCCTGAAAACAAAAAGCACGCACCCTACCGTGTTGTTTTACGGTAGGGTGTGTGCTTTTTTCCAGATTTTTATATTAAAACGAAATGCAAAGAAGGCGACGCAGCTTCCATTTTTTTAGGGATTTATGCCTACGCGGTTTTGGGTTTACCGGTCTGCCGTTTTTTACTGCGGTCAGTTTTCATAACGTTTGAACACCAGCGTGCCGTTGGTGCCGCCGAAACCGAACGAATTGGAGGCAACGGCGCGGATTTCGGTTTTGCGTGCCTCGTTGGCGCAGTAATCCAAATCGCAGCCTGAATCAAAGTCCTGCTCGTGCAGATTGATGGTGGGCGGGGCAATCTGGTCGCGGATGGCCAGCACGCTGTACACGGCTTCCACGCCGCCCGCCGCGCCGAGCAGATGCCCGGTCATGGACTTGGTGGAGCTGAGGAGCAACTTCGCCGCATGCGCACCAAACACGGCCTTAACGGCATTGGTTTCGTTGGCATCACCCAGCGGGGTGGATGTGCCGTGCGCGTTTATGTAGTCTATGTTTTCAGGCTGCATGGCTGCGTCTTCCAGCGCACGGTGCAGAGCCAGCGCAGGGCCTTCCACGCTGGGAGCGGTGATGTGGTGGGCATCAGAGCTTGCGCCGAAACCTGCCAACTCGGCATAGATGCGTGCGCCGCGCCGCTTGGCATGTTCCAACTCTTCCAGCACCAATACGCCCGCGCCTTCGCCCATCACAAAACCGTCGCGCCCTTTGTCCCACGGACGGGAGGCTGCGGCGGGGTCGTCGTTGCGGGTGGACAGGGCTTTCATGGCGGCAAATCCGCCCACGCCGAGCATGCAGATTGCGCTTTCCGCGCCGCCGGCCACCATCACGTCCACATCGCCGTATTTGATGAGCCGTGCGGAATCGCCGATAGCGTGCGTACCGGAAGCGCAGGCGGAAACGATGCCGTAATTGTGCCCGCGGTAGCCTTTCAGGATGGTGATGTGTCCCGAAATCAGGTTGATGAGCGAGCCGGGGATGAAGAACGGGTTGATTTTGCGGACACCGCTTTCAAACACTGCTTTGGCGGTGGTTTCAATGGACGGTAGCCCGCCGATACCCGAACCGATGTTCACGCCTACGCGGTCTTTGTTTAAATCCGAATAGTTGTCCAAATCTGCATCGGCAACGGCTTGCAGCGCGGCAGCAATGCCGTAGTGGATGAAGGTGTCCATGCGGCGTGCGTCTTTGGCGGGGATGTATTGCCCGATGTCAAAATCTTTCACTTCGCCTGCAATTTGGCAGGATAGGTCTGACGCATCAAAACGGGTGATGCTGCCGATGCCGCTTTTTCCCGCCAGCAGGTTCTGCCATGCGGTTGGGACATCGTTGCCTGCGGGCGATACCTGCCCCAATCCGGTGATAACGACTCGTCTTTGGCTCATGTTGGTCTCTCCTGTGTCGTGCCGTTCAGCCAAACAGCCTCTGATTTGGGCAAGGCTGCCTGAAAATCAGAGGCTGTTTGTCCGCAAAGGAGATTATCCTTGCTTGGCGTTGATGTAGTCGATTGCGGCTTGGACGGTGGTAAGCTTCTCTGCGTCTTCATCGGGAATCTCGCAGCCGAATGCTTCTTCCAAAGCCATAACCAGCTCTACGATGTCCAATGAGTCTGCGCCCAAGTCGTCTTGGAATGACGATTCGCTTTTTACTTCGCTTTCTGCGACACCCAATTGCTCGGCGACGATGCTTTTTACTTGTTGTTCAACTGACATTGAATGAGTCCTTCAAAAAAATGCCTTGCGGCGGTTGGAATGGGGTATAGAGTTTTGGGTCTATTTTGAAAACGGCGGATTTTAAACGTTCTTTGCGGATTTTGGCTACTCTTGCGCGTAAATTTCGTGCAAAGAATGTTTCAGGCTGCCTATTTGGGTTCTTCTATCGGCAAGTAGCCTGCCACTTTGTCGGCACCGTCGCCGAAGAAGTATTTTTCCATCTGCTGCGTCAGGTATTCACGGGCACGCGGGTCGGCAAGGCTCAGGCGGTTTTCGTTGATGAGCATGGTTTGGTGGCGCGTCCAAGCGTCCCATGCTTCCTGCGAGATGTTTTCAAAGATGCGTTTGCCCAAGGCATTGGGCAGCGGCGGGAATTTCATGCCTTCGGCTTCTTTGCCGAGCTTGGCGCAGTGTACCATGCGGGTCATGCTGCTTTCCTTTTGTCTGTTGGCGGTGTGCGGTTGCAAAACGGCGGCATATTAGCAAATTTCAGGCAGCCTGAAAACGGGATTGGGTTTTCAGGCTGCCTTGCCGTTATTTGAACAGGGCGGCGATTTTTTTGAAAAATCCTGCGTCTTGCTGTGTTTGGTCCGGAACTTCGGGTTCGGCAGCCGGCGCGGGCGCGGTTTTGCGGGCAACAGACAGCGGGGCAAAGGTTTGCGCCACAGGCATGATTTCTATGCTGTTTACGTTCATGTGCGGCGGGCATTGGTAGAGCCATAGGGCGGTTCGCGCGATGTCTTCCGCTTGGATATATTCTACGTTTTCGTAAACCTTGTCTGCGCGCGCATCGTCGCCTTTGAAGCGGACGTTGGAAAATTCGGTGCCGCCGCAGAGGCCGGGTTCTATGTTGGTTACGCGGATATTTTTGCCTGCCAGGTCGGCACGCAGGTTCATGCTGAACTGGCGTACGAAGGCTTTGGTGGCACCGTAAACATTGCCGCCCGGATAAGCGTAGTTCCCTGCGATTGAGCCGATGTTGATGATGTAGCCGCTGTTGCGTGCTTCCATTTGCGGCAGCAGGCGGCGGGTGAGGTAAACCAAGCCCAAAACATTGGTGTTTATCATGGTTTCCCAGTCGGCAAAATCGGCTTCCCATGCGGGTTCGAGCCCCAAGGCCAAGCCTGCGTTGTTAATCAGGCAGTCTATGTTTCGGAAGTTTTCAGGCTGCGTCTCCAAGCTTGTCAGCGCGACATCAACGGATGCTTTGTCCGCCACGTCCATTTGCAGCGGGTGGAACTGCGAACCCAGTTCTTCTTGCAGCTTGGCGAGCCGGTCTGCCCTGCGCGCTGCGCCGATAACGGGGAATCCTGCCTGCACGAAGGCGCGGCACATTGCCTCGCCGAATCCTGCTGATGCGCCTGTAATCAGAATGGCCATTGTTTTGTCCTTTCGGTTGGTCGGGTAATAGGTTATGATTGCCCGAATCATAACATTTGGAACACGCCCGATGAAACTTGTCTGCGCCCTTGCGGCGTTATTTTTGTGCGCTTGCGGCGGCGGCTTTCAGGCTGCCCCTAAGGGCGATATTTCTTCCGACCGCTCGGCGGCATTCAAATCGTTCATGCCGGGGTTTGCCGACATGGGCAAGGTGGCGAAGGGTGATGATGCGTACCGTCCCAAGCCTTTCCAAGAGCTTGCCGCACGTTTTAAAACCGATGCGCGCATACCGTTTGAACATTTTCAGAGTGACCCGCAGGGGAATGGCGATGCGCTGTCTGAAATTTGGACGAAGCCTGCCGAATTTGCCGCTGCACGCGAACGTTTCTTTGCCGCCGCCGACAAGCTGGATGCCGCCGCAAAGTCGGAGAAATTGGATGACATCCGAATCGCATACGGTGAAACGGAAGCGAGCTGCAAGGCGTGCCACCAGTCGTTCCGCCGCCCGAAATAGCTTTTCAGGCTGCCTTTTTCGCAAATTTTCCGAATTCTTCCAAACGGCGAAACTTTTAATCGGGATGCTGTTACTTGTCGGTCTCTTTCCGCGCTCAGTGACGCAGTGGACGGTAGTCGGTTCACACAGGCAGCCTGAAAAATACCCGACAGCCTTTTCAGGCTGCCCCTCCCTTTGCCAAACCTTACATCCTTGCTAGACTATAAAAAAGAGCGTCCGCAGGCAGCCTGAAAACAGCAGGCTGCTTGTTCTGTATCCCGACTTTTACCCAAAGCCCAAACCAAAATGTCCAAAAACCTATTGATTGTAGAATCGCCCAATAAAATCAAATCCATCAAAAAATATCTTGGCAGCAGTTTTGAAGTGCTGGCTTCGTTCGGCCATGTGCGCGATTTGGTGCCAAAAAACGGCGCGGTCGATCCGGAACATGATTTTGCGATGAAATACGAAATCCCCGCCAAAAGCAAAAAACACATAGACGCAATTGTGGCGGCGATGAAGGAGGCGGACACACTGTATTTGGCCACCGACCCTGACCGCGAGGGCGAAGCCATTTCGTGGCACATCTACGAAATTCTGAAAGCCAAACGCGGCATCAAAGATTTGGAAGCACGCACACAGCGGGTAGTATTCCATGAGGTGACGCAAAAAGGCGTGCAGGAAGCGTTGAAACAACCCCGCAAGCTGGATATGGATTTGGTTGATGCCCAACAGGCGCGGCGCGCATTGGATTATTTGGTGGGTTTTAACCTATCGCCGCTGCTGTGGAAAAAAATACGGCGCGGACTGAGTGCCGGCCGCGTACAAAGCCCCGCCCTGCGCCTGATTTGCGAGCGCGAAAACGAAATCCGCGCGTTTAAAACGCAGGAATATTGGAGCGTGCATTTAGACAGCCACAAAGGGCGGCAGAAGTTTACCGCCAAGCTGGTGCAGTGGCAGGGCAGCAAATTGGAACAGTTTTCGCTGCCCGATGAAGCTTCGCAGGCGGCAGTGCTCTCCGCCATGGCAGGCAAGTCCGCCGTTGTGCTGGATGTGGTAAAAAAGAAAGCCACACGCAAACCCGCTGCACCCTATACCACCTCCACCATGCAGCAGGATGCCGTCCGCAAACTCGGCTTCACTACCGACCGTACCATGCGCACCGCCCAGCAGCTTTTTGAAGGCATAGATGTCGGACAGGGCGCGGTAGGCCTGATTACCTATATGCGTACTGACAGCGTAACCCTATCGCAGGACGCACTCACCGAAATCCGCCACTATATTGACAACAAAATCGGTGCGGATTATCTGCCCAAATCACCGCGTATCTATAAAACCAAATCTAAAAACGCCCAAGAAGCACACGAAGCCATACGCCCGACCTCCGTATACCGAACCCCGGAAAGCGTAAAACCATTTTTAAGTGCAGACCAGTTTAAGCTCTATCAAATGATTTGGCAGCGCAGCGTGGCGTGCCAAATGTTAGAAGCCAAGTTTGACGCCACCACTGCAGACATCGGCGTGGGCGAGGGCGTGTTCCGTGCCAACGGGCAGGTGTTGGTGTTTGCAGGTTTTTTAAGCGTGTACCAAGAAGGGCACGATGAAGACGACGCAGAAGAAGACGACAAAAGGCTGCCTGAAATAGCAGCGGGCGACAGCCTGCCTGTGGACAAGCTCTACGGCGAGCAGCACTTCACCCAGCCCCCGCCACGTTTCAACGAAGCCACACTGGTAAAAGCACTGGAAGAATACGGCATTGGCCGTCCCTCCACCTATGCCAGCATCATCAAAACGCTGAAAGATCGCGAATACGTTACCGTAGAACAACGCCGCTTCCAGCCTACCGACACCGGTGAAATCGTCAATAAATTTCTAACCGAACACTTCGAGCAATACGTAGATTACGATTTTACCGCCAAGCTGGAAGACCAATTGGACGACATCGCCAGCGGCAAGCGGCAGTGGATACCCGTGATGGACAAATTCTGGAAAGGCTTCCACAAACAGATTGAAGAAAAGACCGGTATTGATCGTGCCAAATTCACCACCGAAGAGTTGGACGAAACCTGCCCCAAATGCGGGCAGCACAAATTGCAGGTCAAGTTTGGCAAAAAAGGACGATTCATCGCCTGTGCCGGTTATCCCGATTGCGACTATACCCGGAACGCAAACGAAACCGCCGCCGAGGCCGCGGAGCGCATTGCCAAAGCCGAAGCCGAGCAGGCAGAGCTGGATGGGCGCGAATGTCCAAAATGCGGCGGCCGGTTGGTTTACAAATACAGCCGCACCGGAAGCCGCTTCATCGGCTGTGCCAACTACCCCAAATGCAAACACATCGAGCCACTGGAAAAGCCAAAAGATACTGGTGTAAGCTGCCCGCAATGCAAAAAAGGCAGTTTGGTGGAACGCAAATCGCGCTACGGCAAACTGTTTTACAGTTGTAGCACCTATCCCGACTGCAACTACGCCACATGGAATCCACCCGTCGCCGAAGAATGCCCCAACTGCCACTGGCCGGTGCTGACCATCAAAACCACCAAACGTTGGGGGGTGGAAAAAGTGTGTCCGCAAAAAGAGTGCGGCTGGAAAGAACAGATTGAGCCGCCTGCACCAAAGGGGTAGTAACAAAAAAGGCAGCCAGAAACCTTATGAGAAGAGTTCCAGGCAGCCATTTGTAC
>CAUQSD010000045.1:0-17051 GCA_963520685.1 uncultured Kingella sp. | reverse complement strand
CTAAAAATGTTGCGGGAAAATCCTTTAAAATAAATTTTGCTTCCTAAGCCCCTTTCAATATTCTCTGCGCGTTCTGCGATGCTGTTGCTTTGAACTATGCTCAAATCTGGGGTTTTGCAAAGGTCTCCTGCGGCGTTTGCCGTGCGGCGGAAGCGGAACTTGCCGCCGTTTCCCCCCCGCCGCGCGATTCGTCATAGAGCTTTTTCAAATCATTGTATGTGCGGTTGGTCAAATCGCGGATGCGGCGGTTAATCAGCATCTCGTCCTCAGCCACCTGCCGCGACTGGATGGCTTCCTCGTATTCCAGCCTTATCATCTCTTCCGACTTCTCGCTGGTGAGGAACCGCCCCGTTTTCTCGTCATAGAAATCCTTATAAATGCCCTTGTTTACACGGCGGTTTTCCAAGATGCCCTGCTTGCGGAACAACACTTGCTGCATTGCCGACATCAGCTCTTCCAAATCTCTCGCCGCCCGCTCGCGGTCCCTACTACCCCGTATTTCTGGGCGGATACTCTGCGCCAGCAGTGAATCTGCTCCCTGCCTTTGCACAAGCGACTGGCAGTTTTTCAAAAGCTGCATCTCGGGCGCGCTGCGCATATAGCCCAACGATTGCAGCATGGCATATGTGCGGCGGAATTTCACCTGCTGTTCGGGGGGCAGCGAGATATTGCAGTTTTTCCGCAGATACGCCATCGTCCCATAGAAATGCTTGTCTTTTTTGCCGTCTTCAATCACCTTGTTTTTGAAGTCTGCCCACGATTCCGCATTATCCGTCTGCAAGGGCGCAACCGTGATGTGGACGATATTTTTATTGGTGCTTTCGGCATCGTCATAAGATTTCTTCGTACTCGGCAGCATCAGGAACACCAGCAGTATGCCCGCCGCCGCACCCACGCCCCACACCAGCCGCTTTTGCAGCTTGTCCGCCGAAACGTTCTCGGCCTTGTGGCGCGCCTGCTCAATTAATTCCCCGCGTCTGCCGTCCAGCTTCTGCCATAACTCTTTCACCCGCTTCATTCGGGTCTTATTCTGTTCCATAAGCGCGCTCCACCGCACCTGTTCCGGTTGCAAAGGTGCTCATTATAAGGTGCTCATTATATAGTCGACTAAAATTGCAATGATACGGCGTTGGCTCGCCTTGACGTACTGCCTGTACGCCTTGCGGCTCGCCGCCTTGTCTCATTTTTATTTTAATCGACTATATATGTCTGAAAAACACGCCGCATTCAGGCAGAAACCTTTGCCAAACCCCAGATTGGAACACAGCCCAAAGCAACAGCATCGCGATGGGGATTCTGCAAAAATTTCAGGCTGCCTGAAAAATAGAATGCGGCGCACGCAATTCAGGCTGCCTCCGCATTGGGGCAGCCTGAAAATTTGGAGCGGGTGAGGGGAATCGAACCCCCGTTATCAGCTTGGGAAGCTGGTGTCTTACCATTAGACGACACCCGCAAAAGGCGCGCATTATAGCGGCAAACCCCCGTTTGTGCCAGCATCCGGGCAGCCTGAAACGGGATTTTGCCGCGCAATACGTCAGATGATTTCGTCTTTGATGCGCGCATGCGCCTCGTCTGCGTGTTTCTGCTCGGCAAACGGCCCCACGCGCACGGTATAGCCGTTGCCGCGTTTCACCATAATCGCGTGCTGCTGCATATTGTGTTTGCTCAGGCTGTTGGCAGTTTGACGCACAAAAGCACGGGCAGAGGCGGCGTTGTCAAACGATTTCAAATTGACATAAATGTTTTTGGCATCGGCAGGTTTGACGGCTTCGTTTTTTTCCGACGACGCAAGCGCGGGAACGGCTGCGGCTTCGGGCGACTGCACGATGGTTTCACCCTTGCCCAAGGCTTCAATGCGGACATCCGTAGAACCGTTGCGCACGAAACCCAGTTTCACTGCCGCACCTTTGGACAAATCCATCACGCGCTTGCCGTGAAACGGACCGCGGTCGTTGATGCGGACCACCACGCTTTTGCCGTTGGCAAGGTTGGTTACGCGGGCATAACTGGGGATAGGGAGCGTTTTGTGGGCGGCGGTGAGCGCGTTCATGTCAAAGCGTTCGCCGCTGGATGTGCGTTTGCCGTGAAAGCCTGGTCCGTACCATGAGGCACGGCCGGTTTGGCTAAAATTTTTCTGTACGCTTTTGCGCGGATAGTAGCGCGTGCCGGCAACTTTGTAGCTGAGATTGGCGGTCGGATGCGGCGGCTCGGCGGGCACAATGCCCAGTTTTGCGTGCGCCAGGGATTTGGGCGGCGCGGATGCCTGCGCCTGGCAGGCGGTCATGAAAACAAACATTCCGGCGATAAGCGTATAGCGGATTTTAGTCAAAATGTGGTCCAGTTCTTGAGTTGAAGACGATTTGCGGGCTTTCGGGTTACAGGCCGCCTGCGTAGCCCTGCTGCCGCCATGCTTCAAACACGGTAACGGCAACGGTATTGGAAAGATTCATGCTGCGGTTGTGCGGCAGCATGGGGAAGCGGATTTTCTGCTCTTCGGGCAGTGCGTCCAGAATTTCGGCGGGCAGTCCGCGCGTTTCGGGCCCGAACAAAAATACGTCGCCCGGCTGAAACGCGGTTTTATCCGGACGGGTGCTGCCCTTGGTGGTGAGCGCAAAGATGCGTCTGCCCGATAAGGCGGCGGTGCAGTCGGCAAAGGTTTCGTGGACGGCAACGCGCGAAAATTCGTGGTAATCCAGCCCCGCCCGCCTCATTTTTGCGCTGTCTAACGGGAAGCCGAGCGGCTTGACCAGATGCAGTTCGCAGCCCGTGTTGGCACACAGGCGGATGATGTTGCCCGTGTTGGGCGGGATTTCGGGTTGGTAGAGCACAACGGCGAACATGGTCCAAATTCTCCCAAAAGGTTTTATCGCATTGATTGAAATCGGTTTTTACAAAACTTGCCGTTGCGAAGCGCGCCATAATGCGCCAATCGTATCTGCACAGTCAAACAGTTTTTCACTTATTACGGGCGACTACAAACGCGGAAACGGCGCAAGCCCCCGATTGCAGCAGCGTACGCGCCAATTCGGAAATTGTTGCCGCGGTGGTTGCAACATCATCAATTATCAGAACTTTACGATTCTTAACATCTGTGCGCACGCGAAACACATTTTCAATATTTTTTGTGCGTGCCGCTGCATCCAGCGTGCTTTGCGGCGGTTTCGGCACTCGGAACACGGAATCGTGCGGCATTGTCGGGATTTTGTAGCGGCGCGTAATCTCTTGGGCGAGCGTGTCGCACTGGTTGAAGCCGCGCGCCATGCGTCTGCTGCGGGCAAGCGGCATCGCCAAAACGGCATCAAACGCGGTGCCGTGCAGCCAAGGCGGCGGGTTTTCCCGCATCATCCGCACAAACACCGCACTCAGGCCGCGCTGTCCCGAATGTTTCCACGCATGGAGCAGCGCGGGCAGCGGAGCGGCATATTCGGCGCACGCCCACAGGTGCGCGTATGGCGGCGGATGCTTTTGGCAATGCCCGCACACTGCGCCGCCGACGGAAAACTGTGCGCATTTCGGGCAGCAGTTGTCCGCATCGGAAAACAGTTCGCGCAAGTCGGCCAGGCAGCCTGAACAGACGCTGTCGGTTTGGACATCGTGGCATAATAGGCAGGTTTGCAATTTGGAAAACGGCATGACAACCCTTTGTCTGATTCACGGCTGGGCAAGCAACGCACATATTTTTGACCGTTTGCGGCGCAGGCTGCCTGAAAGCTGGCGCACCGCCGCCCCCCATCTGTCGGGACACGGCAGCGAGCCTGCGGCGGCGCGTTTTGTTTTGGAAGACGAGGCGGACAGGATTGCCGCATCGTTGCCTGAAAACAGCATGGTGTTCGGCTGGTCGCTGGGCGGCATGGTTGCGCAGGCGGTTGCGCTGCGGCATCCGAACAAGGTTCGCGCATTGGTGTTGTGCGCCACGTTTGCAAAACTTTGCGCCGCACCCGATTATCCGGAAGGCACGGACGGGCGGTTTTTGGAAAAAATGCTGCGGCTGTTCGGCAGCGATTACCCCAAACACATGCGCGATTTCCTGCGCCTGCAACTGTTGCACAGCGCGCATGCGGCCGAAATTCTGGCCTCGGTGCTGCCCGATGCGTTGCGCCACGGCACGCCGCAGGGTCTGGCCGATGCGCTGGCTGCCGTTTCGGCGGCGGACACCCGTTTCAGGCTGCCTGAAATCCGTTGCCCCGCGCTGCTGCTTTACGGGGGCAGAGACGCGGTTACGCCGCTGCGGATGGGGCAATATCTGGCGCGGCATCTGCCCAACGCACGGTTGGAAGTGCTGCCGCAGGCGGCGCATGCCCCGTTTCTGAGCCATGCGGACGAAACTGCCGAACTGCTGGCTGCGTTTGCCGAAAACACGGGGGCAGCCTGAAAACCATTGGGTTGAGCAAAACCGATGCCAGCGGCTGCCTGATGCTTTCAGGCTGCCTGAAAGGCCGTAACACACACATTAACAAGGAAAACAAAATGACACCGATTTCCCGCAGGCTGTTCCTGCTTGCCGCAGCCGCCGCGCTGCTTGCCGCCCGCCCCGCCGCCGCTGCGCCTAAAAAGCCGCCCGCCCACAACGCCCATCCTGCCGTCGCCATCGCTTTGGGCGGCGGTGCGGCAAAAGGCTTCGCCCACATCGGCGTGCTGAAAGTGCTGCACGAACACGGCATTCCCGTGGACATCGTAACCGGCACCAGCGCGGGCGCAGTGGTCGGCAGCCTGTTCGCATCGGGCATGGATGCCGCACGTTTGCAGCACGAAGCCGCCGCACTCGTCCAAACCGATGTGGTGGATTTGGACTTTTCCGGCGAAGGCTTTATCAAGGGCGACAAACTGCAAAGCTGGATTGACGGCAAGGTCGGACACCGCACCATAGAGCGGCTGCCCGTGAAGTTTGCCGCCGTTGCCACCGATGCCGCCACGGGACGCATGGCGGTGCTGGACAAAGGCGGCACGGGGTTGGCCGTGCGTGCCAGCGCGAGTATCCCCGGCGTGTTCCGCCCCGTGGACATCGGCAACCGGCGTTATGTGGACGGCGGCCTGTCCGCCCCCGTGCCCGTGTCCGCCGCCAAAGCCTTGGGCGCAGACATTGTCATCGCAGTGGACATTTCCGCCCGCCCCGCCCATCCCGACGAAAGCGGCAACTTTCTCGCCTTCATAGACCAAAGCCTGAACGCCATGCCGCCCGATGCGCTCGCCCGCGAACTTGCCGCTGCCGACATCGTTATCAAACCGCAAGTGCAAAAGCTCGGCGCAATCAGCGGCTTTGAACAGAAGGCGCAGGCGGTGAAACTGGGCGAAGCCGCCGCCCGCAAAGCCCTGCCGCAGATTAAAGCCGCTTTGGCGAAATACGGGCGCACCGCAGCGGAATAACCGGAAACCCGATACGGTTTGCGCCGCCCCACTGGTTGGCTGGCAGGGCGGACATTTGCCGCACACACGATTTCAGGCTGCCTCCGGACGGCGCAAAACCTTGGTTTGCGTAGGGTGGGCACGCGTTTCAGGCTGCCTTCGGATGTGCAACGCGTGGGCAGCAAGTGCCCACCCTACCTGTAACACAGATTCGGAAAAAACAAGACAGGTCTTGGCATCTCCTTGCCAACAAACGGCAAAAGGCAGCCTGAAAACAGACAGCCCGCGTTCCAACAGGTCGGCAGCCCAACCTGTACCCACCATCGTTCCGTAGGGTGGGCACTCGTTGCCCACGCGTTTCAGGCTGCATTCGGACGTGGAACGCGTGGGCAGCCAGTACCCGCCCGACCAAACGGCAAGAGACCTTTGCAAAACCTCAAATTATAGTGGATTAAAATTGCAATGATACGGCGTTGGCTCGCCTTGACGTACTACCTGTACGCCTTGCGGCTCGCCGCCTTGTCTCATTTTTATTTTAATCCACTATAAAGATGAGAATTTTGCAAAGGTCTCAGGCAGCCTGAAAACCCCTTATCCAAGAAAGCCCCCCCATGAATACCCACACCGTACACCTCAAATTCAGCGACATAGACAACACCGTCCTGCAACGCCTGTGCGGCCCGTTGGACGGCAACCTCTCCGCCCTCTCCCACGCCTTAGGCGTGCAGGTCAGCCGCCGCTTCGCCGATTTCACCTTCACCGGCGAAGCCGCCCACGCCGCGCGCCGCGCCCTGCTCGCCCTTGCCCAAGCTGCCGAACACGGCGAACTGGACGACAACGCCATCCGCCTTGCCGCCGTGGAAGCCAAAACCGCCGATGCCGCCCACACCGAACAGCGTCAGGACAAACAATATTATTTCCAAACCAAACGCGGCAGCATCGGCGGGCGCACCCCGCGCCAAAACGGCTATATCCGCGCCCTCCTGAACCACGACATCGTGTTCGGCCTCGGCCCCGCCGGCACGGGTAAAACCTATCTGGCCGTGGCCGCCGCCGTAGACGCGATGGAAAAACACCAAATCGAACGCATCGTGCTGGTGCGCCCCGCCGTTGAAGCCGGCGAAAAACTCGGCTTCCTGCCCGGCGATTTGGCGCAGAAAGTAGACCCCTACCTGCGTCCGCTGTATGACGCACTGTATGACCTGATGGGCTTTGACCGCGTAACCAAACTCTTGGAAAAAGGACTTATTGAAATCGCCCCGCTGGCCTATATGCGCGGGCGCACGCTCAACGGCGCGTATGTGATTCTGGACGAAGCGCAGAACACCACGCCCGAGCAAATGAAGATGTTTTTGACACGCATCGGCTTCGGCGCAAAAGCCGTCATCACAGGCGACATCAGCCAAATCGACCTGCCGCGCAACATCAAATCCGGCCTGAAAGATGCCAAAGAAAAACTGCGCGACGTGGAAGGCCTGTATTTCCACACCTTCACCAGCGAAGACGTGGTGCGCCACCCGCTGGTGCAGAAGATTGTGGAAGCCTATGAAGCGGCGGAAAACGGAGAAAACGGCGGATAAACGGTTTCAGGCTGCCTGTATTACACAGCCGGCACACATTGGGTACGGATGCGCGCAATATCGGTTCCGGAGGGTGGGCACTCGTTGCCCACGCGTTTCACGTTCCAAAGCAGCCTGAAAACGCGTGGGCAGCAAGTGCCCACCCTACCTGTAACACAGATTTGGAAAAAACAAGACAGGTCTTGGCATCTCCTTGCCAACAAACGGCAAAAGGGCAGCCTGAAAACCAAGAATCAAGGTTTTCAGGCTGCCTTTTGCGTATACCGCCAGGCCATTGCCGCCGCCAGCAGCATCCCCGCCAGCACGTCTACGCCGTAGTGGTAGCGCAGGAACACGGTGGACACCACTATGCCGAGCGACACGGGCGCAAGCAGCAGCGCGGCCAAGCGGCGGCCGTCCCGCCACAGAAAGGCAGTGATGAACAGCGGCAGCGCGGTGTGCAGGCTGGGGAACACGTCCATGCCGGTTACGCCGTCTTTCACAATGGCAATCACGTGCGGTGCGATAAAGCCCTGCGCCCCCGCATCGGGCAGCACGGTAAAGGCAGGACCGGCGGCAGGAAGCAGAAAATAGCCCGCAAAGCCCCAAAGATAGATGCCGTGCAGCCCGCTGAAAAACGCAGCGGCAGAGGCAGGGCGGCGGCGCGCGGCACAGGCGTAATACCCCACCGCACCCAACACAATGAAAAAGAAAACGAAATAGCAGGCGGCAAACACATCGGCGGCAACGGGATAATCCTCATAGCGCAGGTAGGTAGGCAGGATGCGCCCACCCCACAGCGCGCTGTCCGCCCATGTCAGCAGGCCGTCCGCATGCCACGTTATCCAACTTGCGTTTACGGTTTTAAGCAACGGGAAAACAAGCCACACCAGCACAAGCATTGCCGCACCCTGCCAGTGCGAACCGCGCAGATGCAGCCGCAGCACCCCCAGCCACATAACGGCAACGGCAAACGGCAGGGCAACACCCTGTCCGCCGGCAGCGGCAAGGATGATGGCAAGGGCAAGCAGAGCGAACAGAGGGCGGGCGACAAACGGGGACATGGCGGGCTTTCGGCGGGTTGGCGGGGCTGGGCAAAACGGTTTCAGGCTGCCTGATTGGAACAATGCATAGGTAGTAGCAAGTGCGCCCCTACCCCAACGCAGATTCGGAATAAGACGGCAAACGGCAAAACGGATTGGCACCGTGCCGGTTTCATAGGATTTCGTTGCCCACGCGTTTTCAGGCTGCCTTCGGATGCAAAACGCGGGGGGCGCACGGCACAAACCACGTCCAACCCCTGCCTTGCTATAACTAAACTTCATGGAGCAGCGCAATGGAATTTTGGCATGGCTTTTTACTGATTACCGGAATCCACCTGCTGGCGGCAGCCTCGCCCGGGCCGGATTTTATTTTTGTTTCGCAACAGACGCTGAGCCGGGGGCGGAGGGCAGGTTTGGTGTGTGCCTTGGGGGGTACGCTGGGTCTGGGCATCCACATCGCCTATTCCGTTTTGGGGATGGCCGTGCTGATTGCGCAGGCGGCATGGCTGCTCACGGCCATTAAAATTATCGGCGGCGCATATTTGGTTTGGCTTGGCATTCAGGGTTTGCGTGCCAAAGCGAAAAAAGAAACGACCGAAATCCGCAAAACAAAAGCCGCACCGCAAAGCCTGCCGAAAACGCTGTGGAAGGGTTTTCTGGCAACGTTCTGAACCCGAAGGCATCGGTTTATAGTGGATTAAAATCGCAATGATACGGCGTTGGCTCGCCTTGACGTACTACCTGTACGCCTTGCGGCTCGCCGCCTTGTCTCATTTTTATTTAATCCACTATATTTCGTGTCCGTGTTTACCGTGGTGCTGTCGCCCGAAATGCCGTTTTGGCAATTGGCGGCATACGGCGCGTGGATGATGGTTTTGCAGTTTGCGTGGTTTGCCGTGGCGGCGTTCCTGCTTTCCATCCCCGCCGTCAATAACCGCTTCCAAAAGGCGGGGCACTGGATTGACCGAGTGCTCGGCGCGGTGATGGTGGGGCTGGGCATTAAAGTGGTTTCAAGCTGATACGGGATACGCGGCAGGCGCAGGCGGAGGTTTCTGCCTGTGCGTTTTGTTTTTCAGGCAGCCTGAAAACGCGTGGACAGCCTGAACCCGCCCTACAAGAATCCCTGTTGTTGCCCGACCGTGTCGGGCGGCGACTGCATATACGTCCTCACAAAATCAAAGAAATCGCGGCTGATTTCAAAATGTCCGTAACGCAGCATGGTGGCGTATTTTTTCCATTCGGGATGCGTGCGGACGATGTCTATCGGGCAGTTGCGGCGGGTTTCGGCATAGTCCACATTGCGGCGGAAGGGGATGAAGGTTTCGCTCATTGGGAACGGATAAGCGGTATCGTCCGTAACTTGGCCGAATGCGGTAAAGGCTTGCAGTTTTTCCGCGCCGTCCATGCGGATTTTCGGGCTGTAATAAAGCAGCCAGTCGCCGCGCTTCATGCGGTTGAGCGGTGCGGCTTTGCCGTGGCACACTTGGCAGAACCCGCCTGCCACGCCGCGCAGGACGTGTTCTTGGGATACGGTGCCAATCCAGTATTTCGTCATCGTTGTCTTTCTATCGGTTGCGGATTTGAGGCAGCCTGAAAGCCGTTATCCCTGAAAGCAGCTTTTGCTTTTGTGTTTGCGGTACACGCTGCCGTTGTAGCGGTAGGTATATACGGTGCAGCCGCCTGCGTTGCCGATGGAAAACGACACGTCGTTCAGGCCGTTGTGTCGTGCGGGCAAGATATCGAGGTTGTAGCTGCCCATGTCCAGCAGCACGCGGTAGGTGTTGCCGTGCTGTTCCAGCAGCCACGACGGTGCGCTCCCGCTGCCGCCTTCGCACGGGGCAACGGCGGCAAAATATTTGCCGGATGGTGCAAGTTTTACCGGACGCATCGCCAAACATTCGCCGCTTCCAAGCATTTGACGGATTTTGTCGGGCACAGGTTTGAATTCGGGGCTGCCCGTGTCTTCCAGCGAAATGCTTTCAGCTTGGGCGGCAACGGCGACGAACAGTGCGGCTGCCAAAAGGACTTTGTAAAACACGGTGTTTTCTTCCTGTTGAGAGGGGATACGTGTAACAAGCGTAGGGTGGGCACTTGCTGCCCACGCGTTTTCTGTCTTGGCGCAACGCGTGGGCAACAAGTGCCCACCCTACCCAAACTATTGGTTGCGGCTTTCAGGCTGCCTGAAAAATCCTTCCCCTTGTTTTCTCTTTCGGCTGATGAATCAGGCTAATGATTCGTTTACGATTTCGCGCCGCTGCCCCTGCGGATTGATGAGTTCGATGGCCAGTGCGTCCATGCCGTCCTGTTGCAGCCGCTCAAAATCGATGACTTCTCCGTTTGTCAGTTCCACTTCGCCGTTTTCATCGCAAAAGTCTTCGCGTTCGGCTGCGTAGTCAATGTTGTAGAAGGTGTGGATTTCAATTTGGTACAGGATGTCGTCCAAATCTTGCAGGGGGCGGTTTGCCAGCGTTTCTTCGTCGTATTCGTCGCACAGCATGGCGTTGTAGCCGTGCCGCCCGCCGTCAAACAGCAGGATTTCGCGCCCGCTTTCCGGCTCGACGGCGACGATTTTGGCGGGTGCGTCTTCGGTATCGGTAATCAGGCCGTCATACAGTTCGCCGTAGTAGCGGATGCGGAAACGGTCTGCGCCGTCCGCTGCGAGGGAGAAGCGGTATTCGATGTTGTCGGGGCTGTGCAGGCTGCCGGGGCGGACATAGGCTTGCAGGTGGGTGGGTACAGGCATGATGTTTCCTCCATATTATTCATTCGGTTTCAGGCAGCCTGCACTTTCAAAATTCAAGTGCAGGCTGCTTTTTCGGTGTTCAGACGGCTTTCAGGCTGCCTGAAAATGGTTTGCGGCTTGAAAACCCAATCAGCGTTCGATTTGCGATACGTCCCGCACCGCGCCTTTGTCGGCGGAAGTCGCCATCGCACCATAGGCGCGCAGGGCGGCGGAGACGTAGCGGTCGCGGTTTTCCGGTTTCCACGCTTTGCTGCCGCGCGCCTCCATTTCGGCGCGACGTTTTGCGAGTTCTTCGTCGGACACTTTCAGGTTGATGCTGCGGTTGGGGATGTCGATTTCAATCGTGTCGCCTTCGTGCACCAAACCGATGGCGCCGCCTTCCGCCGCTTCGGGCGAAGCGTGGCCGATGGAGAGACCTGATGTGCCGCCGGAGAAGCGTCCGTCCGTCAGCAGGGCGCAGGCTTTGCCCAAACCTTTGGATTTCAGGTAGGAAGTCGGATACAGCATTTCCTGCATACCCGGGCCGCCTTTCGGGCCTTCGTAACGGATGATGACGATGTCACCGGCGACGATTTGGTTGCCCAAAATGCCTTCGACGGCGGCTTCTTGGCTTTCAAACACGCGGGCGCGGCCGGTGAATTTGAGGATGCTCTCGTCCACGCCTGCGGTTTTCACCACGCAGCCGCGTTCGGCGATGTTGCCGAACAAGACCGCCAAACCGCCGTCTTGCGAGTAGGCGTGTTCGACGTTGCGGATACAGCCTTTTTCGCGGTCGAGGTCGAGGGTTTTCCACATGCGGTTTTGCGAGAACGCTTGGGTGGTGCGCACGCCGCCGGGCGCGGCTTTGAAGCGTTCGATGGCGTGGGTGTTTTCGGGATTGGTCACGTCCCATTTTTCAATCGCGTCTTTCAGCGTCGGCGCGTGGATGGTGTACACGTCGGTGTGCAGTTTGCCCGCTTTGTCCAATTCTTTCAGGATGGCGAAGATGCCGCCGGCGCGGTGCACGTCTTCCATGTAGTAGTCGTGGTTGTTGGGCGCGGTTTTGCAGATGCAGGGCACGACGCGGCTCAGGCGGTCGATGTCGGCCATTTTGAAATCCACGCCCGCTTCGTTGGCGACGGCGAGCAAATGCAGGATGGTGTTGGTGGAACCGCCCATGGCGATGTCCATGGTCATGGCGTTTTCAAACGCTTTTTTGGTGGCGATGCTGCGTGGCAACACGGTTTCGTCGTTTTGCTCGTAATAGCGTTTGGTAATTTCGACAATCATGCGACCCGCTTCGAGGAACAATTCTTTGCGGCCGGCATGGGTGGCGAGGTAGGAGCCGTTGCCGGGCAGGGACAGGCCGAGCGCTTCGGTCAGGCAGTTCATGGAGTTGGCGGTGAACATGCCGGAGCAGGAGCCGCAGGTCGGGCAGGCGTTTTGTTCGACTTCTTCGACCTGTTGGTTGCTGACATTGTCGTCCGCCGATTCAATCATGGCGTCAATCAAGTCCAAGCGGCGTTCGGGCTGGATGTTGGCCACGCCGATGACCTTGCCCGCTTCCATCGGACCGCCGGAAACGAAGATGGTCGGGATGTTCAGGCGCATGGCGGCAATCAGCATTCCCGGGGTGATTTTGTCGCAGTTGGAAATGCACACCAGCGCGTCGGCGCAGTGGGCGTTGACCATATATTCGATGGAGTCGGCAATCAAATCGCGGCTGGGCAGGGAATACAGCATGCCGCTGTGTCCCATGGCGATGCCGTCGTCGATGGCGATGGTGTTGAATTCTTTAGCGATTGCGCCGGCTTTTTCGATTTCGCGGGCAACCAGTTGGCCCATGTTGTGCAGGTGAACATGGCCGGGCACGAATTGGGTGAACGAGTTGGCAACGGCGATGATGGGCTTGCCGAAGTCGGTTTCCATCACGCCGGTGGCGCGCCACAATGCGCGTGCGCCCGCCATATTGCGGCCGTGGGTGGAGGTTTTGGAGCGGTATTCTGGCATGGTTGTGTCCTTGTTTGGTTTGTGTGCTGGGGAATGGTTTTCAGGCAGCCTGAAAACCGCCAAAAGCGCGCTTTCAGGCTGCCTGAAATACTCTCTGCTATGTACTACGCATCAGTTGGATGAATCCACCAATACTTCTTCGCCGTAGCCGCCGTTTACAGGCAGCGGACGGTTGGTACTGACGGACGGACGGATAACGCGGATGCCGCGGATGCCGACTTCGCGTGCGGCCAGTACGTCGTCATTGCTGTCGCCATAGTGGATTTGCGATTTGTGCTTGGCGATGTAGAACGATTTGTCGTATTTGTACGGTGCAACGGGCGTGTCTTTGGTATAGCTGATGGGTTTCATGTTCTTCACATGGAACGTGCGCTCCAAAATCTCGGCGAGTTGGTCCGGCTTGTCGGGATTGTGGTTGCGGGCGGGGGTGCGGCCGGTGATGAACACGACTTGGTCGCCGCGCGCCTGATGCATCTCAATCAGCTTGGCGGCGGAGGCTTTGGGGATGGAGCTTAAATCGCAGCCGTCTGCCACATAGTCCCAGAAGTCTTGGTTGTGCAGGTAGTCAAATTTTCCGGGCGACCATTTGTTGCGCCCGTAATAAAAGCACTGCGAGGAAACCAGCACGGTGTCGTCAATGTCAAAGCTCACGGTGATGGGCGGCGTGTTTTTCAGGCTGTCGCGGATGTCTTCCACGGTCAGCCAGCGCACGTCTTTGCTTTTCACGATGTCTTCGGAGGTGACGCCTTTGTGGGTGTAGGGCAGTTTCGGGCCTTTTGCAAAGGTGGGGGCGGCCGCAGCAAGGGCGGCGGCGATGATGGCGTATTTGGATACGTTCATGGTCTTCCTATCCGTTAAACGGTGTTTACACAACAAAGCGCGCATTTTACGGTATTCTTACAAATATGCACAATGCCGCACCAAACACCAATCGGTGAGGCAGCCTGAAACACGCATCCGGACGGTTTACAGACTGAGCTTTTGCAAAGTCCTCAGTTTTGGCACAGTCCTTGGTAATACGCCTCTCTGTTATATTAGCAATGCGATATATTTATATAAGTTTTTGAGGAATATAGAAAAATGACTAGATTAGATAGGGTTAAATATTTGATTAAAGAAAGATTTAATGGAAACCAAACGGATTTTTCACGAGCAATAAAAAAATCACCTGCACAAATCAATCAATGGATTAACGGATACAGAAACATCGGTGATGCGGCTGCTTTAAACATCGAAAAGTCTTTGGGATTGCCGCAAGGCTATCTAGACGGGGAAGGAGGCAATTTCACACAGAATGCATCAAGTGATGATGAAGATAAAATCTGCTTTCCTCGCATAGATGTGGAGGCGAGCTGCGGCGTAGGGACAATAAACGACCAATATGCCGAGGTGATTGATTACGTAGTTGTTGCCCGCAAATGGGCGAGGGACAATTTAGGCGGCAACCTATCCAATATCAGAGTTCTTACAGCACGCGGCGATAGTATGAATCCAACCATTAAAGCCGGAGATGTGTTGTTTGTAGATGAAGGGGTTACTTATTTTTCCAGAGAAGGGATTTATATCATTTGGTATACCGATGGATTAAAAGCAAAACGTTTGCAATCCACGGTATCTGGCGGTCTGAAAATCATCAGCGACAACAATCGTTATGAGACAGAAACCATATCAGGCGATGAATTGGATAGTATCCGCATCTGTGGAAAAGTGGTGGGGAGTTGGTCATTTAACCGTTTTTAAAATTACCACATCAAGGCCTTATTCATATTACTACCATTTTCTTTGTACTGTTGATTGCCTTTTCCGCATTGTATTCCGCCCAATACAACAAAATTTGAAAATACGAATTCGAATTGAAAAAAATTTTGCACCCAAGAGGATATTGTCCAACAGGGATATGCAGAGCCTGCCGCCAAAAAAACCGAGGCATCCGCATATAAAAAACGCCGCTGCCGCATCGCTTGATAATATTTCCATTATCTGCGTGCTTTACGATGCTATTGCCTTGAACTGCACCCAAATCTAAGGTTTTGCAAAGGTTTCAGGCTGCCTTTTGTCTCACAGAAGCGGGCTGAACAGACGCACGGTGTTTTCCACCAAGCCCCAGATTTTCTCGCGCCGCTGCCAACGGCTGACGGAAATATAGCGGCTGTCGCGTAGATAGTCCTGCTGCACGCGGGCAATTTCCTGCACAACCGGCGCATCATAAATCGCCAGGCTGATTTCCAGATTCAGAAAAAAACTGCGCATATCCATGTTTACCGTGCCGAACAGCGCGTAATCCTCGTCCACCACCAGCGTTTTCGCGTGCAGCAGCCCGCCGTGAAACAGCGCGATTTTCACGCCGGCGGCCAAAAGCTTGGGGTAATACGCGCGCGATGCCCAGCGCACAAGGAAGGAATCCACCTTTTCGGGCAATATCAGCACCACTTCTACGCCGCGTTTGGCGGCAGTGGTCAGCGCGGTCAGCAGCAGTTCGTCCGGCACAAAATAGGGTGTGGTGATGGTCACCCGCGTTTTGGCGGCGTGGATGGCGCACACGATGGTTTCGTAAATCACAGGGTCGGACTGGTCGGGGGCAGACGGTATCACCTGCGCCACGGCATCGCCCGACTGGCGTTTCAATGCCAAAAGCTCCGGAATTTTCCCGTCCAACTGCTCAATTTCGTGTTGCACCTCCACCAAATGTTCGTCTGTTTCCACCGCCACATCGGCATAGAACACCGCAGCCATTTCCAGCACCACCGTGCCGCGGCAGCGCATCATCACATCCACCCATTCGCCCACGCCCGCCCCCTGTTTGAAATAGCGCGGGTCAACCAAATTGAAGCTGCCCGTGTAGGCAATCAGATTGTCCACAATCAGGATTTTGCGGTGGTTGCGCAAATCGCTGCGCGAGAAAAACGTTTTCAGCACGCCCACGGGCAGCGCAGGCACAATCCGCACGCCCGCATCTTTCAGGCTGCCTTCCCATTCGCTGCCGAAGAACGCGCTGCTGCCCACCGCATCCGCCAGAATGGTGCATTCCACACCGCGTTTTGCCGCATCGCGCACCGCCGCCAGCAGCGTCTGAATCCTGCCCTGCGGCTCTATTATGTAAAACGCCAATGCACAGGTTTGGCGGGCAGCCTGAATATCCGCCAGCATCGCATCCACAATTTCATCCGTCCGCGTCAGCAGACGCATGGCGTTGTTGTTACTCGCCGCCAAACCGGTTACGCTGGCTGCAACGTTGGCGATGCCCTGATAACGGCGGCGCATCTTGTTGCGCGTATCCAAATCCTCATCGTGGAAATGCCGCTCGGCAAATTTGCGGTAAAACACATTCATCTGTTCCACCCGCTTGGCTCTCGTCATGCCCAAACGCGGTTCGCCCACCAGAAGATACGCCGCCACACCAAACAGCGGAAACACAAACAGGATAATCAGCCAGGCAAACGCCGCCCCTGTATTGCGCTGGCGGTACAGCACGCGCACCACACACACCGCCACCGCAGCAATGTGCAGAAACAGAAACACCTGCCCCCAAGAAATTCCAAACATAGCCACTCCGTCAAACAGTCGGGTCTATAAAATACCATCTGCCCGATATTCTATATGGATAACCAACACATTTTTGTTACAAAACCGCAGGTATGGCCAGAAAACATAAAAATTGAGACACACAACGCCGCTTCGTAAGCTGGGCACTTATTGCACCCAAATTTTCAGGCTGCCTTGGAATGACATGTAGGCAGCAAGCATCCGCCCTGCAAACGTATCTTTTCATGCACGTTAGCTTATATAGTCGATTAAAATAAAAATGAGACAAGGCGGCGAGCCGCAAGGCGTACAGGTAGTACGTCAAGGCGAGCCAACGCCGTATCATTGCAATTTTAATCGACTATAACAAAATCAGATAATTCGCCATGTCCATACGGTCTTTCCATAACATGCCCTCAAAAACAAAAGGCAGCCTGAAAACATTTTCAGGCTGCCTTATCAACAACAGTTATTGGACTTTGATTTCTACATCCACGCCTGCCGGCAAATCCAGCTTCATCAGCGCGTCAGTCGTTTTGTCGGTCCAATCCACAATATCCATCAAACGCAGATGTGTACGGATTTCCAACTGTTCGCGGGACGTTTTATTCACATGCGGAGAACGCAGAATGTTGAAACGCTCAATTTTGGTCGGCAAAGGAATCGGGCCTTTCACCACCGCGCCGGTGCGTTTCGCCGTTTCCACAATTTCCTGTGCGGAACGGTCAATCAGGCTGTAATCATACGCTTTCAGACGGATACGGATTCTCTGGTTAGCCATTGTTCGTTATCCTTATGCGATGATGCTGGCAACAACGCCCGCGCCTACAGTACGGCCACCTTCACGGATGG
>CAUQSD010000044.1:0-17108 GCA_963520685.1 uncultured Kingella sp. | reverse complement strand
GAGAAGCGCGTTGCGAAGAAATGTGCCAAAGATGGGGATTTTGCAAAGGTCTCTTGATGTTTGTCCGGCCTCCTACCCGAAAACGGCGCACGAAAAAAATCCTGCAACCGGTATGCAGGATTTTTTCTTATGTGCGGGTTCAGACAATGTTTTTGTCCACCGCAAACATCATCTGGCGGCACAGCGACACATTTGCCGTTTTCCTATCCACCGCCAGATAGATAAACATATTCTGTTTCTTTTTTACCGGGCAGATGAAGTGGTATTGCGAAGAGAGCGTAATCATGATGTCGTTGATTTCATCATCCATTTCCAGCCGCTGCATGGTTTTGATTTTGGCGCGCATCACCTCGCTGCACCGCGCGGCGACCACCTCCAAATCAAAATCTGCCGCGTTCTTGCCCGATGCCATCGGCATACCGCTTTCATAATCCACAATCGCAGCCGCCAACGCTCCTTTGAGCGTCAGCATTTTGTCTACGAAAACCTGTAAATTCATCTCTGCTGCCTTACCCCGTGTTATGCCTTTTGCAAACAATCGCAGCATTTTAACATGATTTGACGGAAAAAATCTGTTTCAGGCTGCCTTCGGTATGTGTAAAGGCGCAGATTTCAGGCTGCCTGAGACCTTTGCAAAATCCTCATCTTTGGCACATTTCTTCGCAATGCGCTTCTCTAATGCTTGAAAATATTTCAATATTCTCTGCGCATTATGCGATGCTATTGCTTTGAAATGCGCTCAAATCTGAGGTTTTGCAAAGGTCTCTGCCTGAAAGACTGTTTTGCGCTTACATTTCCTGCACATCCACATCCATGTGCCAGCGCACCGAACCCGTCCGGCTCTGCGAAAGTGCGTGCGCCCACAGCGACAGTGCGCGGTGCAGAGCCTTCCTGTCGGCACTTTCCACAAACACCTGCGCTCGCTCGCGCCCCGCCAGCCGTGCCATCAGCATCGGCACGGCGGCACTCTGCCACACGTTTTCAGGCAGCAGCGGTGCGGTTTCGGCACGCACGGCGTTGAGAAACGAGACGGCATCCGCCATTGCGGGTGCATCGGCGCGCACGGCAGCCTGAAAACCGCAGGGAGGCAGCCCGAACAGTTCGCGCTGTGCCAATTCGTGTTGCGCAAACAATACATAATCCTGCGCACGCAGGGCGGAGAACACGGGGTTTTCAGGCAGCCTGGTCTGCACCAGCACCCGCCCCGCGTGTTCTGCGCGCCCCGCCCTGCCCGACACCTGCATCAACTCGGCAAACAGCCGCTCGGGCGCACGAAAGTCGCCGGAAAACAACGAACCGTCCGCGTTCAGCACCACCGCCAGATTCAGCCGCGCAAAATCGTGTCCTTTCGCCAACATCTGCGTGCCGACCAAAATATCCGCCCCGCCTGCGGCAATGGTTTGATAAAGCTGCTCCCAATCTCGGCGGCGGGCGGTGCTGTCCCTGTCCACACGCAGGATGCGGGCTTCGGGAATGGCGTTGCGCAGGGTTTCTTCTACGCGCTGCGTGCCCTGCCCGATTGCGGACAAATCCTGATTGCCGCAATCGGGGCAGTTGCGCGGCACAGGCAGCCTGAAACCGCAATGGTGGCAGCGCAGTTCCCGCGCCTGCCGGTGCAGCACCATTTTGGCGGAACAGTGCGGGCAGCCGAAGACGTGTCCGCAGTCGGCGCAGAACAGGGCAGGTGCAAAGCCTCTGCGGTTGAGATACACCAGCGAGATACCGCCTGCCGCATGGTTCTGCCGCAGCAGGGAAAGCGCGGGGGCGGAAATACCGTTTTCCAGCGGCAGGCGGCGCACATCAAGGATTTGGATTTCAGGCAGCCTTGCCTGAGGGTTGGCGCGGTGCGGCAGGGAAAGCAGGCGGTATGCCCCCGTCTGCGCCTTGTGCCAGCTTTCCAGACTGGGGGTGGCGCTGCCCAAAACGACCGGACAGTGCGCCTGCTGCGCCCGCCACACCGCCAAATCGCGCGCCTGATAGCGCAGGTCGCTATCCTGTTTGAAAGACGCATCGTGTTCTTCGTCCACAATCACCAGCGACAAATCGGGCAGCGGGGTAAACACCGACAACCGCGTACCGACCACCAGCCGCGCCTGCCCCAGCATCGCGGCCAGATAATCGCGGCTGCGGCGGGCGGCTGCGGTTTGGCTGTGCAGCACGGCCACGGGGAAATCGGGAAAACGCGCGGCAATACGCTGCAAAAGCTGCGGAGTCAAATTGATTTCGGGCAGCAGAAACAGCACCTGCCCGCCCGCCGCCAACGCGTGTGCCGCCGCTTCAAAATACACTTCGGTTTTTCCGCTGCCGGTGATGCCGTGCAACAGGAACGGGGCAAAACAGCCTGCCGCGCCGATGACGGCATCCGCCGCCGCGCGCTGGTCGGCATTGGGCGTATAGCGCGGCGGCGGGATTTCAGGCTGCCCCTGTTCCACAATATCCAGCCAGCCGTTTTCCTGCCATTGCGCAATGATGCCCGATGCCTGCGCGTGGATTTTTTTCAGCGCGGCAAGATTCAGGCAGCCTGAAAGCAGTGCCTGCCACAGCGCGCGCTGCTTGCGGCTGCGTTCGGGCGGCGGCGGCTGCACCCTGCCCTGCGCACCGAGCGTGAAATACCGTTCCGGCGCGGGGATGGCGGCAGGACGGGTTTCGCGCAGAACCTGCGGCAGCGCGGCAAACAGCGTTTGGCCGATTGGATAGTGGTAATAGCGGGAAGTGAAGGCAATCAGTGCGAGCCAGTTTTCGGGCAGCACCGGCTCTTCGGCAAAAACATGCTGCACGGGCAGGATTTTTTCAGGTGCGATTTCGGGCGCGGCATCGGCATCCCACACCACGCCCGCCACGGTTTTGCCCCGAAACGGCACCAGCACGCGCTGCCCGCGCGGCAACGGCACGGCGCAGGAATAGGTGAGCAAAGGCAGGGGGGCATTGACGGCAACACGGCAGAAAGGCATGGCACAAGACCTGAAAAAGCGGGGATTATGGCACAAAGAGGCAGCCTGAAAACCGTGGGAACGGGGTTTCAGGCTGCCTTCGGGGAGGGAATGCGCGGGCAGTCGGTGCTGCCCTATCCATGTATAGTCGATTAAAATTGCAATGATACGGCGTTGGCTCGCCTTGACGTACTACCTGTACGCCTTGCGGCTCGCCGCCTTGTCTCATTTTTATTTTAATCGACTATATCTATGTCGGCTGAGACCTTTGCAAAATCCCCATCTTTGGCACATTTCTTCGCAACGCGCTTCTCGAACGCTTGAAAATATTTCCATATTCTCTGCGCGTTCTGCGATGCTGTTGCTTTGAACTGTGCTCAAATCCGGGGTTTTGCAAAGGTCTCCGGCTGTCAAAGGCAGCCTAAAAAACCATCCATGCGGTTTTCAGGCTGCCTGTGTCCGCCCTATTGCGTGCGCAGGCGGCTGAGAAAGCTTTTGGTGCGCTCGTGCTGCGGGTTGGCAAACAGCTCTTCGGGCGAACCCTGCTCGACAATCACGCCGTGGTCCATCACTACTACCACGTCTGCCACATCCAGCGCAAACTTGATTTCGTGCGTAACCACCGCCATCGTCCAGCCCTCGTTGGCCAGCGATTTCATGGTGTCCAAAACGTCCTGCACCAGCTCGGGGTCCAGCGCGGAAGTCGGTTCGTCAAACAGCATCAGCTCGGGCTGCAACGCCAGCGCGCGGGCAATGCCGACCCGCTGCTGCTGCCCGCCCGAAAGCTGGTGCGGATAAAGATTCGCCTTGTCCGCCAGCCCCACTTTTTCCAGCAGCCGCACCGCTTCGGCATGCGCCTGCTCTTTGGGCTTGCCCTGCACCTGAACCGGCGCTTCCATCACGTTTTCCAGCGCGGTTTTATGCGGGAACAGGTTGTATTGCTGAAACACCATGCCCGATTTGCGGCGCAGGGCAAGAATATCTTTCTTATCCAGCTTTTTGGAAAAATCAATGTGCAGCGCGGGCGGGTGTTCAAACGACAGCGTACCCTGCTCGGGGATTTCCAGCGCGTTCAGGCAGCGCAAAAAGGTGGTTTTGCCCGAACCGGAAGGCCCGAGTATCACCACCACCTGCCCTTTGCGGATGTCCAATCCCACGCCGCGCAGGATAGCGTTCTGCCCGAAGGTTTTGTGTATGTTGCGTATCTGAATCATGTTTTTGTGTCCGATAATGGCTTTCAGGCTGCCTGAATAACACGTTTCAGGCAGCCTGAAAAATTTTCGCGCTATTTCGCCACATGGCGGTCAAAATGCCGTTCCAGCCTTGCCTGCAAGGCAAACAGGAACAGGCAGAAGCACCAATAGACGAAACCTGCTTCTATGTAAACGGGGATAAAGTCGTATGACAGGTTGGCATACTGCTGCGCCACGCGGAAAAGCTCGGTTACGGTAACAAACGAAGCCAGCGAAGTTTCTTTGAACAAACCGATAAAGCTGTTGCTCAAAGGCGGCACGGCAACGCGGAAAGCCTGCGGTGCGATGATGCGGCGGAAGGTTTGGAAATACGGCATCCCGATGGAGAAACCGGCCTCCCACTGCCCTTTGGGCACAGACAAAATGGCGGCACGCACGGTTTCCGAACCGTATGCGCCCACGTTCAGCGAAAAGGCGATAACCGCCGCCGTCCACGGCTCAAAGTTGATGCCGACGGCAGGCAGTCCGTAAAACACCACCGCAAGCTGCACCAGCATGGGCGTGCCGCGTATCACCGAAATATAGGCGCGGAAAATTCCCAGCAGGATGCGGTGAAACACGCCGCCCTTGGGCATGATGCGCACCAAGGCCACGCCGGTGGCAATCATCATGCCGATGGCAAACGAAGCCAGCGCGAGCGGCACGGAAATCGCGATGCCCGCCTTAACCATGGGCCAAAACGAGTCTATAACGAGCTGCGCGCGCGCAGGAGTCATAAACGGCAGCGAAGTGAGAAAGTTATTTAGCACTGATGTCCTTGCCGAAGAATTGTTCGCCCAAGCGTTTCAGCGTGCCGTCTGCCTGCAATTCCTTCATTGCGCCGCTGATTTTCGCCAGTGCTTCGTCGTTGCCCTTGTTCACAATCAATCCGGAACCGACCCGCTCTTGTGCCGGTGCGGTCCACACGATTTTCACGCCTGCTTTGGGGTTCTTTTTCAGATAGTCCAGCACCGCCAGTTCGTCGTTGAACGTTACTTCGGCGCGGTTCTGTTCCAGCAGCATCAGCGATTGCGCCAATCCGTCCACGGGGACGATTTCGGCTTTTGCCTCGGCAGCTTTCTCGCCAAAATTGCTGGTGAGCGACTGCGCGGCTTTCAGGCCTTTGATGTCGGCAGGCGATTTCACTTTATTGTTATCTGCACGGGCAACCAAAACCGCGCCGCTCCAACTGTACGGTTCGGATTTGTCAAACGTTGCCTGCCGCTCGGGGCTGGTCAGCCCGACTTGGTTGGCAACCATGTCAAACCGCCCGCCTTTGAGGCCTGCCATCATGCCGTCCCACTGGGTTTCTTTGAACTCAATCTTCACGCCCAGCTTGCCGGCAACGGCGCGGGCGACTTCTACGTCATAGCCCGTCAGCTTGCCGTCTGCATCGTGATAGGAAAAGGGGGCATATGTGCCTTCCGTGCCGACGGTAACGGTGCCTTTGCCGTTGATGCGCTCAATCAGGCTGCCTTGTGCGGCTGCGGCGGGAGCGGAAGACGGCGCGGCGGAGGCGGACGGCGTGCCGCCTGTTTGTGCATCCTGATGACCGCAGGCTGCCAACAGCACAAAGGCGGCGGCGGACAAAATGGTTTTCTTCATGTGTGTTTCCCCTGTGTGGGTAAGACAAAAGAATGCGATTCTACTTTAAAACCGTTTTTTGCCAAAGAACGGCCGCCTATATCATTTATAATTTTCAGGCTGCCCCTGCCGTTGTGCGGGCAGCCTGAAAATGCGCGGGCAGCAAATGCCTATCCTACAGTTTAACCAACCGCTTAACCAACCTTGTGAGGAAACCATGTCCGAACCCAACGCTGCCGATTTGAAAGGCAAACGCGGCCTGCGCCGCATTTTGAACGCCGCCGGTTATTCCAAAGACGGGCTTGCCGCGGCTTACCGCCACGAAGCTGCGTTCAGACAGCTTGTGCTGCTGCACGGGGTGCTGTTTGCGGCGGTGTGGTGTTTTGATTTTGACGCTGCCGTGCGGATGGTGCTGGTCGGCGCGTCTTTTGTGTCGCTGATTACGGAGCTGTTCAATTCGGCGGTGGAGGCGGTGGTGGACGATATTTCGCCCGAAATCCGCCCGCTTGCCAAACGCGCGAAAGACATCGGTTCGGCGGCGCAGATGGTTGCGCTGGTTATGGTTGCCGTGCTGTGGCTGACTGCTTTGTCGGATTGAAAGCAGCGGGATAAGGCAGCCTGAAACGCGGGAAGAGCGGTTTTCAGGCTGCCTTGGAACGCGGAACGGGTGGGCAGCAGATGCGGGCAATAAACGTTTTGCCGTTTGCGGCCTTATCCCGAACTTGCGCCGGTCCTATTCTTTACCCATCCCGCACCTGTATGTGCGAATCAAGGGATAATTAGGGCAGCCTGAAAA
Source organism: uncultured Kingella sp. (assembly GCA_963520685.1). Lineage (GTDB taxonomy): Bacteria > Pseudomonadota > Gammaproteobacteria > Burkholderiales > Neisseriaceae > Kingella_B. The sequence continues at coordinate 10,566 of CAUQSD010000044.1, read as the reverse complement.
CTGCTTTTCCCTTTATTCAGGCTGCCTTTCCCCATCTTCACAAGGAATCCCGCCATGTCCCATTTCCTGCATGCTTTGTTTTACCCCAAAACCGTTGCCGTGGTCGGTGCGTCCGACCGTGCGGGCAGCTTGGGGCGGAAAGTGTTCGCCCGTCTTGCCGCATCGGGCATTCCGAATATCGTTCCCGTCAATTCCGCGCACAAAACGGTGGGCGGGCAGAAGGCGTTTGCCAGTTTGGGCGAGGCAGTCAAGGAGCAGCCGGTCGATACCGCCGTGGTGGTGCTGGCGGCGGAAAAGGCGGCGGGTATCGTGCGCGAGGCGGCACGGGCAGGCATCTCGCAGATGGTGCTGGTAAACGAACTGGACCCCGTTCCCGCCCCGCAGCAGAGCCGCCTTGCCCGAGCCGCCGAAGCCGCACGCAAAGCGGGAATCCGTCTGTTTGCCGTGCCTTCAGGCGGGCTGGACGGCGTGTTCGGGCAGCCTGAAAACCGCGCACCCGCCTGTGCCTATGTCGGACAGTCCGCCGGCATCGCCGACTGCGTGGCAGCCTATGCGGCGGAGCGGCGCATCACGTTCAGCCGCTTCCTGACCGTCTGCCCGCAGGACTATCCCGCCGACATGGGGCAGATAATTGACTTCACGGCATCCGAGCCCGCCGCCACTGCCCTGCTCGTCCACATCTGCTCGCCGGAAAATCCGCGCAATCTGGTCAGCGCGCTGGCCGCCGCCGCCCGCCGCAAACCCGTGGTGGTGCTGGCCACGCTGGCGGATGCGGAAGAGGAAGCCCTGCTGATGCAGGCTTTGGCGCGCACACACGTGCTCACCGCCCACACGCTCGCCCAATTTTTCAGCGCGGCAAAACTCATCCACACGGGGCTGGTGTGCCGCGGCAAAAGCATCGCCGTGGTCAGCAATTCGCCGCAGATTTGCACGCTCGCGCTCAAAACGCTGCCCGCAGCAGGGCTGCATCTGGCGGAAAGCACGCCCACCCTTGCCCGCGCCGCCGCCAAGCTGCTGCCCTACCGCCCCGCCGCCGCCAACCCGCTCTATCTGCCCGCCGATGCCCTGCCCGCCCAGTTTCAGGCTGCCCTGTCGCTGCATTTGGAAGACGACAAATCCGATGCCGTCCTGGCGGTATACACGGGGACGGATGCCGAAGAAAGCCTCCAAACCGCGCAAATGGCCGCCGCCTTGCAGCGGAAAAGCAAAAAGCCGCTGCTGGCCGCATGGCTGGGCAGCGCAGACACCGACGATGTCCGCACCCTGTTCGGCAGAAACAGAACCCTGCATTTCAAGCAGCCCGAACACGCACTGGAAGCCTTGTCGCAGCTTAATCTGTATCACAAATACAATCTAAACCGCCGCCGCACCGGCGCGTATTACAGCTACCGCTACGCCGCCGCTGCCGCCAACGAACTCAGGAAACACGTCCGCCCCCTGCTGCCCGTCGCCGTGCTGCCCGCCGGCCGTGCCGCCAGCGCACATTTCCTCACCGCCCTGCAAACCTTCCACCGCCCCGATTTGCCCGAAATGGCAAGCGGGCTTTCATTCGGCTGGGACAAGCGTGACCCGTTCGGCCAAGTGCTCACCCTTGCCGCACACGGGCACGAAATCCGCCTACTGCCCCCCATTACCCCCGAAGCCGCCGAGCGCGCACTTTCCACCTTAAAACTGGATGCCGCCGTGTGGCGCGACTGGCTGCTGAACGCCGCAGAAATCCTCTGCCGCCTGCCCGAAATCCGCAGCGTATCGCTGCAACTGGCACAGCAGGCCGACGGCAGCATCGCCTGCCGCGACATCAAACTCAGCCTGCAAGACCCCGACAGCAATTTTTCAGGCAGCCTGAACTTTTCAGGCAGCATCAACGTCTTCACCCCCTATCCGCACCAAGCCGAGCGCGACATCGTCCTGAAAGACGGCACAACCGCATGGCTGCGCCCCGTGCGCACCGAAGATGCCGAACTCATCCGCCGCCTTGCCGCCGGGCAGAGCGAAGAAAGCCGCCACACCCGCTTCATGAGCAAAGCGCACGACCTGCCCGCCGCACTGGTCGCGCGGATGAGCCACCCCGACTACCAGCGCGATTTCGCCCTCATCCTGCACGACGAAGACGGCAACCCGCTCGCCCACGCCGGCTACACCGCCGATGCAGACATGCGCCGCTGCGAATTCGGCATCATGGTTGCCGACCGTCTGCACGGGCAAGGCATCGGCGCGCTGCTGATGGAAAACCTGATTGCCCACGCCCGCAGCCAAGGCTTCGCCGAAATGCGTGCCGAAATCCTGCCGCACAACCACGCCATGCAGAAACTCGCGCTGAAACTCGGCTTCACGCTGGGCAAGCACCCGCAGGACGCATCGTTGGTGGAAGCGCGGCTGGATTTGCAGAAAGCCGATGGGGCAGCCTGAAAACGCACAGGTATATTGCCCTACGCATTTTGCTTTGGAACAACGCGTGGGCAGCCAGTGCCCACTCCACTTTTCATACGCCGGTTATCAATCCCCATATTTACCGGCCAAAAAATGCCGCTGTATCCCAACAGCGGCATTTTCACGTTCACACACTCATCTCATTATCATCGGATGCCATATCATTCTTTTCTTCCTGTTTGGCTTCCTGCTGCGGCTCAGCTTGCTTGGGCACACTGTTTTCCGCAAGCTGCTCCTGCGGTTTATTGCCCAGCTTCCCAACCATATCCATATTTTGGGACACAGAGAAACCCAAAGCAGCCCCCGCTTTTCCCCGTACATTCTCCGCCGTGTCTATATTCAAAGACACAGAAAAATCCGAGGCAGGTCCCGTTTTCCCCTGTGTATTTTCCGCCTTCCCCATGCCAAATTTCTGCCGAAATTCTTTATCCTGATCGCGTATGCGTTTCGGGCTGTGGGTTGCATCGAAGAACAAAGACATAATCTCATCATAATCTTTGCGCTCCTGCCCCCGAATTTCAGTCGGCAGTTTCAACGGGTTTTGTTTGATGTGTTCCCATTTCTGCCGCAAAGGATTGTCAGGATGGGCATGGTTTAACGCGATGAAGGTTTCCGCGCCTGCCAAGGCATGCCTGCGACCAGTTTCCAAATACGTTGGTTCGTTCGGTTTTTCTCTCTTAACCATTGTATCTATTCGATGATAAACGGATGATAAGTCATGATATTTACCCTGTTCAATTCCTTTAAGCAGACTACGCCCATGTCCTTCCGCTTGATTAAACAGTTTTGATGTAACCGTTATCAAACGTATCTGATCATCGGAATTGCTATTACGATACAGGTCGGTTTTCACCAATCTGGGCAATATATTATCTCTTATTCTTGCAATCTGTTTCACATCTTGCGCATGGGTGAAAGCAATACCCTCGTCCGAAGTCAAGAAAGTATTTATTACGGTTCGGAGTTTTGGTGTCAGTGGTTTACCATGATCGTGACCTCTAATAAAATTTCCCTGCCTAGATAGTTCTTTCTCGAATGACGGAATTTCTGCATCTTTAATCTGAAGATGGAAATGCTTAGCTTGAGCCCATTTTTGGGCTTCCAAAATTATTGGTTTCACCAAACCGTTTCTCTGCCCCAAATCATTCTGCATCATACTGAATGAATAACCGCTGTTAGCCTCTGGAACTATTTTAACTATCTCATCACTTATATCAGTTTGTTTCCCATACCGATCTAGTTCTTCCCCAGCCAATGATAGCCGATAAGCACGAGTTTTAGCTTCTGATGCTGCGCCAACTGAAAGAAAAGCAATTGAGTTAAAGTCTCTTTCGGGAGAATTATTTTCTTGCGCCATGATTAAATCCTTAATTAATTTAATTGTAAAAACATCAATTAGTGACATTCACCTTGATTTTTAATTGGAAAACCTCCTTCTTTATTTGCTTTATAAAACACCTCAATATCTTTATCATATTCCTTATTGGGACCTTCTCCCGTTGCGAAATATCTTGTCATCTTATTTCCTTGCTTAACAAAATATGCAATATATTCCTTACCATATCGCCCTCCTTTTTCTCTGCATGCAGGACGGTCGTATTTTGGATCATCTCTCACATTGCTACACACCTTAATAAATAATTTATCTCCTTTAACAACCCCCTGCAAATCCCCATCCTCGCCACCTTTACCGAAAGATGCGCCCTCGGAATAATATCCTGTCACTTTCTTGCCTATTTGCTTAAAATAAAAATTAGCCACATAGCTTCTACCAAGGCAATCCTTATTATGATATCCCCACGTTCCCGAGAAATCCGGAACTTTTGCATTTGCAGTTCCTGTTTGCAGCAAACCAAATCCGGCAAAAACTGCAAGTAATATCAAAATTTTCCCCATATAAAATTTCCTTCTCATACTAAAAGTCCTTTATAAAAAACTTCTTTTTTAAACCAGATACTATATTGCCCAATTTAACACATAGGCATTATGGCAACACGTGGGCAGAAAATGCCCACCCCTATCCAAAAGCTATCTATTTCCATGAACAAAACGGCGTTGGGTTTGCCTTGACATACTATTTTTGTGCATCCCTTAGCTCGCCGCTTTGCATCATTTTTATTTGCTATAAAAACAGTTTAATAAACAGAAGCCCGAAAGCAAGGCTAAATGCCATGCTCAACAAACCGGGAACCATAAAGCTGTGGTTGAAGATATATTTGCCGATTTTGGTTGTGCCGGTGGAGTCAAAGTCAATGGCGGCGATAATCGGGCCGTAGTTCGGCACGAAGAAATAGCCGTTCACCGCCACAAACACGCCGATGATGATGGGTGCAGGCACGCCCAGCGCGATGCCTACGGGAAACAGCGTAGCCACGGTTGCGCCTTGGCTGTTCACCAGCACCGACAGCACAAACAGAGCCAGGGCAAACGTCCACGGTGCGGTCTGCACCAAACCGGATACGGCTTCTTTCACCATGTCCATATGCGCCTGCATCAGCGTGTCGCCCAACCAAGCGATGCCGAATATGGCAATCACGGCGCGCATCCCCGCGTGGAATACCGAACCTTTGGTAACCGCGTGGTTGTCGGGTTTGCAGAACCAGATAATCAGTGCGCCCGCAGAAAGCATCACGATTTCAATGGTGTGCGCCATGCCCAGCGGTTTCAGGCTGCCTGCCTCGCCAAACGACGGGCGCAGCGTGGGCACTGCCCCCATAACCACCACCAGCAGCGATGCGGCAAGGAATATTCCCAGCGATATTTTGGCGTTTTTGCCGATAACGATGTTGTCGTCTGCTGCTGCGCTGTCTGTCTCCATTGCGGCTGCGTATTGCGGGTCTTGCAGGCGTTTTTGGTATTCGGGGTCGTCTTTCAGCTCCTTACCCATTTTGTTGACGATGGCGCATGCCAGCGCAATGCCGAATACGGTGGCGGGAACGGTTATTTTCAACACGTCGCCCAAATGGATGCCCTGCGGTTCAAGATAGGACACGCAGGCGACCACGGCGGCGGCAATCGGGCTGGCAACAATGGCAAACTGCGAGGCAATCACCGCCATGGAAAGCGGGCGTTCGGGGCGGATGCCGTTGCGGCGGCTCACTTCGGCAATCACGGGCAGCACGGAATAGGCGACGTGCCCCGTGCCTGCCAAAACGGTAAACACATAGGTTACGGCAGGCGCGATAAAGGTGATGTGCTTCGGGTTGCGGCGCAGCACGCGGGTGGCGATTTTAATCATGTAGTCCAAACCGCCCGATGCCTGCATGGCGGCGGCGGCGGACACCACCGCCATAATCATCAGCATCACGTCAATCGGGGGGCTGGTGGGTTGCAGGCCGAAGCCGAACACCAGCACCGACAGCCCCAAGCCGCCGAACACGCCCAAACCGATGCCGCCGACTTGCGCACCGACTAGAATGCACAGCAGCACCACAAAAAATTGAATGGCAAACAACATATTAGGTAATCTTTCGTAAAATTAGGATAACGCATTCTAACACTTTATCCGTCCCAACAAATTACTTTTTGCTACACATAAAGAGACCTTTGCAAAACCCCAGATTTGAGCACAGTTCAAAGCAACAGCATCGCAGAACGCGCAGAGAATATTGAAATATTTTCAAGCGTTCGAGAAGCGCGTTGCGAGGAAATGCGCCAAAGATGGGGATTTTGCAAAAGTCTCATAAAGCCTGTGCGCAAAAAAGCCGCCCTATCGGCGGCTTTCGTTAAGGCGAGGGTTTTCAGGCAGCCTGAAAAGACAATTAGGGCGTTTCAGGCTGCCTTTGTGCGTGCATGGTTTTATCGGGCGCGGTTTTGTTCAAGGCGGCGCAGCCCGTGTTCCACAACGAATCGGTGCAGCCCAGATGTCCGACATATTGCAGTTTGGCGTGGGCGCGTACCGACTGAACGTCGCCTTCGCGCATATGCAGCAGGTCGGACGGATTCACCCATTCGGCAGGCGCGGCGGTAAGCGGCTTACCGATGCGGTTGAACGATTCCACCACAAACTGCGAACAGAAATAGCCGCGTCCGGCAAACGGGGTAATCAGCACCAGTGCGGCGGAATTGAGGCACAGGCGGCGGAGCTGGCGCGGCAGCACGGGCAATTCGCAGGCGTTGCGGGTGAGGGAAAACGCGCCTTGTTTGGCGATACCCAAATAATTGTAGGAAGTGCCGTTTAACTGTTCGGCGAAGGCGTTGAGTGCGGCGGCATCGGCATCGGTGATATCGGGGCGGCGGAACACGGCGGTGTGGTTGGCTTCGTTCAGCGCATCGTTCAGGCTGCGGATGCGTACGCCGGAACCAACCGCCTCGGCAATCCGCCCGCCGCCCAAATAGATGAATACATGGCTGACCGCCGCCCTGCTGAACAGACGGATGCCGAACGACCGGACGCTGGATTCGGAAGAAAACAGGATGTCGCCCGCACGCAAATCCTGCGGCGTGATGCCGATGGCACCGCTTTCGGGCGGGGTGCTGCGGCGGGCAAACCGCAGTTCGGGGTGTTTGCCGCCGCGCCACTCGGCGGCGCAGGCGCAAAGCAGCAGGCAGCCTGAAAGCAGGATGAGGACGGATATTTTTGGGGCGGGCATCATGTCGTTGGAGCAGCTTGAAACGGTGTCGGACGGGGCATGGGCGGGACGGGGGGCGGAGGCGGTTTCAGGCTGCCTCTATCCGGCCTGTTTTCCCAACAAATCCAAAATCTTGCCGTGTATGCCGCCAAAACCGCCGTTGCTCATAACCAATATGTGGTCGCCTGATTGGGCGGCATCGGCGATTCGGGCGGCAAGCGCGTCCAAATTGTTTTCCGTGCAGGCTTTTGCGCCAAGCGGGGCGAGTGCGGCGGACACATCCCAGTCCACGCCGCCGGCGTAGCAGTAAACGGCATCGGCATCTTTCAGGCTGCCTGCAAGCGCTGCTTTCATTGTGCCGAGTTTCATGGTGTTGGAACGCGGCTCCAACACGGCCAAGATGCGTGCGCCGCCGACTTTGCCGCGCAGGCCGGCGAGGGTGGCGGCAATGGCGGTGGGGTGGTGGGCAAAGTCGTCGTACACGGTGATGCCGCGTGCCGTGCCCTTTATTTCCATGCGCCTTTTTACGTTTTTAAACCGGCCCAACGCTTCGCAGGCAGCCTGAATGCCGACACCTGCGTGCCGTGCGGCGGCGATAACGGCCAATGCGTTCAGGCGGTTGTGTTCGCCAAGCAGGCTCCATGCGATGCGGCCCACTGCTTCGCCGCGGTGCAATACGTCAAACGCGCCCGCCGCATCTACCGCACCGGCCTGCCATTCCGCGCCGCTGCCGAAATACTGAACGGGTGTCCAGCAGCCTTTGTCCAACACGGTTTTCAGGCTGCCCGATTGGGCGTTGGCGGCAATCAGACCGTTGCCGGGAATGGTGCGGACAAGGTGGTGGAACTGGGTTTCTATAGCGGCAAGGTCGGGGAAGATGTCGGCGTGGTCGTATTCCAGATTATTGAGAATGGCAGTGTGCGGGCGGTAATGGACGAATTTGCTGCGCTTGTCAAAAAAGGCGGTGTCGTATTCGTCTGCCTCAATAACGAACAACGGCAGCCGTTCGGGCGAATCTTGGCGCGCGGCGCGCGGCAGGCGGGCGGACACGCCGAAATCCTGCGGGATGCCGCCAATCAGAAATCCGGGTGCCAGCCCTGCGTATTCAAGCACGTAGGCAAGCATGGAAGCGGTGGTGGTTTTGCCGTGCGTGCCGGCCGCCGCCAGCACCCGGCATTTGCGCAACACGTTTTCGGCAAGCCACTGCGGGCCGGAAACATAGGGCAGGTTGCGGTTCAAAACGGCTTCCACCACGGGCATCCCGCGCTTGGCGACATTGCCGATGATGTAAACATCGGCGGGATAGGCATCAAGCTGCTCCGCGTCAAAGCCTTCGTGCGCGGCAATGCCGAGCGAGGCGAGCTGGGTACTCATCGGCGGATACATGGCCGCATCGCAACCGCTGACCTTGAAGCCTGCTTCCTGTGCGATGGCGGCCAGCCCGCCCATGAACGTGCCGCCGATACCGATGATGTGGACGTGTTGCTGACGCATGATGTGATACCTTGTTTTGAAAATGGAAAAATGGTTTCAGGCTGCCTGAAACGGGGTAGAAAAGGGAGCAGGATTATAGCCGGCACATACGGGGAAAAATAAGCGCAATGCCGGTTTCAGGCTGCCTTCGGATACGGAACGCGCGGGCAGCAGGCGCATTCTGCTTTGCCCTTTCCATTCCGAATCCACGCTGCCTAAAAACCGGCAGGAACGGCTAACTCTTTAACCGTCCCCAGTTCCAACGCACGTTTGGCCAGCGACTGCGCAACGGCAGGGAACCATTTTCCTGCGGACGGGTCGCCATGCGCACATTCCCCATCGGATTGACCTGCATTTTTCACCCACAGATAAGCATCCGCATGTTGGCCCGTGGTTTTGACGGTGGAACGCGTGCCGAGTGCGGCATTGAAGTTGTTGCAACTGTAATAATAGGCACGATTGGTCTGTTTGGGACTGTCCACGCCGTTGCGCGAGGTATCAATAGCGTAAAACTTGCCGGGCAGACCTTTGGCAGCCAGTGTCCGCACAAATTCTTCGCTCCATCTTTCGGCACGCGGCGTCCCCCTGTGGTCGGACACGTTCACGATGAATCCACGCATATATTTGATGCCCCCGTCAATGGCGGCCTTGGCTGCTTCTTCCTGTTTGAATTCAGTGCCGCCGATGTGCAGATAGAGCACGGCGTTCGGATTTTTGCGGGCGAAGGTTTGGCCGACATAGTGAAGCAGTTTGGAACGCCGGATATAACGCTCATCGGTGTTTTTCCAGCGGCAGAAGTTATGCGCATCCGGCTCAACAATGATGACGGCATCGCTGTTGCCTATGGTTCTGCTCATGCGGTCAATCCAGTTTTTATAGGATTCGGCGGTTTTGTGTCCCCCTGCGGAATAGGAGCCGCAATCGCGGTTGGGAATCCCGTAAACGGTGATAATCGGCGTTTTGCCTGCGGCGTTGGCACGGGACATCAGACGGGAAAGCGTGCTGTCTTCATACCGCCCCGTGCCGTCAAACCAAACGGCAGTAGGTGTGGCGGCAATCTGGTAATACAGCTTTTTCAGCTTGGAATCGGTTTCTTTCTTGGCGGCATTGTAGGCATTGGATTCCGTCCACAGGTAAAACGCTTTGGAATAAGCATGGGGTTTGCCCTTGAAAAGCGAATGCGGAGCCGACAGGCGGAAATCGGAACGGGATTTGGCATCCGGTTTCATCTCAACCCGTAGGGCAGAGAGGGCAGATGCCGGTTGCGGCGGGGAATCGGGTTTGGAAGCCGGAACGGATGCGGCAGCAGACGCGGGAGCAGACGGGGTAGCGGCCTTTTTATTTTTGCAACCCGATGCGGCAAAGCAGAGCGCGACCATACAGCAAACCAGTGTTTTGTTCATAAAGTTATGCCTTTTTAAGTGACGGAATATATGGCGATATTTCCAATATTAATTATTGCGTATAAAACGGTTTTCATCAGCAAAGGCTGGCGGACACTTGCCTTCACACCTTTCGCCCCCGCAAGTATTGCCACGGGTACAAGCACACATCGGCTGGCGCAATTAAAGACTTTAACTGATGGCAACCTGAAAACGGTTTACAGCAATACGGTTTCCAGCGGACAGCCGCCGCCCAATGCGTCCCACAGGGCGCGGGCGTGCGCTTCGTGTCCGCCGTGTCGCGTGCAGACCAGCACGGCACGCTGCACTTCGGCTTCGCTGCGCCCGTCCAGCCGCAGCAGGTTGATTGCGACCTGCAACGGCGGCAGGCTGGGGTTGTAGGCGGCGTTTTCGGCATACCGCCCCGCATAAACCGTTCCGTCCGCAGCCAATAAAGCCGCGCCCGCATAAGCATGGCTGTATGGCGCATGGCAGGTTGAGGCAGCCTGAAACGCCGCCTGCTGCAATGCGTCCAAGTTTTCAGGCTGCCTGATGTTATGCCGCACGGGTAGGAGCAGGCGTTCGGCAATATCCAAATCCTTCGGCGAAAAACTGTCGGGCAGGAAATCGGCCAACGTGTTGTTGCGGCTGTGCGGCAGGTGGATTTTCAGGCTGCCTGCATCGGGCAGCTCGTTGAGAAACTGGCGGCA
>CAUQSD010000043.1:0-17266 GCA_963520685.1 uncultured Kingella sp. | reverse complement strand
CTGCGATGCTGTTGCTTTGAACTGTGCTCAAATCTGGGGTTTTGCAAAGGTCTCATCAAGTCGCACAGCAAGGCGGGACAGCATTCTTAAAAACAGAGGTAGGAGGCACTTGCTGCCTACGCGTTGCGCATTGCAAAGGCAGCCTGAAACCGTGCGGGCATCAATGCCTGTGCAAAGGTTTCAGGCTGCCTGTTCTTCCAAAAGCTGCGACAGGCTGATGTGCAGTGCAGAGGTGCTTTGCGCCATCACCTTATCCAAAGCCGCGCTTTGGTTGCCGTTGCTGCCCGCGTCGTACACAAACAGGCGGAACAGGCTGTCTAACCAAACGGTGTCGGGCGGCGCATCCAAAAGCCAGCCTGCGCGCGCGTAACGCACATAGCCGTGCGCTTCCAGCCGCGACAGCAGTTTTTCGGCGCGTTCGTAACCGATATTTATCTGACGGAAATCGCGCAGGGTGAGCGGCCTGCCGTCTGCACGCGCAAGCAGCAGCAGCATCGCCACCATGTCGTCCAAAAGCGTGTGCGCGGTGCGGGCGCGGCGGAAGGCATCGCCCTGCCAATAGTTGCAGCAGGCGGTGAACAGCGCGCCGCACAGCACAATCGTCCACAAAAGGTGCAGCCACACCAAGAATATCGGGATGATGGCGAATGCGCCGTAAACCAGCTCATAGCTGTGGAAATGGCGCAGATATACGCCAAAGCCCCATTTGGCGATTTCCAAAAACAGAGCGGTGATACACGCGCCGAGAAAGGCGTGACGCAGCGGCACATGGCAGTTGGGCGTGGCACGGAACACCAGCGTGAGCGCAAAGGCATATAGCACAAACTGGTGCAGAACTTGCAGGCTGCCTGAAAACCAAGAATCAGACTGCCCGCTGCCAAACAACATCAGATTGCCCGACAGGGTAACGCTTAGCCCAACCACCGCAGGCACAAGCAAAAGCAGCACGATGTGCATCGGCAGCCGCACCGTCCACGAACGCTGGCGCTGCACGCGCCAGATGCGGTTGAACGTAGATTCAATGGAATGCACCAGCATCAGCGAAGTAACTGCCATTGCCGCCGTACCCACCGTGCCAAGCTGTGCCGCCTGCGTTTGGAAGCGGTTGAGATAATCTGCCACCGCCGACACGCCGCTGGGCATCAGGATATGGCTGATGAACCGCATAAATGCGTCCGCCGCATCGGCAAACCACGGAAACATGGACACCGCCACCAGCAGCACCACCAAAAGCGGCACCAACGCAAGCAGCGTGGCGAAAGTCAGGCTGCCCGCCGTCTGCATGATGTCAATCTTATTGAACTGGTGGTACACAAAACACGCAAATCCGACGGCGCGGCTGTGTTTCAAACGCAGGAAGAAACTGCGCATGGCAAACCCCTTTTCAGGCAGCCTGAAAACATCAGATGGAAAAGTCTTCCACCGCCGGCGCATACATCAGATGGTTTACGCGCTCGCGGGTCAGCGAAGCATCCAGCATACCGATGAAGTCATAGGCAAAGCCGCGCAGCAGCGCATCCCCCCGCAGCAGGATTTTGTATTCCCCCCGCTCAAACAGATGCGACACGTCAACCGCCGCCAAATCCGCGTCACGTGCCGCATCAAAAGCCGCTGCGTCCAAAAGCCCCGCGCCCAGACCCAGCCGCACATAGTCTTTCAACACCTCGCTGTCATCCGACTCAAACACCGTTTGCCACGTCAGCCGCGCCCGCGCAAACGCTCTTGCCGCCAGCGCACCCGCGTCAAACGAAAAAGGATAAGTCAGCAGCGGCAGCGCAGCGACGTCTTCCAACGACACGGCCGGTTTTTCCAAAAGCGCGTGCGTCTTCGACAGCACCAACACATAATGCCAAGAGCCGAAACCCAGTTTCCGCAAGCCCGCAGGTTCCGACTGCATGTCTTTGCTCAACGCCAAATCCGCCACGCCGTTGGCAACCATGTCCGCCAGCTCGTCCGGTCCGCCCTGTTTCAGCACCAGCCGCACATCAGGATACATCGCACGGAACGCCGCCACCGTTTCAGGCAGCCTGAAACGCATTAACGTATGAGTCGCCGCCACAGCAAACGAACCGCTGTGCGTTTGCGAAAACTCGCTACCGATATTCTTTATATTGTGTACCGAACGCAGCACCTGTTCCGCCGTTTCCAAAATTGCCTGCCCCGCCCGCGTAACCGCCGCGATACGCTTGCCGCTGCGGATAAAAATCTGCACGCCCAATTCCTCTTCCAGCAGGCGTATCTGCTTAGACACGCCCGGTTGCGAGGTAAACAGAGCCTCCGCCGCCTCAGACACATTCAAGTTATGGCGGTACACTTCCACCGCGTAGCGCAACTGCTGCAACTTCATCGTCAAAATCCCGCAAGCGAAAAGAAAAGAATGTAGCACGCCCCCCGCCGCAAATGCAAAGGAAAGTAAAGAAAATGCTGCCGGCGTTTAAAAACCACCGTGCAGCAGGCCCGTATGAAATGTTGTTTTTGCGCAACTTAAAGACAGCCAAAAAGCCGCCATACATAAAAAATACATGACAAAGAACAGGAGTTTGGGTTATCGTCCACACTAGAGGCGGAACAGGCAGGCAGATATTTTCTATTGACAGCACCGCTCTAAATTCTTATAGTAGGTTTTGGTAAAAGTTTAGGTTGGCGCGGATATTTCCGCCAGGCAGCCTGAATCTCAACTCATGGCAATTCAAGATTGTCTAAATCATTTTCTTGATGAGGGAATAAAATGACTAAACAACTCAAACTGAGCGCATTGCTGGCCGCTTTGGTCGCCACTACCGGTGCGATGGCTCACGGTATCCACGGGTACACTACCAGCGAACAGTCTGGTGAAGTCGTGCGCAACAACTACGGCGAATGCTGGGAAAACACCTATCTGAACAAAGCTGAAAACGGCTTGGTGGAATGCGGCGACAAAGCACCCGAACAGAAACCTGAACTTCAGACAATAACCGAGCAGGTTCGTGAAACTGTTTCCCTGCAATCCGAGTTCCTGTTCGGCTTTGATAAATCTAACCTGCGTCCCGAAGCAATGACCACGCTGAATGATTTGGCGGCTCAGTTGAGCGGTTCTGACGTACAACGCGTTGAAGTACAGGGTCATACCGACTTTATGGGTTCAGAGAAATACAACCAAGCATTGTCTGAACGTCGTGCAAACACTGTTGCCAACTACTTGGTATCTCAAGGTGTTCCTGCCGACCGTATCTCCGCTGTTGGCTTGGGTGAAAGCCAAGCCCGCATGACCGAGCAGTGTCAGGCCGAGGTTGCCAAGTTGGGCAAACGCGTATCCCGCGCGAAAAAACGTTCCGCACTCATTGCTTGTATCGAGCCAGATCGCCGCGTGGACGTACAAATCGACAAATTGGTTACCCGCAATGTAGAGCGCGAAGTCGCTGCTCCTGCTGCCAAGTAACTTTATCGGTTTCAACCGTATATGAAAATCGGATTCTGATTCGTTGGAATCCGGTTTTTTATTGCGGTGATTGTTAGGGACATGCGATTGGAGATACAATAACCGTGCCGAAAATAACCATGTACACGGGAGCATTCTGCCCGTATTGCACAATGGCGAAGCGGCTTTTGAAGCAGCTTGGCGTGCAGGAAATTGAGGAAATCAATATCAGCCGCCAGCCTGAGCAGTTTGTGCGGATGCAGGAATTGGCGGGGCAACGTACTGTCCCGCAGATTTTTATCGGCGATACACATATCGGCGGGTTTACCGATTTGTATGCTTTGCACCAGCGTGGCGGTTTGATGCCGCTGTTGCAGGCCGAATGATTTTATCCACGCCGCTTTGGCGGCATAACTTTTGAAGGAACGATTATGAGCGAACAGAACACAACACAGACGCAGGAAGCAGCGGCGCAGCCTGTTTTCAGCATTGAAAAGCTGTATTTGAAAGATTTGTCGTTGGAAGCACCGCACGCACCGAAGATTTTTTTGGAACAGGAAGTGCCGGAAGTGGATATGCGTATCAGCACGCGCTCCGAAAAGGTGGAAGAGAATTTTTATGATGTTACGGTTACGGTTACGGTTACGGCGAAACTGTCGGATGCGCGCGTGGTGTTCCTAAATGAAGTGAGCCAGGCGGGTATTTTCCGTTTGGAGAATATTCCTGAAGAGGATTTGAATGTGTTGCTGGGCGTGGCCTGCCCGAATATTCTGTTTCCATATGCGCGCGAGGTGGTTTCTTCCACAGTTACGCGTGCGGGTTTCCCGCCTGTGCTGCTTGCGCCCATTAATTTTGAGGCGATGTATCAGCAGTCGCAGGGGCAGACGGTACAGTAATTTTTTGGGCAACTTAAAAAACCGAGCAGTAATGCTCGGTTTTTTTGTGTCAGAACAGTGTGTTCTGCGGGTTTTCCAGTTGGAGCAGGGCTTGTTTGCGGTTTAGGCCGCCTGCGTAGCCGGTCAGGCTGCCGTTGCTGCCGATGACGCGGTGGCAGGGGACGATGATGGAGATTTTGTTCTGCCCGTTGGCGGCGGCAACGGCGCGGACGGCTTTCAGGCTGCCTAGGCGTTCTGCCTGCTGTTTGTAGCTGATGGTTTCGCCGTATGGGATTTGCAGCAGAGTCTGCCACACGCGTTGTTGGAAGGGTGTGCCGACCATGTCTAACGGGGTGCGGAAGGTTTTCAGGCTGCCTGAAAAGTATTGTGCCAGCTCTTCGCGCAGTAGGGCGGTTTGTGCTTCGGGGTGTTGGAGGAGCTGTCCTTGGCGTGCGTGTTCTATGATGCGTATTTCGCGCGTTAGGTGTTGTTGTCCTTCAAATTCCAGCAGGCAGAGGCCTTGGGTGCTGAACAGGGCGAGCATTGTGCCGAGCGGGGTGTCTATGGGCGTGGGAGTTGGCATGGCGGCGGATGGGCAGCCTGAAAACGGTAGATGGGGTTTCAGGCTGTTTTGGTGTTTATCGGACTTGGGTGGGCATTTTATTGCCTGTGTGTTCTGTGCCTCTGATGGCAGCCTGAAACTGCGTGGTTTCAGGCGATTTGAATAACGCGTGGGCAGCAAGTGCCCACCCTACGGGGAGTCGGCGGTGTGCGTATTGACTTTTGCGTGTGCCGGCATTAGTGGTTTATCGGGCTTCGCGGTTGGCGAGCCAGGCGGGTTTTTCTGCGCTGCCGTCTGTGTAGAACTCTTGTTTCCAGATGGGGATTTCGGCTTTGACTTGGTCTATCAGCCAGCGGCAGGCGGCAAATGCGGCATCGCGGTGTGCTGCGCTTACGCCGACCCAGACGGCGATGTCGCCGATTCCCAGCCGTCCGTAACGGTGTACGCAGACGGCATCTTCTATGGCGAATTTTGTTTTGGCTTCGGCTATCAGGGCTTCGCCTTGGTTTTGGGCGAGTTCGGGATAGGCGGAATAGATGAGGTGGGCGACTTCTTTGCCATCGTTTTGGCGGCGTACCCAGCCTTCAAAGCAGTTGAAGCCGCCGCAGCGTTCGTTGTCGGTGAGGCGGGCGCGCAGGGCTGCGGTATCAATGGGGCGGTCGGTGAGGGCGAACATGGTCAGCCTCCTGCTACGGGGGGGATGAAGGCTATGGTGTCGCCGTCGGCAAGCGGTGTGTCCCATTCGCAGAAGGTGTGGTTGCGGGCGGCGCGCAGGCGGCTTTGCGGCAGGGGCAGGGCGTATTCGGTTTGCAGTTCGGCGTAGAGTGCGGCGGGGGTGGCGGCGGGGGTGGTGCGGGTTTCGCGTTCTTTGCCGGCGGCTTCGCGCAGGGCGGCGAAATAGAGGATGGTGAGATTTTTGGTCATGATGTATTTTTAAAACAATAGGTTGGGTTTTCAGGCTGCCTTCGGGGTCAATTGTCTTCAAATTCGTCTTCGTGGCGCAGGCTACGGATGAAGGTTTCAAAATCGGGGGCGAGCGGGATGATGCGGTAATCGTGTTCCTGTTCCACGCGCACGACGGCGGGCTCGCCGTTTTTGCCGCATTGGCGGTAGTCTAAAGCATATGCGACGTGTCCTGCGGTGGGGTCGCTGGCAAAGTATACGCCGATGGGCGGGTAGCCCCATTCTTCCAGCCACAACTCTTGCCCCATGCTGCTGCACAAGCTGCCTGCTTTGGTAAAGCCGATGCCCGATACATTTCCTATCATCACATGGTTGTCCGACCATGAGTTTTCCTGCGCGGTGGGAAAGCAGACGTTGCTGAGTGTGCCGCCGTTTTGCACGGACATCAGGGCGATGAAGCTCTGTGGGAGTTTGTAGCCGAGTTCGGCTTCGGCGGCGGCGAGGATTTCGGGTGTGAACGGGGCTTCTTTGTAGTGTTTGTCGGCGTAGCTTTGGGGCTGCCATACGGTGGACAGGTCAAAATCTTGGAAGGGGGCGGACATGTTTTTTCCTTTTTTCAGGTTGCCTTTCGGCGGAAAGGCGTATCAAAGATTTTGACCGTTGCTCAGCGGTTGAAATCGCTTTTGCCGCCTGATTTGTGCAGCAGGCGGATGTTGCGGATGGTGATGTCGTGGCTGAGGGCTTTGGCCATGTCGTAGGCGGTGAGTGCGGCGACGGATACGGCGGTGAGGGCTTCCATTTCTACGCCTGTTTTGTGGGTTACCCGGACTTCGGCGCGGATGTCCAGTGTGCAGTTTGCGTCGTTGTATTGCAGTTGCAGTGTGCATTTTTCCAGCATCATGGGGTGGCACATGGGGATGAGTTGGGCGGTGTTTTTGGCGGCCATGATGCCGGCAATGCGGGCGGTTTCGGCTATTGTGCCTTTGGCGGTTTTGCCGTTGGCGGCTTGGATTTGTGCGTAAACGTCGGGGGGAAAGGCGACTTCGCCTGCGGCGGCGGCGGTGCGGCGGGTGGGGTGTTTTTCGGATACGTCCACCATGCGGCTTGCGCCGTGTTCGTCTAGGTGGGAGAGGGTTTTATCGTTCATGGTGTTCATGTGTGCGGCGGGCTTTGCAGGCTGCCTGAAATTCTTGCGGGGTGTTGAAGTTGTGGATGTGTTGCCAGCTTTGGGGCATGGGGCGGATGTGGTGCGGTATGGTGGCCAGCCAGGGCATGATGCGGCGGCTGCCTGTGTTTAGGTAGGCTTTCAGGCTGCCTGCGTGGCGGGAGGCCCAGCTGCCGAGAAGGGGGTGGGTTTTGCCGTCTGCATCGGTGAATATTTGGGTTTCGGCGGGATGCGGGGGGAGGGCGGCGGCGATGTCTTCGCCGGTGAGCAGGGTGTCGCACTGCATGACGAGGATGTTGGGGATTCCGGTGTGGGCGGCGTATTCCAGTGCGGGCAGCAGGGCGGAGAGTGCGCCTTCATGGTTGGGCAGGGCATCGGGGAAGTAGTGTGCGCCTTCGGTGTCGGGATAGCGGTTGTCTGCGGCGGCAAGCCATACGGGACGGTGCGGCAGGGAGTGGGAGACGATGCGCCGGATGAGTGTTTGTCCGTTGAAATGCAGCAGGGGTTTGGGGGTGCCCATGCGGCGGCTTAATCCGCCGCAGAGGACGAGCAGGGGGACGGCCTGCATTTTTCAGGCTGCCTTTGTGCTGCTTTTGTCCCACGAGTTGAACAGGCGGGTGAAGCCGCAGGCGTTGATGCGGGGGTCTAGCTGGGCGCGGATGATTTTTTCCCATGCGGTGCGGCAGGCGCCTGTTGAGCCGGGCAGGCAGAAGATGAGGGTGCGGTTGGCGATGCCTGCGGTGGCGCGGGATTGGATGGTGGACATGCCGATTTCGTCTAGTGAGAGGCTGCGGAAGATTTCGCCGAAGCCGTCTATGGTTTTGTCGAACAGGATGGAGACGGCATCGGGGGTGATGTCGCGGTCAAACATGCCGGTACCGCCGGTTATGAGGATGACTTGTATGGCGGGGTCGGCGATGGCGATGGAGACGCGGGCGCGGATGTCGTAGCGTTCGTCGCGGCAGAGGTCGCGGGAGTGCAGGGTGTGTCCTGCGTCTTGCAGGGCTTGGGCGAGGTAGCTGCCGCTGTGGTCTTCCTGTTGGTTGCGGGTGTCGCTGACGGTGAGGATGTGGATGCTGAGGGGGCGGAAATCCGGTGTGGTCATGGGGTGCTTTCGTGGTGGGTTGGGAATGTTGTTTTGTTCAGGCTGCGTTGGAATAACGCGTGGGCAGCAAGTGCCCACCCTACGGGGAACGGTGTTGCCGGTGTGTCTGTGGTTTTTGTTGTTCAAGCAGCCTGAAAATGTGTGGGCAGCGAATGTCCGTCCTTCGGGGAACGGTGTTGTCTTGTATGAAGAACGATATTTCGTCTGTAAGGCAGCCTGAAAAGCGGTGGTTTGTTTTCAGGCTGCCTGCGGGAGGGGTGGGATTTTATCAGACGGCGGGCGGTTCGGCTGCCTGAATGCGTGTCAGCCGCCGATTTCGGACAGGTTGTGTATCAGTCCGAATTTTTTGTTTTGCAGATAGTGCTGCTCGGGTTTTTCGCGGATGAGTTCGTGCAGGCGGGTGCGCAGGCCTTGGACATCGCCTGTGCGCAGATAGCCGCGCAGGTCGTGGGCTTGGCCGCCGAACAGGCACAGGTGCATTTTGCCTTGCGCGCTGACGCGCAGGCGGTTGCAGGAGTGGCAGAAGTCTTCGCCGTATGGGGTGATGAAGCCGATGCCGCCTGCGTAGTCGGGATGGGTGTATTCGCGGGCGGGGCCGGCGTGGGGGCGGCGCGGCAGGAGCTGCCAGCCTTCGCTGATGAGGCGGTTTTCTATTTGGGCGGCGGAAAGGTGTTGGTTGTTGAAGAAGCCTTCGTTGCCGCCGGTCTGCATCAGTTCTATGAAGCGCAGGATGATGGGGCGGGTTTTGATGAAGGCGAGTGCGTCGGGGAGGGTGGCTTCGGCGTATTCGCGCAGCAGCAGGGTGTTGGCTTTGATGGCGGTGAAGCCTTGTTCCAGCATGGTGTCTATATCGCGCTGGATGTTGAGGCATTCGTCTTTGCCGGTGATTTTGCGGAAGGTTTCGGGATTGAAGCTGTCTATGCTGACGTTGATTTTGTCCAGTCCTGCGGCGCGGTAGGCGGGGAAGAGCCGGCTGAGGCGGTAGGCGTTGGTGGTGAGGGCGATGCTTTCTATTTCCGGCTGGGCGCGGCAGGCGGCGATGATGTCGGGCAGGTCGCGCCGGAGGGTGGCTTCGCCGCCCGTGATGCGGATTTTGCGGGTGCCGCTTTGGGCGAAGGCTTCTGCCAATACGGCGATTTCGGCAACGGAAAGCTCGTCGGGATTGGCTTTGCCCTGATAGCCTTCGGGCAGGCAGTAGCTGCATTTGTAGTTGCACAAGTCGGTTACGGAGAGGCGCAGGTAGGTCAGCCTGCGGTTGAAGGGGTCGGTGAGCGGGGTGGTGTTCATGGCTTGGTGTGGTTTTGTGTGTTTTCAGGCTGCTTTATCGGTTTTGCCGTATGGGCAGCCTGAACGGTTTTTTTAGTGGATGGAAAACGTAATGCGGCCTGCTTCTTATAAGATTATAAGAAGGCTTCGGTAAAGGGTTGCACGGTAACGGTGCTGCCGGCGGGCAGGTCGCCGCATTCGGCGGGCAGGACGAGATAGGCGTTGGCGCGGCTGACGCCGAGGATGCGGTGTGAATCCTGCCGGCCTGCGGGTGCGGCGGACCATGTGCCGTCTGCGTTCCGGGTGATGACGGCGCGCTGCATATCGGCGCGGCCGGGGGCTTTTTTGACGGGGGCGGACAGGGCAGCCTGAAAGCGCAGCGGCTGCGGGATTTCTGCCGCGCCGGCAAGCTGCCACAGTGCGGCGCGCAGGAAGATGTCGAAGCCGGCGAAGCCGGACACGGGGTTGCCCGGCAGCCCGAAATACCAGGCGCGCCCCATTTGCCCGAATACGAACGGCTTGCCGGGCTTCATGGCGACTTTGTAGTGGTGGATGGTGCCGATGCGGGCGACGGCATCGCGCAGGTAGTCGTAGTCGCCGACCGATACGCCGCCGGAGGTGATGACGGCATCGCAGGTTTGGGCGGCTTCATCCAGCGCGCGGGCGGTGGCACCTAAGTTATCGGGCAGCCTGCCGAAATCCACGGCTTCCACCGGCAGGGCGCGCAGTTTTGAGAGCAGCATGGGGCGGTTGCTGTCAAAGATGCGGCCGGGTGCGGGGGCTTCGCCTGCTTCGGCGAGTTCGTCGCCCGTGGACAGCACGGCCACGCGCAGTTTGCGGTGTACGGGGATTTCGGCGAAACCGAGTGCGGAAAGCACCATCACGTCTGCCTGACGCAGCACGCGTCCCGCCGCAAATACGTTTTGTCCTGCCTGCATTTCTTCGCCCGCATAGCGGATGTTGGCGGCATCGGGCGCGTCTTTCTGCAACACGATGCCGTTGTTTTCCAAACAGACGTTTTCCTGCACGACAACGGTGGTGCAGCAGGGCGGCACTTCCGCGCCGGTCATGATGCGGATGCAGCCGCCGCTTTTCAGGCTGCCTGAAAAGGGTCTGCCCGCCGCGCTCTCGCCGACGATTTCAAAACGGCTGCCTGCGGCGGCGGCTTCGGCCAGTGCGTAGCCGTCCATGGCGGACACGTTTGCGGCGGGAACGGACAGCGGCGCGCGGATGTTTTCGGCAAGGATGCGCCCTGCGGCATCGGGAACGCGGACGGTCTCGCTGCGGCAGGGCGGGGGGGAGGCGGCGATGTGGCTGCGGATGGTTTCCTGCAATTGGGCAACGGAGACGGGGGGCATGGCGGTGTTCCTTTTTGCTGTGTTTTGTTTTTGTTGGGATGGTGTTTTCAGGCTGCCTGTTGCGGCGGCATATTTGAAACGGGGATGCGTAGGGTGGACACTCGCTGCCCACGCGTTTTGCCTGCGTTTTAAGGCAGCCTGAAACCGGGTAGGTTGCACTGCGTGGGCAGCAAGTGCCCACCCTACGAGGGTTGTGGGGCAGCCTGAAAGGGCGGCGGGCGGTTTACCAGTATTCGGCAAATTCGCTGGTGTCGGTGTTTTTCGGTTCGGCGGCAACGGGGGTGTCGGCCGTGCCTATCATCACCAGCCCGATGATTTTTTCGCTGCCGGTGCAGCCGAATGCTTCCGCCATGGTGGGTGCGCCGACCCACAGGCCGGTAATCCATACGCTGTCAAAGCCTTGGGCTTGGGCGGCAAGCTGGGCGGCATAGGCGGCGCAGGCGGCACTCATCTGTTGTTCCCATTCGGGTTTTTTGCCTGCTTTGGGGCTGGAAATAACGGCCAGCACCAGCGGGGCGAATTGGCCGACGCGTTCGGCTTTCTGCATGGTTTTTTCGCCCATGTTGAGCACGGCGGCGGTTTCGCGCAGGGCGGCGCGGAAGCGTTCGAAGCCTTCGGGGGTGCGGATGGCAACGAAACGCCACGGTTTCAAATCGCCGTGGTCGGGAACTTGGGTGGCGGCTTGCAGGATGGTGTCCAACTGCAATTCGTCGGGCGCGGGGGCTTTGAGGCTTTTGTTGGAGCGGCGGGTGGTGAGTAGGTCTAATGCGTCCATGTCGGTTTCCTTGCGGTGTTGGGAATGGGGCAGCCTGAAAGGGCTGCGGCGGGATTTCCGGTTTTCAGGCTGCCTTGCCGGCGTATTCTGCCAACAGGGTTTCCTGTATGCCGGTTTCGGCTTCGCCTTCCAGCGGGGTGATGCGGGTATAGCTGCCGTCTGCGTGCATCTGCCAGGCTTTGATGTTGTCTTGCAGGGCAAGGGTGAGCCCTTCGTGTATCACGCGCTGTTTGAGTGCGCTGTCTTCTATCGGTACGGCGGTTTCTATGCGGCTGAAAAAGTTGCGTCCCATCCAGTCTGCGCTGGAGAGGTAAACATCTTCCGCGCCGCCGTTATAGAAGTAGTACACGCGGGCGTGTTCCAGCAGCCGCCCGATGACGGAGCGCACGCGGATGTTGTCGGACAGACCGGTTTGCTGCGGACGCAGGGCGCACATGCCGCGCACAATCAAATCAATCTGCACGCCTGCCGCGCTGGCGCGGTATAGGGCTTCGATTACCTGCGGCTCAATCAGGGAATTGAGTTTGGCGATGATGCGGGCGGGACGGCCGGCTTCGGCGTTGGCGGTTTCGCGGGCGATGTTGTCCATCACCATTTTGTGTAGGGAAAACGGGCTTTGATAGAGCTTTTTGAGTTTGTTTGCCTGCCCCAGGCCGGTGATTTCCATGAACAGCATGTTCATGTCGCGGGTGATGGCGGGGTCGGCGGTGAGGAGGCCGAAATCGGTGTAGATGCGGGATGTGCCTTGGTGGTAATTGCCTGTGCCGAGATGGGCATACATTTTCAGGCTGCCTTGTTCGCGGCGGATAACCAGTGCCATTTTGGCGTGGACTTTGTAGCCGAACACGCCGTAAACGACGTGTGCGCCCGCGTCTTCCAGCCTGCTGGCCCAGTTTACGTTGTTGGCTTCGTCAAAACGCGCCATCAGTTCCACGACAACGGTTACCTGTTTGCCTGCCAGTGCGGCGGTCATCAGCGCGGCGGCGAGTTCGGAATTGCTGCCGGTGCGGTAAATCGTCATTTTGATGGCGACGACATCCGGGTCGCGCGAGGCATCGCGGATGAATTTGACCACGGGTTCAAAGGATTGGTAGGGATGGTGCAGCAGGATGTTGCGCTGTTGGGCGATTTCGTCGAGCAGGGACTGGGCTTTTTGGAGTGCGTGCGGGTATTGCTGGCGGTATGGTTTGAATTTGAGGTCGGGGCGGTCGAGCATGTCGGGCACGGCCATCAGCCGAACGAGGTTTACGGGGCCGTCCACCTGATAGAGCTCGTCTGCGGACAGCCTGAACTGGTTGAGCAGAAAACGGCTGATGTAGTCGGGGCATTGGTCGGCAATTTCCAGCCGCACGCCGTCGCCGAAATCGCGGTCGCGCAGTTCGTTTTGGATGGCGGTGCGCAGGTTGCTTACGTCGTTTTCGTCCAACGCAAGCTCGCTGTCGCGGGTGAGGCGGAACTGGTGGCAGCCTTTCACATCCATGCCGCGGAAAAGTTTGTACACATATTCGTGGAGGATGGACGACAGGAATACGAAACCGTCGCTGCCGCCGCACAGATGCGCGGGCAGCTTGATGATGCGCGGCAGGATGCGCGGTGCTTCCACCACGGCCATGCCCGATTCGCGCCCGAACGCGTCTTTGCCGTCCAGTTCCACCACAAAGTGCAGCGATTTGTTGAGCGGGCGGGGAAAGGGATGGGATGCGTCCAGCCCGATGGGGGTGAGGATGGGCAGCAGTTCGCGGTTGAAATAGTCTTCTATCCATTCGCGCTGCTCGGCGATCCAGGTGTGGCGGCGGTAGAAGAAGATGTTTTCTTCTGCCAGTGCGGGCAGCAGTTCTTCGTTGAAGATGCGGTATTGCTCGCGGATGATGTCGTGCGCTTCTTCGGTTACCCGGGCAACGGTTTCGGCGGGCGTGTGCCCGGATTGGAAAATTTGTCCGGGATTGGTGCGTGCTTCCTGTTTCAGATAGGCCATGCGGACTTCAAAAAATTCGTCCAGATTGGACGAGACGATGCACAGAAAGCGCAGGCGTTCCAAAAGCGGGATACGCGTATCCTGCGCTTGGGCGAGTACGCGCCGGTTGAATGCCAGAAGGCTCATTTCGCGGCAGAGAATGTGTGAGGGCATGGCTGTGTTTCCTCGTTTTCGGTATCGGGATAACGTTTAGGATTATAACGCTTTCCGTGTGTTCAGGCTGCCCGCATTCTGCCGCAGAGGCAGCCTGAAAACGTGTGGTGCGGCTGTTCAGGCTGCCTCAAAGCAGCTTTCGTATAGCGGGACGAGTGCGCTTATCTGCGCGGCAATCCATTGTGCGCTGTCGGCCTTGCCCAAATCGTCGCGCATGATGTGGCGGCCGATGCAGAAGAAGTCGTCCGCATCGCGCAGGGTAAAAACGTTTTCAGGCTGCCTTTCCAGCGTTTCGTAGTCCGCGTATTCGCTCTCGCTGCCGTGCCACACGTCAAAGCCTGCATAACGCTGCCGGTCGGCATTGTCCGTCCAGCGGTTGTACTGCGGCAGCGCAATGGTGGAGCGCGCGGCTTTGTAGCAGTGCCAGTCCAGCGACACGGTCAGGCGGCGGCGGTTGAGCAGCACGGAAAAAATCGCCGCATCGTTTTCGTGGCGCGCATATTTGAAATAGGCGAAAAAATGTGCGCGCACCTGCCAGCCGTTGCACCAGCGTTCAATATGCGGCGCAGCAAAATGGGGATTTTCCCGCGACAGGATTTCCGCCACGCGCAAAACCGTTTCGCGCCAAACCTGCCATGCGGCTTTGTAATCGGCTTTGAGCTGCGGAATGGTTTCGGGTGCGTATTTCTTCAACTGCGCAAACTGGAAAAACGGGCGGTCGAACAAATCGCAATGGCTTGGCAGCAGCATGGGGAATCCTTTCAGGCAGCCTGAAATAGAAAGAAGCCGCATCGGAGAAATGCGGCTTGGTAAATGGGGTGGCTGATGGGGCTCGAACCCACGACAACCGGAATCACAATCCGGGGCTCTACCAACTGAGCTACAGCCACCACGGTTAGGAGAACAATGATGAATGGAAACTTTATAGAAATCTGGCGCGCCCGACAGGACTCGAACCTGTAACCCCCGGCTTAGAAGGCCGGTGCTCTATCCGGTTGAGCTACGAGCGCGGGGCAATTGTCGGGTTGGCTGAATCTGGTCGGGGCGGTGGGATTCGAACTCACGACCCTCTGCTCCCAAAGCAGATGCGCTAACCGGGCTGCGCTACGCCCCGACAGAAAAACGCGGATTATATGGATTGCGTAAAGACGGGTCAAGCGCGTGTTTACGTTATTTTTTGCAGTTTGTTGTTACATATAAAGATTTATTTCAAAACAGTCCGGAAATTAAAATTGTTTTACAATGCGCGTTTTCAACCCGTTTAACAGGAAAGATTAAGACCATGTTGGATATTCAATTGTTTAGAAACGATATTTCTGCCGTTGCCGCCCGTTTGGCGGAGCGCGGTTTCACACTGGATGCCGCCGCCTTTGAATCGCTGGAAGCCCGCCGCAAAACCTTGCAGACCAAAACCGAAGAGCTGCAAGCCCGCCGCAACAGCATTTCCAAACAGATTGGCGCGCTCAAAGGGCAGGGCAAACACGAAGAGGCCGCCGCTGCAATGGCGGAAGTTGCACAGATAAAAACCGATTTGGAACAAACAGATGTAGATTATCAAGCCGTGCAGGCCGAGCTGGACGCGCTGATGCTGCGCGTGCCGAACCTGCCGCACGAGAGCGTGCCCGTCGGGCAGGACGAAACCGAAAACGTGGAAGTGCGCCGCCGGGGCACGCCGCGCGCCTTTGGTTTTGCCGTTAAAGACCACGTGGATTTGGGCGAAGCCTTGGGCTTGGATTTTGAAAAAGCGGCAGAGCTTTCAGGCGCACGGTTCAGCCTGATGAAAGGCAAAGCCGCCCGCCTGCACCGCGCGCTGGCGCAGTTTATGTTGGACACACACACGCAGCAGCACGGCTATACCGAGTGCTACACCCCCTATATCGTCAGCGAGGGCGCGCTGCTGGGAACCGGGCAGCTTCCCAAGTTCGGCGAAGACCTGTTTCACGTTACCCGCGGCGGCGACGAAAGCAAGCTGTCGCAATATCTGATTCCCACCGCCGAAGTAACGCTGACCAATATCGTGCGCGAAAGCATCGTTCCCGAAAAAGACCTGCCGCTGAAATTCACCGCGCATTCGCCCTGTTTCCGCAGCGAGGCGGGCGCGCACGGCAAAGACACGCGCGGGCTGATTCGCCAGCACCAGTTTGACAAAGTAGAAATGGTACAGATTGCCCATCCCGATGCCTCTTATGCCGCATTGGAAGAAATGGTGTCGCACGCAGAACGGATTTTGCAGCTTTTGGAACTGCCCTACCGCGTGATTACGCTATGCACGGGCGACATGGGTTTCGGCGCGGCCAAAACCTACGATTTGGAAGTATGGGTGCCCGCACAAAACACCTATCGCGAAATTTCAAGCTGCTCCAACTGCGAAGATTTCCAAGCCCGCCGCATGAAAGCCCGCTTCAAGGACGAAAACGGCAAAAACCGCCTTGTCCACACGCTCAACGGCTCGGGATTGGCAGTGGGCCGCACGCTGGTCGCACTGCTGGAAAACCATCAGAATGCAGACGGCAGCATCAATATTCCCACCGCATTGCGTCCGTATTTGGGCGGGGCGGAGAAAATTGAGCCGTGATGGTTTTTGATAGAAACGTTCGGGTGGAATAAATCCGGCTTCCATTCTTTATAAAACGTGTTTTGGAAAAAATAGGATGGGTATTTACTGTCTGCGCATTTCAGCTGTCTTAAGAAGGCAGCCTGAAACTGTGTGGGTAGGTATCCATTCTATAAAAGTTGGGATTGTATATGTCAATATTTTCATATTTTAATTATGGAAAATAAAATGAGATGAATTATTTGAAACTTAATGGGGATTTAATGATGAAAAAACTGTTTTATATGGTTATTACATACTTGTTATTTGCTTCTGAATTGTCTTATGCGAGTTCCAAGAAAATTCCGGATTTTTCAGGGGAATGGGGCGGGCGTTATGAAGGATGTGAGTTTAATTCCACCGGTTGGTTTAAATTTAAACAGAAGGGTAGGTTGGTATCAGGTGAATGGTCAGCATCAGCAATAAAGACATGGTCTGGTAAATTGAAAGGGAAAATTATTGGAAATAAATTATTCGTCTATTATTGCTATGACCCTTCAGATGAGAATGAAAAATATATATGCCCGAAATATGAAAATAAATCAGGCGATTATTTTATTAAAAAAGGTAACAGGTTAATGAAATATGTATCTTTTGGAGATGGATATAGGTTTGATTCAACAGCATACATTTATAAAATACCGAAAGGAGGTGATATTCGTGTAACAAAAGAAAAAAATTGTAATTAAATTTTATATTTTTTATTGCCTAAGATAAAAGGAAATTTATTATGACAAATACTGCTTCTCGGAAATTTTTAGGGGCTGTACTAGATTAGCAGATATGTTACCCTCAAAATATGAAGATAACACACTGCAAATTAAAGAAAAAAGTACAGAAAGAACTGCTCCGTTTTTTTGTACTCGAAGTTACCGCCCGTTCCGCCGCCGATATTTTGGGTACCCATCCCAATTCGGCAGTCCTGTTCTACCGCAAAATCCGTATGGTCATCAACCATCATTTAGCCTTGGCTGCCGATGAGGTTTTCGAGGGCTCTGTCGAGTTGGACGAAAGCTATTTCGGCGGACACCGCAAGGGCAGACGCGGTCGCGGTGCGGCAGGAAAAGTGGTTGTCTTCGGCATCCTGAAACGCAACGGACGGGTCTATACCGTTGTGGTGGATAATGCCAGGTCTGAAA
>CAUQSD010000042.1:0-17355 GCA_963520685.1 uncultured Kingella sp. | reverse complement strand
TTCATTTCAGAAGCTTATCACTATATTGAGTGATTTTGCTTCCTAAGCCCCTATTTTAAATAAAACTGCGTTATTTTAACGTTTTTCAGGCTGCCTGAAAACGCGGCAAAGCGAAGTTTCAGGCAGCCTGAAAACCGGTATTCAGCGGATGCTTTCCAAAGCTTCTTCCGCCAAGCGCACCACTTCGGGATGCTGCCGCTGCGCCGCCGCCTTGCGATACCACGCGGCTGCCTGGGCTTTATCCTGTGCCACGCCTTCGCCGTCGTGATACATCGTGCCGACGGCGTATTGCGCTTGGGCAAAGCCCTGCTCTGCCAACGGTTTGATTTTGGCGAACGCTGCCTCGGCGCGCCCCGCTGCCAAATCTTTGCCTGCTGCGCTCATGGTTTGGCGGTAATGCGCGGTTTCTGCTTCGCTGGGGGCGGCGTTTGCCCATGCTGCCGCTAAAAGTGCGGCGGCGAATAATACTTTTTTCGTCATCCTTGTTCCTTAAAGATATTGATGTACGCAATACGGGGCTGCGTTTGGCGGATACGCGCTGTTCCCAATGCGCACCGGCATCAAAAAACGGGCGGGCGTTTCAGGCTGCCTGAAAACGCTGCGCCCGCCTGCGGTGCTATTTCCAATAACGCCACCACGGCATGTCGTTTGCCGCCCACGGCTTTTGCAGATAGGGGCTGTTCGGGAAGTTCTGCTGCAATACGCGCCGCGTGTCCTCCGCAGACTGCACGTTGCCCATCTTGCCATACGAATACGCCATAATCGCCAAGGCTTCTTCCACATAACGGGTATTCTGGAACTGCTTGATGACTTCCTGCGCGCGGTTATTGGCGGCGATGTAGGCACCACGCTTGGCGTAATAGCGGGCGATGGCCAGTTCGTGTCCGCCCAGTGCATCCACAAGCTGCGCCATGCGCTTGGTTGCGTCTTCGGCGTATTTGCTTGAAGGATAACGGTTTACAAGCTGCTCAAAGGCGCGGTAGGCACGGCGGTTGGCTTCGGGGTCGCGGTCAGACCAATCCTGCGAGGCAAGCTTGCGCAGAAACGACGGGTCTTCGTCAAACAAAACCAGCCCGCGCAGATACAGGGCGTAATCCATATCCACACTGGCGGGATAATTGGTTTCAAAGCGGCTCAGCAGCGACAAGGCTTTCGCGGGCTCTTGGTTTTTGTAATACGCATAGGCGGAATCCAAAAGCGACTGCTCGGTATAGCGGCCGGGAGCCTGGCGGGCGCGCAGAACGTCATACAGTCTTGCCGCACGTTCATAGTTGCCGCCATCCAGCTCGTTGCGGGCTTCGCGGTAAAGCTGGTCGTTGCTCCAACCTTGCGTTTTAACGGCCTCGCGGTCGGCTTTGGATGTTTTGGGCTTGTCTTTGGCGGCGCAGCCTGAAAGTGCAACGGCGACGGCAACGGCAACGGTTAGCAGGTTCTTTTTCATAAAATGCCACATTCCTTATAAAAACGGGGACGATTATAGCGGGGAAGCGGTTTTCAGGCTGCCTCTTCGGACGCAGCGGTATCTTTGGCACGCGGGCGCACGACGCGGCAGACCAAAAGCCCGCCCTCATACAGCAATATCATCGGCACGGCGAGCAGAATTTGCGAGAGCACATCGGGCGGCGTAATAACGGCGGCAACAATAAACGATGCCACCACCACATAAGGACGCGCGGCGGCAAGCTGGGCAAACGAAATCACGCCCATACGGTAAAGCAGCACCACCACGACGGGAATTTCAAACGTCATGCCAAACGCGACAAACATTCCCAACACGAACGACAGATATTTGTCTATATCGGTTGCCATCGCCACGCCGACGGGCGTCATGCCTGCAAAAAACTTAAAAATAACGGGGAACACCAAAAAATAACAGAACGCCATGCCGCCCAAAAACAACAGGATGCTGGACAGCACAAGCGGCACAATCAGCCGCTTTTCATGCTGATAAAGCGCGGGCGCGACAAATGCCCAAATCTGATACATCGTATTCGGCAGTGCAGCAAGAAAACCCGCCATCAGGGCAACCTTGATTGGTACGAAAAACGGCGCAATGACATCGGTTGCAATCATGCTGGTATTCTGCGGCAGCACCGACATCAGCGGCTGCGCCACAAAAGCATACAGCGGCTGGGCAAACGGCACGATGGCAAAAAAACAGGCGGCGATACCCGCCACTGCCCACATAAAGCGGCGGCGCAGCTCGTAAAGATGCTCTACCAGCGGCTGCGCCTGCCCGCCGTCCGGCACGGTTTCGCTACTCATCGGCGGCTCCTCAATTTCGGCACGGGCGGGCGGCGGCGCGGGCGGGTTTCGCGTTTGCGCGCCATCGCCTGCTTGCGCAGGGACTTGCCTTGCAGGGCGGCTGCGGGCGGCTGCGGCACATAAACCGCACTTTCAGGCTGCCTGAAAACAGGCGCGCCCGTCTCATCGGTTTCCATGCCGAAATCGGCGGGCGTTTTCTGCTCGGGCAGGCGTTCCCAAGCGGGACGCGTGTCGGCTTCTGCCTGTTTGGCAATGTCCTGCGTCTGCCGGGCGATTTCTTGGGTTTCGTTTTCCACCCGCTTGCCGAAATCATGCAAATCCTGCTTGATTTCGGCCGCCGTGTCGGCCAAATCCTGCTTCATCTTCGCCAGCTCGGCATATTCGCCGTGTGTTACCAATTCCTGCTTCACACCCGTCGCCAAACGCTGGATTTTGCCCACCCATTCGCCCATCGTGCGCGCAACTTTCGGCAGGCGTTCCGGCCCCAATACAATCAGGGCGACCACACCTGCCAAAAGCATTTCGGTAAAGCTGAAATCAAACATGGGCTATGCTTGTTTGTCGTTTTGGTGTTCTATCGCTTCGTCTTTTTTTGCGGCAGCACCGTTTTCAGGCTGCCCGCCCTTTTCCAAGCCTTCTTTGAAGTCGTGCACCGCACCGCCCAAGTCTTTGCCGACATTGCGCAGCTTTTTCGTACCGAACACCAGCACCACAATCGCCAATACGATCAACCAGTGCCAAATTGAAGTCAAACCCATGATTCGTTTTCCTTATCTAAAACGCTAAAACAAAAAACTATATCTGCGCAGCGGCGGTTTTCTGCTTCGCCAACCGCGTCCAGTTCCAATAGCCGTAAACGGAATTAACAAGATACGCGCCATACATCAGATACATGGCGGGTGTTTTTGCCCACAGCGCAATGGATACCACATTGAGTACAATCCAGAGCAGCCATTGTTCGCGGTAGCGCAGCACCATCATCAACTGCGCCACAAAGGTAATGACGGTGCTCAACCCGTCTAAACCGGTGGAGCTGCCGCCTGCGGCTTTCAGCGCCTCCACAAACAGCAGCGTGCCGATAATGATGACGGCAAGCATCACCGCCCAGCCTTTGGGCGTGAGCGATTTTGCGGCAACCGTCCGGCTGCCGTCTTCATCCTTCTTCATGTTGGCTTTCCAGGTGAAATAGCCGACAAACTGCGCAGGCAGATAGACATACAGCACAGAATTCATCTCGCCGATGTAGTTCGCGCCCCATGCAACGTAAAAATAAGTGTAGGCAAAAATCAGCCCAAACAGATAATTGCTGACCTTGCCCTTGCTTACCAGCACCACGCAGATGATACCCGATATACCGGACACCATCGCCAAAAGCGAATCGGGCTGCTGCATATAGGCAAATATCTGTGCACCGACAAATACCAGCAGCCAAATGATTTCAAACGGCTTCCATCCGCTTAAAAACTCTTCTTTAAGCTGTTGCAGCAGGATGTCTTTGGAAAACATGGCGTGCTTCCTTTTTCAGGCTGCCTGAAACGGCATTCAGGCGGGGTTACCCAAAATATGCACATGCAGGTGGAATACTTCCTGCCCCCCTGCCCTGCCTGTGTTTATCTGTGTTTTGAAACCTTTTGCCAAGCCGTGTTCGCGGGCAATTTGCGGGACTTTCAGCATCATTTTTCCCAAAAGGGCTTGGTGTTCGGGAGCGGCATCGGCGAGCGATTCCATGTGTATTTTGGGAATCAGCAGCAGATGCACGGGCGCGGCGGGGTTGATGTCTTTGAAGCAGAACATATCGTCGTCTTCATACACTGTGCCGGCGGGGATTTCTTTCTTGGCGATTTTGCAGAAAATGCAGTCGGTCATGGTTGTGTCCTCGATGCGGGATGCCGAATCTGCCGAAAGGCAGCCTGAAAAACGTAAAGAAACGTTATTCTAATGGAGTTTGCCCGCTTGGGCGAAATGCTTTTTTGCGATTCATCTGCAAACCTTTGTTTTTACAGGTAGCCTGAAACGCTAACGGGCGGCGGTTTCCACGATGCACGCGCCGAAAACCTGTCTGCCGTCCGCAGGCTGGGACGCGCCGGCTGCGGGCGCGGCAGCAGCCGAACCGTAGCACGAAAACGCGCTCAACGAATTTTTGGGCGAGCCTTCCAATACTTTGTCGCTGTAAACCATGTAGGCAAAGGCTTTGCGCTTGACATCGTAATAACGCATGATTTGCATGCTTTTGAAGGCGAAACTGGCACTCCGTCTGAACACTTGGCGCGGTTTGGCAACCACGCTTTCGCTGTATTCCACCACGGGAGCGGTCTGCACGCAGGACACGCCCGCATCGGATGCGTCTTCTTCCAGATTGACGGTTTCTTTCAGCCCGCCTTTTTTGGCGTAGGACAAAAAGCAGGACACGCCGCGCACGTCGGGGTCATCGAATGCTTCGATTTCTATGCGGTCGTTTTTACCCAACAGGTTGAACTCGGTGCTGGCTTCGCCGACTTTGTCGGTCTGCCGTCCGCAGGCGGCAAGCAGCACGGCGGCGAGCAACAGCGGTTTGATGTGTTTCATACGTTTTCCTCAAAACAAATCGCCAAGCAGCAGCACGGGCATCATCAGAATGCCGCTGATGGTGTCTGCCGCCAGTGCGACAGGGGTGAACAACACGTTGCGGACGAGCTTGTTGCGCCGCACATTGGTTTTCTTTTCCTGAAACGAGAGTTCGGCGGGAACGGCCTGCACGAACGCGGTATATGCACCGCCCTCAGGTGGGCTGCGGTACACCGTGCCGGCGGCGGCGAAACATTTGCGGTATTCGCTGCTGCGTTGCTGCTGCTGGAAGCCGAGCGACTGCAAAACGGTCTCTTCGCGGCTTTTCAGGCTGCCTGAAAGTGTGTAATCCAAGCAGAAGCTGCTGTAAAAATGGTTTTGGTCGGTAATCCGCACGGGCAGACTTCGGCGCGGCAGTCCACTATACGGTGCAACAATGCGGTAAGGCTGCGAAAGCCCCGCCTGCAACGTCTGCGCCAAACTGTACGACACCGGCGGGCGCACGGCATACCAATACCGCCCGCCCAACATCATCAGGCTGCCTGAAAGCGGGTTTTGCGCCGACTGCGGGACAAGCGTCATGGCAACAATGCGGTCGGATTCGGTGCGCACGGCAGTGTTGGTTTCAATGGCGCGGTCGGCATCGTAAACGCCGCCGTTCCACAACACTGATGTGCAAGCAGCCTGAAACAGGATAAGCACGGCGGCGGGCAGTCTCAAAGCAGTTTTCAAACTGCTTTTGCGTGAACCGGCAGAGACGGGATGCTTTAACGGCATTCGGATTTCTTTTCTGAAAGGCAGCCTGAAAAACACGGCACTCAGCGCAGATAGCGGGACGGATCCACCGCCGTGCCGCCGTCCCGAACTTCAAAATGCAGCGCGCTGACACCGTCCGCACGCCCCGTACTGCCCAC
Source organism: uncultured Kingella sp. (assembly GCA_963520685.1). Lineage (GTDB taxonomy): Bacteria > Pseudomonadota > Gammaproteobacteria > Burkholderiales > Neisseriaceae > Kingella_B. The sequence continues at coordinate 11,632 of CAUQSD010000042.1, read as the reverse complement.
TGTGGCAAGCTGCTGCCCTGCGCGCACCCACTGGTTTGGGGAAACGGCGATGCTGCCGTTGTTGCCGTATGCAGTAACCAGCATGCGGCTGTGGCGAACCAGCACCAGCCTGCCGTAGCCGCGCACCGCCTCGCCGACATAAATCACCTGCCCGTCCGCCGCCGCATAAACAGGCGTACCCTGCGGCGCAGCGATATCCATTCCCCTACTGCCACCGCCGAAACCACGCACCACCGTGCCGCCGGTAACCGGCATCCGCAGCGGAACATAGGCAGCCTGAACGGGCTGCGGCGCAGAATACGGCTGCGGCTGCGGCAAAGGTTTCTGCTGCACACGACGAACGCGCCCGCCATCCGACACACGCAGCATCTGCCCCGCTTGAATGTGGTTGCCGGACAGGCCGTTCCAACGTTTCAGGCTGTCCACCGGCACACCGAAGCGCTTGCCGATGCGGTAAAGCGTATCGCCCTGTTTCACACAGTAATAGCCCGCGCCCGCATGGCGGCAGCTCTGGGCGGCATATCCCGCACACGCCGATAAAACCAGCGCGGCGGCAAACGGCAGCAGTTTGGCGAATCGATCCATTTCAGGCAGCCTGAAAACCATTGTTGCACAAATGCCGCATTATACAGCAAGCCCGCCTGTTTACGGCTTTTTACATCCGCCCGATGCCTGCTGTGCTTGTAAAACCGTCCGCCATCCCCTTATAAACATTCGTTTTACTGATTCACACGAAAGATTCTCATGCAATACTTGGGTCTTTTCCTACTGGCCATGGTTGCCGCCGAGCTGCTTTCCATTTTTTTGGTTGTCAAACTTATCGGCGGATTGGCAACGTTTGGGCTGCTGATTCTGTCTTTTATGGCAGGTTCATTTCTAATGAAGCGCAGTGCAGGCCTATCGCAGCTTCTAATGGCAGGAGGAATATTACGAAGCGGCGGACTGTCGCCCTACCAGCTTCTCTATCCCATCCGCCTTCCCGTTGCCGCCTTCCTGCTGATGCTGCCCGGCTTTATATCCGACATCGCCGCCCTACTCCTACTGCTGCCCTTTGGCAGCAGACCGCCATCCCAACCCGGCACACACCAATCCGAAGGCTTTGCCTACCGCCCCAACCGGCAGGACAACGACGATATTATTGAGGGCGAATTCACCGTGCAAAACAGCAAAAGGCAGCCTGAAAACCAAAACCGCAGAATCGGGCATCAATAATTTTCAGGCTGCCCAAAACACAAAAACCGATGATTTCACAATCATCGGTTTTATTTTGTCTGCATGACACGTTACACATTTTCCATGTCGTCTTCGCTTCCCGCCATAAAGCTGCGCAGCTTTTGAATGGCTTTCGCCTCAATCTGACGGATTCGTTCGGCGGAAACACCGTATTCGGCAGCCAGCTCGTGCAGCGTCAAACCGCCGTCGTCCTGCAACCAGCGGGTCTCCACAATACGGCGGCTTCGTTCGTCCAACTGAGACAGCGCATTCTGCAAACCTTCCGTTTGCAAAGCATAATGCGCCTTTTTGGCAAGCTGTCGGCTGGGTTCGCTGTCGCTGTCGCTTAACCAATCAATCGGTGCGAAACTGTTGTCGTCGTCATCACTGTTGTCTGCCAGCAATGGCACATCGCCGCCCGTCATGCGCTGTTCCATTTCCAGCACTTCCGACAACTTCACGCCCAAATCGTCGGCAATATCCTGCGCCTCTTTCGGGCTGAGTGCTTTCAAGCTCTTGCGCATGCTCCGCAGGTTAAAAAACAGCTTGCGCTGCGGCTTGGTTGTCGCAACGCGGACAAGCCGCCAGTTGCGCAGAATAAATTCATGGATTTCAGCCTTAATCCAATGTACGGCAAACGAAAAAAGGCGCGCACCATGGGTTGGCTCAAAACGTTTGACCGCCTTCATCAGCCCGATATTGCCTTCCTGTATCAAATCGGCCTGATTCAATCCGTAGCCGTCATAGCCGCGCGCAATGGAAACCACCACGCGCAGATGCGACAGAATCAATTGTTTTGCCGCTTCCAAATCACCGCGAAGCTGGCGTTTCGCCAATGAAGTCTCTTCTTCCAACGACAACATCGGCAGACTGTTCACTGTGTGGATATATTGCTCCAAGCTGCCATGCCCGCTTGGAACGGTTAATGCCAAAGCGTTACTCATCTGTATTATTTTCCTTTTCTTTTATTATTTGCCGCCTGTTTTATCAGGCAAACAGGTGCGGATTATACGCAACACAATATTAAGTTGCGTTTTAATATGGTTATATTGGGTTAAATGTCAAGAGCCATTTCACAGCATTTGCGATTTTTTGCGTTTATTTGCAAAAAAACAGCGCAGTAGCGCACCCGCCTCATCAGCCAACACACCGCCAAACACCGCCGTGTGCGCATTCAGCCGCTTCTCGGCAAACAAATCCAACACGCTGCCTGCCGCGCCCGTTTTCGGCTCACAGGCTGCAAATACCACTCGCGCCACTCGCGCCTGAATCAGCGCTCCTGCACACATACTGCACGGTTCAAGCGTAACGTAAACATCACAGTCCGCCAACCGGTAACTGCCAAGTTGCTTTCCCGCCTGCGCAAGTGCCTGTATCTCCGCATGGCGGCTGATGTCGCTGTCGGCAACACAGCGGTTATACGCCTGCGCAATAATCTGCCCGTCCCGCACCACAACCGCACCAACCGGCACTTCCCCTGCCGCCAAAGCCTGTTCTGCTTGGCTAAGCGCGGCACGCATAAACTTTTCCATTTCTGCAGCCGATGGAAACATCGCAACCGGTAGCGCATTATCCAGTGCGTTTTGCCAAAATACCCGCTCGGCATCACTTAACTCCGCCACCGTTTTTCGTAAATTCAGCGCAACCAACCGCCAAAACACACTGCGTGTGACACCCAAACCAGTTTTTTGCAGCAACAGAAACGTACGGCAGGGATTGATGCGCTGCAAATCAGCAAGTGTAACAATATTCAGTTTTTCCAGCGCACTAACCACTTTCGGCGCAAGCGGAGGGGTGGACAGTTTCATAATAACAGGCAGTTTGAAACGGCGAATAAAAACAAGGAAACCTGACAGACAGATTTCCTTGTTTCAAAACTTTGGTTAAGCCAATGCCGCTTTGGCCTGTTCAACCAATTGTGCGAAGGCGGCTTTGTCAAACACAGCCAAATCGGCCAATACTTTACGATCCAATTCGATGGCAGCGCGTTTCAAGCCGTTCATGAACTTGCTGTATGACAAACCGTTCAAACGCGCACCTGCATTGATACGGGCAATCCACAACTGACGGAACTGACGTTTGCGCTGTCGGCGGTCACGGTAGGCATACTGGCCGGCTTTCATCACCGCCTGTTTGGCAATGCGGTAAACATTTTTGCGGCGACCACGATAGCCTTTGGCTAACGCAATGACTTTTTTATGACGGGCTCGTGCGGTTACACCGCGTTTTACGCGTGGCATATTTCAAACTCCTTTTAAGCGTAGGGCAGCATTTTAGAAACGGACAGCATATCACGTGAATTCACCATTGAAGTACCGCGCAGTTTGCGTTTGGTTTTGGTGGTTTTTTTCGTCAGGATATGGCTTTTGAACGCATGGCCGCGTTTTACACCGCCGCCGCCCAATACTTTAAAGCGTTTTTTCGCGCTGGACTTGGTTTTCATTTTTGGCATGGGAAAACTCCATTTTGTTTTATAAGATAAGGCATCGGGCGATTGGCAAACCAATACTTGCAGACCCGAAACCACGGTTTTTGGCCGCTGCAAATAAAACGTTTCCTGACGCGGCTTAAATCAGGAAACGGATGATTATAGAATTATTTTCTTTTGGGCGCAACCATCATAACCATTTGGCGACCCTCCATCTTAGGGAACTGCTCCACTTGGGCTTCTTCCGCCAAGTCTGCTTTCACACGTTCCAAAAGCTGTGCACCGATTTGTTGATGCGCCATTTCTCGCCCGCGAAAACGCAGTGTGATTTTCACTTTATCGCCATCTGCCAAAAACTCTCTGATTTTCCGCATTTTTATATTGTAATCGCCGTCATCTGTTCCTGGGCGGAATTTAATTTCTTTAATCTGCACCTGTTTTTGCTTTTTCTTGGCTTCGTCCCGCTTTTTAGACTGCTCGTATTTGTATTTGCCATAGTCCATCAGCTTGCATACGGGAGGTTTGGCAGTTGGAGAAATCTCTACCAAATCCACGTCTTGTTCTTCGGACATAGCCAAAGCTTCTTTTAGGCTGACGACACCGAGCTGCTCGCCCGTGCTACTGATTAGGCGCACTTCTTTGGCTGTGATTTCGCCGTTTATCCGTGCTTCGCGTTCTTGCTGTGCGATGATGATGCTCCTATTAAACTAAGGTTAAGAAAATGCGTTTTCTACAAAACGTAAATTTGCGTGATTCTACTGGTTTTCAGGCTGCCTGAAAAGGTTTTGACGCAGCCTGAAAACCATTATCTCAATCCTGCCAATTCACTTTGCAGCAGCGCCACAAAGTCTTCCACTTTCAGGCTGCCCAAATCTTCCGCTTTGCGGCGCACGGCGACTTGGCCGTTTTCCATTTCCTTGTCGCCCACCACGATTTGGTAGGGATAACGCATTTGGCTGTTGTCGCGGATTTTGTAGCCGATTTTTTCGTTGCGCAAATCCAGTTCGGCGCGGAAGCCGGCGGCTTTGAGTTTTTCCACCACTTCACGGCAGTAGTCCGCCTGTTTTTCGGTGATGTTCATCACCACCATCTGCACGGGCGCAAGCCACAGCGGGAACGAGCCGGCGTGTTCTTCAATCAGGATGCCGATGAAGCGTTCCAGCGAGCCCAAAATGGCGCGGTGCAACATCACGGGGCGTTTTTTGCTGTTGTCTTCGGCCACGTATTCCGCATCCAAGCGTTCGGGCAGCACGAAGTCGAGCTGGATGGTGCCACATTGCCACGAGCGGCCGAGCGCGTCTTTGATGTGGTATTCCACTTTCGGGCCGTAGAACGCGCCTTCGCCGGGCAATTCCTGCCATTCAACACCGCAGGCGGTGAGCGCGTCGCGCAGGCCTTGTTCGGCCTTGTCCCAAATTTCGTCCGAACCGGCGCGCTGTTCGGGGCGCAGCGAAAGTTTGACACTGACGTTTTCAAAGCCGAACTGCTGATAGATTTTCATCACCAACAGGTTGAATTTGCGGGTTTCTTCGGCAATCTGGTCTTCGGTGCAGAAGATGTGCGCGTCATCCTGCACGAAGCCGCGCACGCGCATCAGGCCATGCAGCGCGCCGGAAGGTTCGTTGCGGTGGCACGAGCCGAATTCCGCCAAACGCATGGGCAGGTCGCGGTAGGAGCGCAGCGTGTTGTTGAAAATCTGCACATGGCCGGGGCAGTTCATGGGTTTGACGGCGTATTCGCGTTTTTCGGAGGCGGTGAGGAACATGTTGTCTTTGTAGTTCGCCCAGTGGCCGGATTTCTCCCAAAACGTTTTGTCCATGATTTGCGGCGTTTTCACTTCGCGGTAGCCCGCCGCGTCTAATTCGCGGCGCATGTGCTGCTCGATGACCTGCCACAGCGTCCAGCCGCGCGGATGCCAGAACACCATGCCGGGCGCTTCGTCTTGCAGGTGGAACAGGTCGAGCTGGCGGCCGAGTTTGCGGTGGTCGCGTTTTTCGGCTTCTTCAATGCGCGTGATGTAGGCTTTTAGTTCGTCTTTGCTGGCCCATGCCGTGCCGTAAATGCGCTGCAACTGTTCGTTGTTGCTGTCGCCGCGCCAGTATGCGCCGGACATTTTGGTCAGCTTGAAGTTCTTTAAAAAGCGTGTGTTGGGCACGTGCGGGCCGCGGCACATGTCCACATATTCCTGATGGAAATACATGCCCATTTCGGTAACTTCGGGCATGTCGTCCACCAACCGCAGTTTGTAGTCTTCGCCGCGCTGCTTGAAGATTTCAATCACTTCGGCGCGCGGCAGCATTTTTTTAATCACATCGTAATCTTGGTTGATGAGCTGCTTCATGCGTTCTTCAATCGCTTTCATGTCTTCGGGCGTGAACGGTTTTTCGGCGGCGATATCGTAATAAAAGCCGTCTTCAATCACGGGACCGATGACCATTTTCGCGTTGGGGAACAACTGCTTGACGGCATGGCCGACCAAGTGCGCACAGGAGTGGCGGATGATTTCCACGCCTTCGGGGTCTTTGGGTGTGATGATTTGCACGGCGGCATCTTCGGTAATCGGGTCGCAGGCATCGCGCAATACGCCGTTCACTTTGCCTGCCACGGTGGCTTTGGCCAATCCGGAGCCGATGGATGCGGCGATTTGGGCAACGGTGACGGGGGATTCGTATTGGCGGATGCTGCCGTCGGGCAGGGTGATGTTGAGCACTTTAAATATTCCTTGTTAATCAGTAAATTGTTTTAACTAATAAAATTAAATACAGGAGCGGGAAGGGATATCCATTGCCCGCGCATTCCATGTGCCAAGGCAGCCTGAAACTGCGTGTGCGCTGCCGCACGGAAAACGGTTTTCAGGCAGCCCTCCTAATGTGCGGGAAGGCTGCCTGAAAACATGTGGCAGCCTGAAAGGCGCTGCGGCGGGCAAGCAAAAGGGAACAACCAAAGTTTTCCAGAAACCTGTGTTGTTCCCAATGAATTCTGGTAGGCACGATTGGACTCGAACCAACGACCCCCACCATGTCAAGGTGGTGCTCTAACCAACTGAGCTACGTGCCTGAAAAAAGCGGCATTATACTGGTTTTGGACAGCAGCGCAAAGAAAAGAAGCAGCAGGTTTTCAGGCTGCCCTTTCCGCCGATTCAGACTCAGAACAGCCCGACTAGCCAGCGCAACAGCAGATATGCCGCCAATGCGGTGGTGATGCGGTTGTAGCTGCCGATGCGGATGCGGGGGGCGAGCAGCATGGCCGTACCGAAAACGGCCAGCCATCCGTATCCCGGAAGCATAAGGGTTACTGTGCTCGCCGAGTCCATACCGAGTGCGGCAACGGCGGCAATGAAACTGAGCGGCAACAACACGACCCATGCGGGCAGCGCATCGGCAATGTTTTTCAGGCTGCCTGATTTGAAGGCGGCGGGGATGCGTTTGAACCGTTCGGGAGTGTTGTCCTGCATGGCAAACGAAAGAATTGCGCAAATACCCCAACATTGGGACAAAACGGCGGCAACAGCAGCAGGCAGCATGAACAATATCTGCCACACCAGCAGCGGCGAGGCCAGCGCAAGCAGGGTGAACACGCGGCCGGCGGGACGCAGGTGCATCCGCTGCGCCATGGCGGCATTCAGCCCGATGGAGGCAAAAACGGCAAGCAGCACGCTGTTGGACGAAAAATGCAGCCACGAACCAGACCAATTCCGTTCATCAAATACGGGCTGGCTGCCAGCGGCATCAACAAAATATGTGCGTGGCCAATCGGCATCCATCATAAACACGTGCACCACCATATACAGCAGCACCAGTTGCACCAGCGCGCCCGACCATTGCGTATGGGCACGGTTGTGCTGGACGGCATTGGCAAGCAGGGTGCAGGCGGTTGCCCATGCCAACGGCGGCAGTGCCATGCAATCCCACCGCGAAAACGTATCCTCCCCGCCACTCAAAACAACCAGCGCCAGCCAATTGACGGCGAATATCACCCAAGCCAGCACAGGCGCGGCAAGAACGCGCGAATAGGCCATCTGCCACGGCGACAGCGACGACATGCGCAGTTGGTCAAACAGATTGTTGCGGAAATCCTGCCTCATGCTGCGTTCCAACAGCACGCTGCCGATTAAGGCGGACACGATGATGCCGATTGTGGCAACGAAACGGTAGTTCCGCTGGTCTTCAACCGCCGCATAAAACAGGGCATTAATCAGCAAGGCACCCGCAATCAAACCGATATTCAGGTTCAGCCACAGCAGGCGTTGGCATTCGGCATTGATGCGGATTTTGGGAATTTTGACGGAATTCATGGTGCTTCTCCTATTCGCGGCCGCGCGTTTGGGCGTGATTGGTTTTCAGGCTGCCTTGATAGCTTTCCAGCAGCGTGGCTTTGATGTGGCGGACTTCGGACAGCGGCATCCCCTGCACAACAAGGGCGCGCAACAGCTCGGCACGCACATCGTCGCCCTGCACCAGTTCAACCCAAATGCCGCCGTCCTTTGCTTCCGCATGCAGCACTTGCGGCAGGCGGCGCACGGCGGACAGAACGGTTTCATCCGCACCGCCCACGAAAGACAGGGCAACGGTCTGTTGCGGCGCATTATCCTGATGCAGCGGCTGGTGCGCCTGAATGCGCCCGTTTTTGATAATCAGCATATGGGTACAGTATTCGTCCAACTCCGACAGGATGTGGCTGGACACAAGAATGCTCATGCCGTTGGCTTTAAGTTGCAGCAGTAGGCGCGAAAGCTCGTGCCGCGCTTCGGGGTCCAAACCGCTGGCAGGTTCGTCCAGCAGCAGGAATTGCGGACGGTGGACAATCACCTGCCCGATGCCGACACGCTGCTTCTGCCCGCGCGACAAGGTACCCACTTCGCGGTTCAGCTTGTCTTCCAAGCCGAGCAGCCGCGCGGTTTCGGTGACGACGGGCGCAAGAGCCGCATCTGCCACGCCGCGTGCCTTGGCGGCATAGGCAAAGCACTGCACCACGGTAAGCCCTTCGGACAGGCCGAAAAAATCGGGCAGATAGCCCAGCTTGGCGTAACTTGCGCGCAGGTTGTCAAAAAGCGGCACGCCGTCCAGCAGCACGCGCCCGAACTGCGGGCTTTCCAGTCCTGCAAGACAGCGCATCAGCGTGGATTTGCCCGCGCCGTTCGGCCCGATAAGGCCGGTAATGCTGCCTTGGGCGAGTTCCAGATTGATGTCGTGCAGCACCTGCCGCTCGCCGTAGTAGAAATTCAGTTGCTCTACGCGAATCATTGGGGTGTCTCCGAATGGGAAAGCGCGGATTATCGGGGTTTCGCAGCGGGTTGGAAAGACAGAGGCAGCCTGAAAACCGGTTTTCTGCCTTTCAGGCTGCCTTAAAACCACGCGTGGGCAACAAGTGCCCACCCCTACGCAAACCGCCTTTCAGGCAGCCTGAAAACTTGCCCCCAATCCCTTATAATCCGTCCCCTTCCCGCTGCTTCCGGAAACCGCCCATGAAATGGCTCTCCCGTTCCGCCGTTATCGCCAAAACCTTCTACCGCTACGGACTCTCCGACATCATCGTTCCGCATGTGCGCCCGCTGTGGCTGCAAAAACTGCTGCACGCGCTGCCCCAATCGCACCGTCTCGCCGCCGAGCCGCTGCCTGTGCGACTGCGGCTGGCGTTGGAAGGGCTGGGACCGATTTTCGTCAAACTCGGACAGGTGCTTTCCACCCGCCCCGACCTGCTGCCGCCCGACTACGCGGCGGAGCTGGCAAAACTGCAAGACAAAGTTCCCCCGTTTGATGCGGAGCTGTCGCGCCGCCAGATTGAAGCATCACTGGGCAGGCCGATTGCGGAACTGTTTGCCGAATTTGAAAACATCCCTGTCGCCAGCGCGTCCGTTGCCCAAGTGCATCGGGCGCGTTTGCCCGGCGGCGAAACGGTGGCAGTGAAAGTGCTGCGTCCCAACCTTGCCCCCGTGATTGAGCAGGACCTTGCACTGATGCGTTTCGGTGCGGGCTGGATAGAGCGGCTGTTTGCAGACGGGCGGCGGCTGAAACCGCGCGAAGTGGTGGCGGAGTTTGACAAATACCTGCACGACGAATTGGACTTGATGCGCGAAGCCGCCAACGCCAGCCAGCTTGGCCGCAACTTTGCCGGCAGCGACAAGCTGATTGTGCCGAAAGTGTTTTTCAATTTATGCAGCCGCGATGTACTCACGATTGAATGGATGGACGGCACCCCCGTATCCGATATTGCCCGCCTGCGTGCCAAAGGCACGGACCTGCACCGCTTGGCCCGCTGGGGCGTGGAAATCTTCTTCACCCAAGTATTCCGCGACGGCTTTTTCCATGCCGACATGCATCCGGGCAATATTCTCGTGGCGGCAGACGGGCGTTATATCGCGTTGGATTTCGGCATTGTCGGCAGCCTCACCGAATACGACAAACGCTATCTGTCCATCAATTTCCTTGCCTTTTTCAACCGCGACTACCACCGCGTGGCAACGGCGCACATAGAAAGCGGCTGGGTTCCGCCCGACACACGCGCCGAAGATTTGGAAGCCGCCGTGCGTGCCGTGTGCGAACCCATTTTCAACAAACCTTTGGCGGAAATCTCATTCGGACTGGTGCTGATGCGCCTGTTTGAAACCAGCCGCCGCTTCAACGTGGAAATCCAGCCGCAACTGGTGCTGTTGCAGAAAACGCTGCTCAATATTGAAGGATTGGGGCGGCAGCTCGACCCCGATTTGGATTTGTGGCAGACGGCAAAACCGTTTCTGGTGAAATGGACGGATTCGCAAATCGGGCTGCGCGCGCTTGTCAGAAACCTAAAAAAGGAAGCGCCCGACTGGGCGGAAATCCTGCCTTCTCTGCCGCGCAAACTCAATGCGCTGGCCGATGAAAACCACCGGCGCGAAATGCGCGAAACCTATCTGCGCCTGCTGCAAAGCCAGCAGCGGCAGAATTTCTGGTTGGCCGCCATCGCCGTGGCCTTGGTGCTGATGCTGCTGTTCAAATAAGGCAGCCTGAGACCTTTGCAAAACCTCAGATTTGAGCGCATTTCAAAGCAATAGCATCGCAGAACGCACAGAGAATATTGAAATATTTTCAAGCATTCGAGAAGCGCATGGCGAAGAAATGCGCCAAAGATGAGAATTTTGCAAAGGCCTCAGCCTGAAAACGCGTGGGCAGCAAGAGCAGCACACCCTGCGCAAACTGCCCTGCTATTTGCGGTCTTATCCCAAACCCGCATCAATTAAGGTTTCAGGCTGCCCCAAGCCGATGGGGCAGCCTGAAAATCATTTTGCCGCCCGACGGTCTATCCTGCGGATGAGTTTGGCGATTTCCTGCTGCGACGGCGTTTCCCCCACCCGCCAGCGGACAACGGCCACACCCGCCGCCTCGGTCGCCTTGTTTTTGCGGTTGTCGGCTTCCTGCCGCTCGGCGCGTTCGTGGCTGCAATCGTCCACCTCAATGACCGCAATCGGCGTGCTGTCGGCGCGGCAGACGACAAAATCGTAGCTCAGGCGGCTGACGAAGTTGAACCAGTAATACGTTTCGCGGCTTTTCGGCACTTCCAGCACACGCGATACCTGCACTTGGGCAAAGACCATGTAATCGGGCAGGGCTTCCAAAAGTGCGGCGTAAACATCCGTTTCGGTCGGGGTCATCAGCGGCCGGCGCAGATACGGCAGCTTGGGATTTTTTGCGGCGAACGGATTTTTTTGCCTGTGCCGCTCTGCCAGCAACGGCAGCAACATCAGCACGGCTGCCGCCAGCGCAATGAAAAACGCGGATTTTGCGCTCATGGTTCGTGTTCCTGTTTGGCAAAACGATGCGGATTAAAATCCGGTCATGCGATGGCGTTGGTTCGCCGCTTTGTATCGTTTTTGTTGTAATCCGCCATAATTCGTAGGAGAGATACTTGCCGCCCGTGCGGTTTCAGGCTGCCTTCGGGCACAAAACGCGTGGGCAGCAAGCACCCACCCTTGTATATCGGAATCCCCGTATCATAGCAACAAACCGCCCGCCGCCA
>CAUQSD010000041.1:0-17393 GCA_963520685.1 uncultured Kingella sp. | reverse complement strand
CAGAATCAATTGCTAGGGTTGCTAAAAATATTGGTGTGCATCCGAATGATTTGGCAGCAGTTATTTCTCTTGAGACAGCAGGAACTTTTGATTTGAGTATTAGAAATCCGGATCTGAAATCATTCGTACAACATGGTTCCAATTCCCCGCAGGCGGTTGATGCAATTAATAGTGATTACACGCATCGTGGAATGTTGAAAGCAAATGAAATGATTCAAAGGATTACTGGTGGCAAAGTATCTGATAATGCCCCTGAACATTTGATTCATACACCTGATCATAGAGGACGGCGCGTTGGTTTATGTGCCAATGGTTCTGCACTAATTTTACGTGAGGCTGGGTTGATTGAAAATCGAAAACATGGTAATGCACCAGATATGGCACGAGAATTGCAAAATCATTATGGATGGGAGGTGGTAGCTCGAGGGAAAGTGACTAATAGATTTGGTACTATTCCGGGGTATACTCCGCGAGATGGACAAGTAGCATTTATTGCTCCTCACGGTATTGGAGTCAAAGATGGTAAAGGAGGTGACGAGTTTGGTCATATTTGTGTTTGGGTACAAGCGGCCAATAAAGGAAAAGGCGCATGGGTTTCCGATTATTATCAAGGGGATCGAATGGTCAGCAGCGAAAAATATGTTCAAGCAGGTTCTACTATTACTATCTTGGAGAGCCCTGAAATGAAGGAGCATTTTGCCTTGTTGAACCAGTCTTCATCACAAAAAAATCATCAAATGCAAGGTAATTTATCCATTTATGGTATATCTAAGAATGAGCTTAGCGGCTTATCTTTTGATAAGCAGATGGAGTATGTTGAGCAATACTTTAAGGATCGAGGCTTTCAGGCGAATAAAAAGCAAGACTTAGTGAGTGTTTATAATGCTGCTCACGGCGTACCTAGCGAGATGATGCAAAGTCAAAAATTCAGGGAACATGTGAAAAATTATTTTCCTGATGAACCTAGATTGAAGGAGGGAGAGCAGGGATGTGAGATGAAAGATGCTCCATCTGGTTTTCAACAACACTCCAATAAGTTTCTTAGGCCTAGTACTAGCCCAGATAATGTAGAGGCTGGATTAGCTGGACGGGAAAATAATTTAGATAACACTTCATCTAATTTTTTGGATGTTGGACTATGAAAAAATATTTATTTCTCACTGTTATTGTTTCTTACTCTTCGTCCAAATCGACTTTTTGTGAAAGTGAATTTCATGGAAATATTGGAAAGACAGAGGGATATGTTGATAAAATATTACCATAAGAGTAAAGAAGAATTAGCGGTTGTATGAAAGAAATTCTTTCTTATAAGGATTATGCAGATGATGATTATTTCTAAAAGATCTTTAATAATGCAAAAAATGCATGAGAGGTATATTAAAGAAGGTTGTTGACTACAGGCGCAGATAAAAATAGCGGAGCTGAACAAGGAGTTATGCTGCTTTATGTGAGGCTAAAGCTGAGAGAATTTTGCGCGTGAAAAAGAATTTAAGATATATCTGAAATAATTATTGTCTAGAATAAGAGCAAAGCTGCCGTTATAGAATTTAAGACGGCAGCTTTCATTTTAGATATCTTCTAAATAAGAGAATACTTCCCTGTTTTCACTTGAGAAAACATTTTGCATTCTATGTTTGTTATTTTGTAATATATTGTAGTGCTCTTTAAGTTCTCCATTTAACGAAATTTCTATTTTAGGAAATCTTGTTAAAATACCATTTAAATCTTTATCGGAATATAACAAGTATTCTTCTTTATCTGAAAAAGACTCAGGGAGTGCACTTCTTACGGTCTCTCTGTGTATAAATCGTTCAATTAAATAATCTATTATAAATGGCAGTATAGAGAAGTACTTAGTATTACTTAGGGTTACAATACTATATTCTAATGGATGAGAAAAATCTTTTTGAGTCACAAATAATCTCTGTGGAAATAGAGATAATCTTTTGTTGAATATATGGTTGATATTTTTGTCTATAAAGATTGGCAACATAAAATAGGTAGTAAAAACCTCAGATGGGGAGAACTCTTGTTTATGTTCCTCGCCATCATTACTAGGGAATTTGAAGTAGAAATGCAAGGTTGTTCCTATTGTTTCTTCTGTTTTCTTCGTATGAAAAATCATAGATTTTATTGCTACCTGTTCTATTTTTTGTATGAGTGGATCGGGATGTTGTTCGAATGCAGGGTTTATGGGGTGAGGACGGATATTCATCTGTTGTATATTCCAATAATGTTGTTAAGTCGTAAAAAAGGAAACATTATCCAACCCACTGCACCACGTCGTCAAATTCGCGGCGGGCTTTGCGTTGTACTTCGCCTGCGCGGTAGCCGAAGGTGGCGGCGACGGATATGCCCCATTCTGCGGTGTCGTATAAGCCTGCGCCGGAGAGCAATGCGTCCATGTCGCGGTAATGGAAGCCTTCTATCGGGCAGGAGTCGATGCCGATTAGTGCTGCGCCGGTCATCATGTTGGCCAGTGCGATGTAGGTTTGTTTGCATGCCCAGTCAAACAGGGCGCGGGGGTTGCCGGCCAGTTCCATGCAGTCGTTTTGGAACATGCGGTATTTTTCCAGTGTGGCGGCAAGTTGTTCTTGGAGAACTTGGCGGCGTCGGATGCCTTCCTGCATGGCTGGGGAATCATATGTTAAGCCGCGCCGCGCGATGATGGCGACTACGTGGCTGGCATCGTCCAGCGCGCCTGCCATGCCCCATGCGATGGGTTTCATTTGTGCGCGCAGTTCGGGATTTTGGATGACGAGAAAACGCCAGGGTTCGCTGCCGACCGAGCTGGGCGAAAGCCGCCCGAGTTCCAAAATGAAGCGGAAGTCGTCTTGGCTGATTTTTTTGTTAGGGTTATACCGGCGTATGGATTGGCGGTTTTGGAAGGCTTTGAACACGTCTTCGCGGGGCAGGGTGAACATGGGTTTGCTCCTTGTTGTGGCGGTTGGAAATGGAATCGGATTGTACCGCAGGGCAGCCTGAAACGGTAAAATGTGCCGTTTTATACAATGGATTCATGACCATGATTGCCGAACGTCTGTCTGCCCTGCGTGCTTTGATGCGCCGCGAAAACCTGTCTGCTTTTATTATTCCCACTGCCGACCCGCATTTGTCGGAATACCTGCCTGCGCATTGGCAGGCGCGCGAGTATTTTTCCGGCTTTACCGGTTCTGCGGGCGACTTGGCGGTGTTTGCCGACGGGGCGGAATTGTGGACGGATTTCCGTTATTGGACGCAGGCGGAAGCGGAGCTGGCGGGCAGCGGCATTGTTTTGCGCAAACAGCAGAACGGGGCGGACTGCATTGCCGCGCTGGCGCAGGGGCAGCCTGAAAACGCCCACATCGGCATTGCGCCCGATATGCTGTCGCTGGCGCAGATGCGGCGGATTCAGGCTGCCTTTGCGCCGCGCGGGCTGGTGTTGCGGCACGGGTGCGATTTGGCGGCGGAGGCGTGGGGCAGTGCGCGCCCGCCGCTGCCTGACGCGCCCGTGTATCCCCAGCAGGCGGCGTTTGTTTCGCAGAGCGCGGCGGAGAAGCTGGCGCGTGTTCGGGAGGTGATGCGGGAGAACGGGGCGGACTGGCATTTGGTTTCCGCGTTGGATGACATTGCGTGGCTAACCAACCTGCGCGGTGCGGATATTGAATACAACCCTGTGTTTCTGTCGCATCTGCTGATTGGAACGGATGAGGCGGTGTTGTTTGTGCAGCCTGAAAAAATCGGAGCGGCGGTTCAGGCTGCCCTGTCTGCCGCCGGTATCCGCGTTGCGCCGTATCAGGATGCGGCAGCGGCTTTGGCAAATCTTTCAGGCTGCCTGATGCTGGATGCCGCCAAGGTTGCCGTATCCACACTGGCGAGGCTGCCTGAAAACGTGAAACCGGTTGAGTGTGCCAACCCGTCCGCCCGTTTCAAAGCTGAAAAAACGCCTGCCGAGATTGCGCACATCCGCGAAACCATGCGGCAGGACGGCATTGCCCTGTGCGGCTTTTTTGCCGAATTGGAGCAGCGGCTCGCGCGCGGCGAAGAGCTTGACGAATACGCGGTCGGACCGATGCTGCTGGCACACCGCAACCGCCGGCCACATTTCGTTTCCGAAAGTTTCGGCACGATTGCAGGCTTCAATGCCAACGGCGCGATGCCGCATTACAGTGCCCCCGTTTCAGGCAGCCTGAAAATCGCGGGCGACGGGCTTTTGCTGATTGATTCGGGCGGGCAATACCACGGCGGCACCACCGACATCACCCGCGTTGTTCCCGTCGGCCAGCCGTCTGACGCGCAGAAGCGCGATTTCACGCGGGTTTTGAAGGCGCACATCGCCTTGGCGCGCGCCGTGTTTCCCGAAGGCATTTTGTCGCCGATGATAGACGCGGTGTGCCGCATGCCGCTGTGGCAGGCACAGTGCGATTACGGACACGGCACGGGACACGGAGTGGGCTATTTCCTCAACGTGCACGAAGGTCCGCAGCGCATTTCCTATCACGCGCCCAGCCGCCCCGAATACGCCTTGCGCGCAGGGATGCTCACTTCCAACGAACCCGGCCTTTACCGCCCCGGCCGCTGGGGCATCCGCATTGAAAACCTGACCGTGGCACAGCCCGTTGCCGCGCCCGCAGAAACCGAGTTCGGCACATACCTCTGCTTTGAAACGGTTACGCTCTGCCCGATAGACACGCGGCTGGTGCTGCCCGAACTGCTGGACGAAGCCGAACGCGCATGGCTCAACGCCTACCACGCCGAAGTGCGCGCCAAGCTGCTGGAAGACACGGACGGCGCAGCGCGCGAATGGCTGCTGGCACGCACACAGGCAGTCTGACGCAGAGGCAGCCTGAAAAAGCAGGCCAACGGTTTTCAGGCTGCCTGTTTAGCAAAACGGGACAGCCTGAAAGCCGTCCGTTTCCCCGCAACAAAGATTAAGGAGCAAAACATGGTTTTTTTCGCCTACTTAGGCATCGGCGCGGTTGCAGGGCTTCTGGCGGGGCTGTTCGGCATTGGCGGCGGCACGGTGATTGTGCCCATGCTTCTGCTTCTGCTGCCGCAATCGGGTGTGCCCGCCGAACATTTGATGGCCGCCGCACTGGGCACGTCTTTTGCCACCATCGTGCCGACTTCTATCGCTTCGGCACGCCAGCACTATATGCTGGGCAATGTGGATTTCGGCGTGTTCCGCATCTTCGTCCCCGCGCTGATGTCATCGGTGTTTGCGTTCGGATGGGTTGCCTCGCTGCTGCCTAGGGCGGTGCTGATGAAGATATTTGCGGTGATGATGCTGTTTTTGTCGTTGAAAATGCTGCTGTCCGGCCGCCGTCAGGAAGCCGATGCCGAAAATGCCGCACCAATCGCGGCAGGCATACAGCTTGCGGCAGGCACGGTTATCGGCGCGCTATCCAGTTTTGCGGGCATAGGTGGCGGCGGTTTCATCGTGCCGTTTCTCAACAGCAGGGGCTTTGCCATGAGGCGCGCCATTGGCACGTCGTCTGCCTGCGGTGTGCTGTTGTCGCTGGGGGCGGCGGCGAGCTTCATGCTCAGCGGGCAGCGCGCGGAACACATGCCCGCATATTCGGCAGGATTCGTGTATCTGCCCGCGTTTGCCGGCATTGCCGCTGCCAGCGTATTCACGTCAAAAATCGGCGCACGGCTGGCATCGCGGCTGCCCGTGCCGATACTGAAAAAGGCGTTTGCTGCGTTTTTGTGTGCGGTGGCGGTGTCGATGTTTTTCAAATAGGAGCAGCCTGAAACCGTGGAGAACAAGAGTCCGCCCTGCCAAACCATATACCGCCCATAAAAAATACCGCTGCCGTTACGCAGCGGTATTTGTTTACATATCCATACCGGGGTCTGAACCGCCCGGTTTTGGGGAACTATCGTTATCATTGTCCTCAGGATTTAACTTTCTAGCCATGTCGGACATGTGTTTTGCCAGAGAGCCCTGCGAGCTGAATGTTTCCATTGCCGCCTCACGGTTCGCGGCTTCGGCAGAGGGTTTGCTTTCAGACGACTGTTCCAGCTCGCGCTGTTTCATTTCCAATTCGTCTCTAATATTGTGTAGCGGGTCGGCAAGAAACAGTTTGGTATGCCGTCTGCGCCCGATTTCTTCAAAATACTTATCAACCGTTATCAGCGAAACACCGCCTTTGGATGATGCAGACTGGCTAATCATCAATTCGCCAGTGTTTGGATTTTTGACAACGGATACAATATGGTCAATATCCTTGTATCTCCCTCTATCAAAACCTTTCGGACCGTTATCCTCCCCTATTATCATGCCCTCTCTCAGGATATCTTTGCTAATTTCGTTTCCTGTTAGGAGAAAACCAGTTTTTGATTCAATTTTCTTTATAATTTCCGCTGCCCCGTCGGCTGTTTGACTTGTTCGGTCATCCCTTTTGAAAATCTCTCTGCCTAAATAAGTATTAACATTGTTCATGTCAGTATTTATTAAAAATCCGACCCATCCTGAACAATCTATTCGCTTGTTCCTGTTTTGGTTGTTCCCATGTATTAGTCTTTCGCCCATTCCATATTTATAATGGTCATAATCAAGAGTTATTTTATAATTTGAGCTGAATCCAAGGTTTTTAGTTTTTGCTGTTTCAGTCATGATGATTCTCCATATTATTTTTAACTGGCGGCTTTTAACCGCTTATCCCAAATTTTAAACCAATATCTTTTTTGTTTTTTTGTTGCTCCTTTTGTGTAACAGATAGGAAGCCTTATATCTGAATTTGAACATTCAGTCTGATATTCTTTTGGGAGGGGGCTGTTATCTGTCTCATCGTAATATACAAAAGCCACAATTCTATTTTCTTCTATTCCCAATATTAGTAATGGCACTCCAGGATACGTTTTTATATTATCAATAGAACATTCCTGCGTTCCTTTTTTTAACTTTATATCTGAAAAACTTTGCTTTTTATCACACGAAAAAGGATATTTTCTTATCAGTTTCTTACTGGAAAGCATGGGCCTCCCTGTAGCAATAGAAAAAAATTCCTTAACCAGTAAATCTTGGTTGTAATTGGCAGGCCTTTCGGTTTCTGCAAGGGCAGAAAGTGGCGATAGGGCAAGTAGCAAGACCAGATAGGCGGGCAATCTGTTTGCAGCAGGTTTTTTCTTACTCGGAAAAATATGCACGGCTTGTCTCCCGATTCAGACGGTTTCGGATGGTTTGGACTCTATGGGTGGTTCATGCCGCAGCAGGGCAATCAGGTCGGCGATGTGCCGCTTCATTTTGCGGCGGTCAACGATTTGGTCTATCGCGCCTTTTTGCAATAGAAATTCGGCGCGCTGGAAACCTTCGGGTAGTTTTTCGCGCACGGTCTGCTCAATAACGCGCGGGCCGGCAAAGCCGATGAGTGCGCCGGGTTCGGCCAGTACGATGTCGCCCAAAAATGCGAAGCTGGCGGATACGCCGCCCATAGTCGGGTCGGTCAGCACGGAGATGAAGGGGAGGTCTTTTTCTTTTAAGAGATGCAGTGCCGCGCTGGTTTTGGCCATCTGCATCAGTGAGCTGAGCCCCTCCTGCATCCGTGCGCCGCCCGATGCGGATACGCAGATGAAAGTGCAGCCGTCTGCCGCTGCGCGGCGAACGCCTTGGACGAAACGTTCGCCTACCACCGAACCCATAGAGCCGCCGATAAAGCGGAATTCAAACGCCGCCACCACCACAGGAAGTCCGTGCATGGTGCCGCGCATCACCACCAGTGCGTCTTCTTCGTTGGTGGTTTTGCGGGCGGCGGCGAGGCGGTCGGGGTATTTTTTGCTGTCTTTGAATTTCAGGATGTCTATGGGGCGGATGGCGGCGGCGAGTTCTTCGCGGTTGTCGGCATCCAGCAGCAGGTCGAGCCGTTCGCGTGCGCCCAAGGCTTCGTGGTGGCCGCATTTGGGGCAAACTTGGGCGTTTTCGGCGATGTCGGTGGCGTATTGGGTGGCACCGCAGGAAGGGCATTTGCGCCATAACCCTTCGGGCACGCCGGAGCGGTTGTCGTTTTTCTTGATTTTCGGGGGGAGGATTTTGTCTAGCCAGCTCATGTCGGTTTCCTTGGGATGGGGGATTCAGGCAGCCTGAAAAGAAGTAATTCTATGATTTTTAAATGTATAGATGAGTCGCACTAAATTTAGGGCGGCGCAAATATAGCGGTTATCTTTGTGTTTGGCAAAATAATCTTTCAGGCTGCCTTCTGTGGTGGAAAGGCAGCCTGAAAACGGGTTTACAGGTTTTGCGAAAACCAGCGCACGAAGCGTTTGATGATGTGCGGGCGCGGCGGTTCTATATATTCCATGCGTTGTCGGGCAAGGGCTTCCAGATAGGGCCAGTCTTCGTCTGAAATGCTGTCTTTTAGATAAAACTGCAATTCCGCCACGGTGTAGCCCGACTGGCGGACGATGCGGCTGAGCAGTTCCAGTTCGGTTTTGGACAGGTCGTACACAAACTGGCTCTGCGGCCGCACCACGAAGATGCAGGGCGTTTCAGGCTGCACCATGCCGCTGACCTTCATTGCGTCTTGGAAGATTTCGGCGGCAACGGCTTCGTCGTCTACCACGATGCGCGGATGGGAGAACGGGCAGTGTTTCATCAGGTCGTCTGCCGAACCCACGCGCATGGTGGTGGGCATTTTGAAGGGTGTGCGGCTGTTGCCGACGTGGACGAGTTCTATCGTGCCCGGATGCAGTGAAACGAGGATGACGGGCAGGGTGGCAGGCAGGGCGGGGACGGGGTTCATGCGGAAATCCTAGAAGGTATAGCCGGTCTGCAGTTCTTCATCGCCGACCAGTTCCAGCAGAAGCCGGTAGAGTGGGGCGAGTTCGGTATAACGGCGGGCCGTGCGGCGCAGGTAGTTCAAAAAGCGGGGGATTTCTGGGCGGTAGCGGTCTTTGCCGTCTCTGTGCCACAGGCGGGCGAAGATGCCGGCCACTTTCAGATGCCGTTGCACGCCCATGAATTCGTACCAGCGGTAGAACGTGTCAAACGAGGCGGGAACGGGCAGACCTGCTGCGCGCGCCTGCTCCCAATAGCGGATTGCCAAATCCAGTGTGAACTCTTCGTTCCACTCTATAAAGGCATCGCGCAGCAGCGACACCAAGTCATAGGTTATCGGACCGTATAACGCGTCTTGGAAATCCAAAATACCCGCGCGTCCGTGCGTGAGCATGATGTTGCGGACGGTGAAATCGCGGTGGACGAACACTTTGGGCTGGGCTTCTATTTCAGGCAGCAGCACATCCAGCGTCTGCTGCCAAAGTTTTTGCTGCTGCGGGGTCAGTGTGCACCCTAATTCTTTTGAAACAAACCATTCTGTAAACAGATTGGTTTCGCGCAGCAGGATTTCCCGGCTGTATTCGGGCAGGACGTCGGGACGGCTGGCTTTCTGCAAAACGATGATTTCGCCGATGGCATCCAGCAGCAGGGCTTTGTGTGCCGCGGGGCTTGCGTCATGCAGCATGGCTTTCAGATACTGGATGTCGCCCAAATCGCTTAATGCCATAAAGCCTTGTTTTTCATCGTGTGCCAAAATCTTCGGCACGTTGAGCATGGCAAACAGTTTCTGCACGCGCACGAACGGTGCGGTATCCATTTTGTCGGGCGGCGCGTCCATGCAGACAATGGTTTCCCCATCTGCGAATTTGGCGCGGAAATAGCGGCGGAAGTCGGCATCGGCGGCGGCAAAGGACAGTTCAAACGGGCGGTTGGGGTAGATGGCGGCAAGCCAGTTTTTCAGCAGGGTTTCTCGTTGCGTCATGTGTACGGTGTGGTTTTTTCGGTTACAATTGCCCGCTTATTTTACGTTGCAAGGTGTCGTTTTGTCTCGTTTATTTGTATGCAAACCGCTGGCCGTGCTGATTGGCATCGCGTTTTCAGGCTGCGTGTACGCAGGTTCGGACACATGGCAGCCTGAAACGCTGGGCAGGGTTTGCCGCGCACCCGATTTGTCGGTGAAACCGCTTGCGTCCGCACGCAAAAGCGGGCAGGGAAAGCTGCTGCAGGATGCCACCCGCATCACCGCAGACAAGGCAGCAGGGGAAATTAACCGCCGCCACAAAGCTGCAGGCGATGTCATCATAGAGCGCAACGATGAAGTGTTAAATTCCGATTGGGCGGATTACGACCAATCCGAAGAACGCGTGTATGCAGGCGACAGGTTCACGCTCACCCGTGCAGACGGACAGACCGTGCAGGGCGACCGGCTGGTCTACGATTTGGCAAACAAGCAGGGCAGTGCGGACAACACCGAATTTGCCGGTGTTCAGGACGGCAGGCGGTTGCAGGGCGTGGGCCGAAAAATGCACATGCTGGACGAAAACCATTACAAAATAGACGATGCAAAGTTCAACACCTGCGAAACCGGCGACACATCATGGTATATCCAAGCCCGCGAAGTGCGCGCCAACCGCGAAACCGGCATCGGCGTGGCGCGCCATGCCAAGCTGGTGTTTGGCGGCGTGCCGATACTCTATACCCCTTGGGTGGATTTCCCGCTCAACGGCGGGCGTAAAAGCGGTCTGCTGGTGCCCACCGTGTCCGTGGGTTCGGACGGTTTCTCCGCCGACTTGCCGTATTATTTCAATCTCGCCCCGAATTATGATGCCACTGTCGCCCCCGGAATCATCACTTCGCGCGGTGCAAAAGTTTCAGGCGAATTCCGCTATCTGCAACCCAACTATTCAGGCAGCCTGAACGCATCCTATATGCCGCACGACAGCAAGCGCGGCCGCAACAACCGCACCGAAATCAAAATCAACCACAGCCAGCGTTTCGGCTCGCATCTGTCGGGCGGCGTGTCGCTGAACCAAGTGTCCGATGACGATTATTACCGCGATTTTTACGGACGCAACGAAATTGCCGAAAGCGTGAACCTTGACCGCAAACTGTGGCTGGATTACAGCCGCAGCCTTTGGGGCGAACCATTTTCCGCACGGTTTCTGCTGCAAAAATACCAAACGCTAAGCGATGCCAACGGCTATAAAGACCGCCCTTATGCCATGCTGCCGCGTTTGTCTGCCCAGTGGCAGAAGAACATCGGCAACATGCGTTTTGACGCGGCTGCCCAGTTCACCCGCTTTGACAGCAAAACCAAACAAAGCGGCAACCGCATGGTGCTCTATCCCAGCCTGAAATGGGATTTTCACAACCAATGGGGTTATATCCGCCCCAAAATCGGACTGCATGCCACGCGCTACTGGCTGGACAAATTCCACGACACACCATCGCGCAGCGCGTCGCGCGTCCTGCCCGTGCTGAATGCCGATTCCGGCATCACGCTGGAAAGACAGACCGGCATCATGGGACAGAATTTGGTGCAAACCTTGGAACCACGCCTGTTTTATAACTACATCCCCAGCAAAAGCCAGAACGACCTGCCGAATTTTGATTCTTCGTTGAACGATTTCAGCTACGACCAGCTCTTCCGCGAAAACATCTATTCGGGCAGCGACCGCATCAATGCCAGCAACAGCCTGTCCGCAGGGGTGCAGACCCGCTTTTTGGACGGCGGCACGGGACGAGAATATTTCCGCGCAGGCGTGGGACAGAAATACTATTTCTCCAACGACAGCGTGCTGCTCAACGGCAGCGTAGACAACACCCCGCGCAAACGCGGCGATTTGGTTGCCTTCGCAGGCGGACGCGTGTCGCGCAACTGGTATGCCGACACCAACTGGCATTGGAGCGCCGACCAGAAAACCACACAACGGTATGACGCAGGCGTGCGCTACAACCCCGAAGCAGGAAAAGTGTTGTCCGCCCGCTTTAAATACGGCCGCAGCGAAGAAATCTATTCGGGCTTTTTTGACAAACTGCGCCATGTGGATTTGGCCGCGCAGTGGCCGATAAAAAACAACATTTATGCAGTCGGACGGCTCAATTACAGCGTTGCCCCGCGCGCACTGCTGGAACAGACCCTCGGGTTGGAATACAAAAACCCCTGCGGCTGTTGGAGCGCAAGCTTCGTTGCCCAGCGTTATGTGAGCGGCTACAAACCCGCCACCAACACCTATTCGCACAAAAACGCATTCTTCTTCACATTGCAGCTCAAAGATTTGAGCAATATCGGCAATAATCCCTACGAACAACTCCGTCTCGGCATTCCGGGATACACCAAAACCAACGAGGTAAACAAATGATGAAACCGAACCGTCTGTCCGCCGCCGTCTTTGCCCTTGCGCTCGGCTCGGCGTTTCAGGCTACCCATGCCGAAATCAAACCGCTCAACAGCATTGCCGTGGAAGTCAATTCCAGCATCATTACCTATGGCGATATAGAACGCACCGTGCGTGAACTCAAAAGCCGCAATGCGGGGCAGAACATTTCCGAAGAACAATATGTCCAAGCCGCCAAAGCACGTCTTTTGGAGCGCGCCCTTTTGGCCGATGCCGCCCGTCAGCAGAATCTGAAAGTTACGCCCGAAGGTATAGACGCGGAAATCGCCCGCCGTGCCGCTGCTGCCAAAACCACGCCCGCCGCACTGTATGCCCAAGCTGCCAAAGCAGGTTACACGCGTGAAGCGTTCCGTTTGGAAGTCGCCAAAGACCTGCTGACCGACTATCTGCTTAACGATTTGAATGCAGATATAAAAATCACCGATGCACAGATAGACGAAGCGATGGCGGGCGGCAAGCCGCTGCCCAAGGCAGAGCCTTACACCGTCTATACCATCCGCCTCATTGCCTTGCAGGCGGGCAATCAGGAAAACATGCCTGCCGTCCGCAAACGCATGGAGCAGATTGCCGCAGCGATTGAACACGGCAGCGATTTTGCCCAGATTGCACGCCGCTATTCGCAGGAAGCCGCTTCCGCCAACGGCGGGCTGCACGAAATCAGCGACTACATGCTGCCTGAAAACGTGGAAACCCTGCTGCACCAGCTCAAACCCGGCCAAATGACCGCACCGCAGCGGGTGGGCATGGGCTGGCAACTTATCCAACTGGTGTCCGAACGGACGGAGAACAATCCCGCCAAAATGCAGCGCGAAGTCGTGCGCCGCCAGTTGGTGCGCGAAGCCCGCCAAGCGGTGTTGGCACAGTTTGTGCAGCAGTTGCAGCAGGGCGCAGTGGTGCGCGAGTATTAAGGCAGCCTGAAAAAGGGTGGGCAACGGAAGCTTTATCTGTTTGATGGTGGAATGATTAAAAACCAAAGCAGCTTCTTTATTTGGAATGCTCTTTGGCTTAGTAGGGTGGGCACTCGCTGCCCACACGTTCCGTGTTTGAAGGCAGCCTGAAACCGAAACCATGTAAGCATACATCCGTTCCCTGCCTGCTGCATCCGCGTGGGCAACAAGTGCCCACCCTACTTATCAACTATTCACGCTCTAATTTTTGATTATTCAGAACCAGATTTAAATCACAAAGAAAACCATAACCTTCATCTTCATACTGTCTTTCCTCGGGAGTTAAATCAGGAATTAATTTTTCTAATGGATATTCAATAAGAGATTTATTTATGTTTTTCAATATGGAAATATGTGTTGGTATATATCTTCCTGCATTTTCAATAGCAACAATAACTCTAAACATCAATTGTTCTAGTGGATGTTTAAATTCTGGCATATTATCTTGTGCAAAACCATATTCACTTCCATTATAATTCCATGATTAAAATGAAATTTACAATAATCAAGAGCGGCTTCAAAATAAGCTAATTTAATAGCTGAATAAGAGTACTTTCTTTTCATAATTTCTCCTTAATAAGTTAATACGATACCATTACCATCTATTATTTTGATAGTAATATTAGGACAACGAAACTTAAACTGCTGCGCCACACTAAAACAACTAGCACAGACTGGTTTTTCTGTGTAGATGTCAACCTTTTCTATCGCCTGATAATTATTACCTAGTCTGTCTGCAATAAATGACCTATTTTATTTCCATTTTCCCATATCATTAAAGTAACTAAATAATCCTAACGGGGAATTTTACAGAATCCTGATTTTCTGCATAGTCAAATATTGTTTTGAAAAATTTATTTAAAAACTCGCGCCTATTTTCTATATTCATAAATTGCATTAAGAAATCATCAAATTCCTCAGATGAAATACCTTTTATCATGCTATCTCCAACGGGAGTATAAATTAACTTTGCTATAATTTTTTTATCTAAGTTAGATTGACAAAGGAACATGGCTATATAACCACTTTCCTTATCATAAGACAAATTTTTTATAATTAAATTAATATTACTGCGCATAAACGCTATATCCTGTCCAATTTTTTATAAAGTTATTTCTAGTTGTTTTATAACTTGTATCCTGTTAGAAGATATGAATTATTAATAGGAAGTTTTTAAGCTAGAATTCTACCTAATTATTTTTTAGCTTCCCTAAAATAATTGGTATGTAAAGATTATTTATCTTATCTATGAAGAGTAACTAAATAATTCTAACGGGGAATGTTACGGAATTTTTATTCTCTATAAAATTCCAAATTATTTTAAATAAATTATCTAGATACTGATTTCTATCTTCCAAACCTACAAATATTTTAGAAAAAAAGCAGAATTCATCATACGAAATTAATCGTATATCATCTAATGTTTTTAATGTGGCATGGATAATATATTCATGGTTATTAAAATTAATAAATAACTTACATTTTCTGATATTTTTATTAAATTCTATAAATTCTATTGAATTTAAAAATAATGAATTATCTTGTAAAGACTGTATCTCCATACTATGCCTCATTAAAACGGATTCTGCAAATTTTTGTAATACGGATTGCCTGAAACAATTGATAGGCAGAAAATATCTATCTTAATTTATAAATTAAATAATTCTAACAGGAAATTTTACAGAATCCTGATTTTCTGCGTAATCAAATATTGTTTTGAAAAATTTATTCAAAAAATCGCGCCTATTTTTTATGTGCATAAAATTCATCAAAAATTCTTCTAACTCTTCGGATGAAATTCCTTTTATCACATCATCTTCAATATAGTCATAAACTAATCTTACAATAATTTCTTTATCTACATCATTGTGATTAAATAATATAGTCATATAGTTATTATCTTTATTATAAGATAAATTTTTAATAATTAAATTAATATTATCGTGCATAAATGCTATATCCCGTCCAAGTATTTATGAAGTTATTTCTAGTTATTGTGTAACTCGTCTGCTTTATAAAAAAGTAACTAAATAATCCTAACGGGAAATTTCACAGAATCTTTATTCTCTGCATAATCCCAAATTATTTTGTATAAATTTTTTATTTTCTTAGTTCTATCTTCTATATTCATAAAATTCATGATGAATGCAGAAAACTCATCTGAACCAAATGCACGGATACGTCCATTATCTGAAATATATTGAATTAACTCAGTTGAAATTACATGTTTAATACCATTCCATAAAATAAATATTTTCATGATATGTGTTAGGGAATCGTATTCCATGTCTAATATAGTAAGAGATTGTTTATCTGGCATAAACAGCATATCCATTCCAAGTTTTTATAAAATTATCTCTCGTCATAGAATAACTTGTTCCTTGCCAAGGGTCGTGGATAATAATATTACCCTTCTTATCAGTACCTTTAACAACAACCCAATGACCTATTCTATTGCCATTTTCCCACATCATTGCAGCCCAAGTTCCAGTTCTATTTAAGGCATCAAGACTATCCCAGTCAATAGGGTTTCCTTCCCAACGATTAGAATTGCTAGCAGCATTTAAATCTCTTGCTAACTCTTTTTCAGATTTTGGCAGTGTCCCAAATTTTGTCTGATTAACAAAAATATCTCTATCACGCAGCAGCATTTCTGCACACGCTGCACCGCAACTGGTATTCGTATGTTGCTTAACAACATCCGGGTCAAATTTTTCATTAATTGTATCCCAATTGCCACCTGCACCGGCTTTTGGGTTATCTATTGTTTTTTTCGCATTGAAACGGTCTGAACCGGATTTCTGTCTATTCAAATCCTTACTGCGGTATTTGTTTGCGCCAGCAGCATGTTTTCCCTGTGCAACCTTTCCTGTTTCTTTTGCCGTTTCTTTTTGTAAATACCTACTGCGGAACATGGCTTCTGCGGCTTCCGCAAAGTCGTGCGATACGGGCTGCCTGAAATAATTGGTGGGCAACAAGCGCCCACCCTTCTTATCAATTATTCACACTCTAATTTTTGATTATCCAGAATCAGATTTAAATCACAAAGAAAACCATAACCTTCGCTTTCATATTGCCTTTCTTCGGGAGTTAAATCAGCAATAAGTTTTTCTAAGGTATATTCCTTAATAATTTTTCTTATTGATTCTAGCCAGTTTATATGAAAAGAAATATCCCTGCCTGCATTCTCAATAACAGCAATAACTTTAAACATTAACTGCTCTAATGGATGATTAAATTCAGGCATTTCACTTTGTGCAAAACCACTTGCGCTTTCTGAAATCTCATCCCATTTTCTAATAAATCCATTATGAAATTTAGAACCGCAGTAATATAAAATATTATCAAAATAAGCCAATTTAATATTTGAATAAGAATATTTTCTTTCCATGCTTAATACCCTTAATAGGTTAATACCTTACCATTACCATCAATCATATTAATAGTGATATTTGGGTAACATTCCTTAAATTGCCGTGCCACGTTAGAACAACTATCGCAAACGGGTTTCTCACTAAAAATCGTAATATTACCTTTTAAGCCAGTATTATTACCTAATTTGTCTGCAATATTAGATAACAATTTGTATTCGGCATCATTGCTCCTTGAATAGGATTTGGTTAATGTTCCGTCCTTATTAATACTGGGCAAATTCAGATAATCAAATTTTGTATTCCCATCACCAACCAAAAGATCACTGGGTATTCTATTCTTGCTATGAGCTGACATAGTTTTAGTATCTATACCTTCAATATTAATATCAGCAATACCAACATTCCCTTCTTCTCTCATAATTGAGCGCATAAATTTATCTCGTAATGCTTGTACTCTACGCTGATAATCTTCCACAATCTCTGGGTCAGCCCTGCTTTCAACAGGGCGTTTGTAGTCAGATTTTGATTGCGGAGTCGGATTGGATTTTGGCGTTTCGGTTTTTTCTGCATTCGGCACATTGGACTGCTGCCTAAACTTGCTTTCAGGCTGCCTTTCCCTGCCGCCGGTGTGCATTCTACCTTTGTTGGTGTTTCCTCCTGCTGCTTTGTTGCTTTGTGCGGGGGCAACTTCGGGATGGCGGCTGCGGAACATGGCTTCTGCGGCTTCCGCAAAGTCGTGTGATACGGGCGGCAGTTTGGATTCGCGGGAGAAGCGGCCGGTCGGGGGTAGGCTGTCTGTTCGGGGCAGACCGTCTGCCCGGGGATGGCGCGGAGGGCTTTTCAATCCCTTTGACGCCGCCGGCGACTCCGGCTACCCGGGTGCCGTAGCCGAAGGCGGCGGCAAAGTCGGGGTTGTCTT
>CAUQSD010000040.1:0-17504 GCA_963520685.1 uncultured Kingella sp. | reverse complement strand
AAAGAGAAATAGCTTTCGGCTAAATATTAAATCAACGGATTGTTAAAATACAGCCTACTTAAAAGAAGGTTTTCCTATCTGCAAGCCATACCGAAATCCGACTAACCCTTTATTCAAGAGAAAGCATCATGAAACCCGACACTTTGCAAAGCTACGGCTCAACAACCCGCTTCCTGCATTGGACAATGGCAACTTGCTACCTGTTTATGTTCGCTACCGCCATTGCGTGGAATATCGACGAAAACCTGAAATTTCTAATCAATCCGCACAAAGCAGTCGGAATCCTGCTGCTGATATTGTCTGTTTGGCGCGTAGGGTGGGGAATCCGCCAACGTAAAAACCGCCCCGCCAACACCGCCGTCACCAAATTGGGGCATTGGGCGATGTATGCCCTGATGCTCGCTGTTCCCGCCGCAGGCATTGCCCGTCAAATCGGCAATGGCGGAGAAATTCACGGCACGCTGGCATTTTCATTGCTGTTTTTGTCGCTAGGACACATTGGAATGGTTGCCTACCACCACATCAAAGGCGAATCCGTGTTGCCTCGAATGCTCGGAAAATCTTAATATCCTATACAAACAAGGAGCTACTGATATGAATACTCGTAAAAAAACCATCATCGCCGCTGTTACTGCTGCTGTTTTCCTTTGCGTTGCAGGCTGCACCGCCAAAGCGGAACAATGGCGCGCACAACGTGAAGCCATGCAGAACAGCGTTGTACTCATCAACACCTTTGAAGTACCGCAGGGCAAAGAAGCCGAAACTTTGGCTGCTTGGCAGAAATCACGCGATTTCCTGAAAACCCAGCCGGGCTACATCGGCACACGTCTGCATCAAAATATTGACCCGAACGGCAAATACCATTTCGTCAATGTTGCCCGTTGGCGCAGTGCGGAAGAATTTAAAGCCGCTACCGCCAAAATGCGCCAAGCCCTGCCGGACAACATGCCGGAAGGCGTAACTGCCAGCCCGGGTTTGTTTAAAGTGATTGAAAGTGATATGCCGCACGGCTTCGGCAGACGCGGCGGCAAGTGAGGCGAGTAAGCGGCGGAGCTGTGCGCCGAAATAAAAAGCAGCCTGCACCTTGTTTTGCAAAGTGCAGGCTGCTTTTGGACTTTCAGGTAGCCTTTTGACTGCGCTGAAACCCTGCTTTAGCTTCGCAGAAACTCGGCTTCCTTTGGAAACTTCGTTTTATAGTGGATTAAAATAAAAATGAGACAAGGCGGCGAGCCGCAAGGCGTACAGGTAGTACGTCAAGGCGAGCCAACGCCGTATCATTGCAATTTTAATCGACTATAACTTCGTTGAAGCTGCGCTTTCAGACGACCTGAAAAGCGGCTACCCGTTTCATCGGCCATGATTCCGTTGTCCAAACGCGTTCGAATTCTTCGGCGAAACCGTGTTGCGCGGCGTAGGTTTGCAGTTGTTGCAGCCAAGTCTTCGGGGCGATGTCGGCGGCGGCGCGGGTGGTGTGCAGCAGGTAGGGGCGGGTATCGAAAGCTTGGACGATGTGCTGGCTGACGGCGTTTAAGGCTTGGGGATTGTGGTCGGTTTGTCGGGCGATTTTTTCGTATTGCGACAGGGCGGCGGCTTTTTCGGCTTCGTGTTCGGCGGTGGTTTGCGGGCTGTGTCGGGCTGTGGTGGCTTGTATGGTAATCAGGGGCGGCAGTTGCCCTTCGGCGAGCGCGGCGAGGCGCAGGTGTCCATCTAAAATCAGCCGGCGGTTAGACAGGGCGGGGAGTTCGTACGCCAAGACGGGCGGCAGTTGGTTTTGCCGTGCGCGTTTGCGCCAATATTTCAGATGGCCGTTTTCGGCGTGGTGGGTTTTCAGGGCGATGAAGCGTTCGGCTTGGGTGTGGAAATTGTTGTCCAACATGTCGAAACGGCTGCCTGAAAATAGCCATTGGGTGTAGTTTCCATCGGTTTCAGGCTGCCCCACGGCGGTGTCGTGCCAGCATTCGCCCCATTGCGGGGGCAGAGTTTGGGCGGGGCGGTAGTCGAAGTGCCATTCACCGATGCCGAGCAGCCCTGCGTTGTGGGTGGCGAGTTGTTCGATGAAATATTTGTTCCACAACAGGCCTTGCTCTGCAGCGGGTTGGCGGGCGATGTGTTCGTTCACGCGGCTGCCGATGTGCCCGACGGGTTGGTATGCCTGCCAACTTTCGGCGTAGCTGCGGATGAGGTAAACGTCGTATAAATCGTGGCTGTGGAACGACCAGAATACGGGTTCATCTTGATACGTCAGGCTGAGGCTGATGCCGTCGGGCGTGTGGAGTTTCAGGTAGCCTTGCGTTTGACGGTCGATATGCAGGGCGAGGCTGTTGGGGGAGGCGGGATGGTGGGTCAGGTTGCCGCTGTATTGTTCCAGCGCGGCGTTGAGTGATTGGTAGTGCATGGGGTGTCCTTTGTGCAGGCTGCTTTTTGGCTTTAACTTTGCGGAAACTCCGTTTCTTGGTGGAAACGGAGTTTTCATTTTGCTGAAGCCTCTGCTTTCAGACGGCCTGAATGTGGTCAGCGGATGTGAGGGGAGTCGCTATCCGCTGTTTTCCGCATAGCTGTTCGGTCAGATGCGGGCTTGGCCTATTTCCGCGCGCTCACGTCCTTCATCCACGCAAACAGCTCGTCCAAATCATAATCGCCGCCGTGTCCTTGTCCCCAAGGCAAGGCGTAATCCACGTTTTT
This sequence comes from uncultured Kingella sp., assembly GCA_963520685.1. Taxonomy (GTDB): domain Bacteria; phylum Pseudomonadota; class Gammaproteobacteria; order Burkholderiales; family Neisseriaceae; genus Kingella_B. The sequence goes on along the minus strand of CAUQSD010000040.1, from coordinate 14,822 downwards.
GCCGTGCGCCTGCAATTTGAGTGCGAGCAGTTGCGAGATGGCCAGCGAGGTGTCGCGGTCGTTTTCGCCGACGCGGATGCGGTAGTGCTGTGTGCCGCCCTGTTTGATGAAATTCATGGCGTTCATGATGCGGACGGTGGCTGCGTCTGCCGTTTTTGCGCCTTGTACGGTGCTGTTTTGCGCGCCGAATGCGGTGAAGTGTTTGGCTTGGGTTTGTGCGTCGCCGAACAGGTTGTTTTCGCCGGTGGACAAGTCCACGCCGTCAAACGCGGGCGCGGTTTTTTGTCTGCCGACAAATTTGGCGTAGGCGGAAAAATCGGCGGCTTTGACTTTGCCGTTTTCGATGGTCAGCCAGGTTTGGCCGGACAGGTCTTTGCCTTCGTCCAAGGCTTTTTGCGCGGATTGGACGAGCATGGATTCGATTTGTGCTTTGAAGCTGCCGTTGCCGTTGTTGTCCAGCGTCATCGGCACGCCTTGGGCGTTTTTCAGTTTCAGGCTGTTCACATAGGCGGGGAACAGGTTTTTCAGGCCGTCTGAAAGGCGCTGCTGCTCGGCGGTTTGCGTGCCGCGAACGGTTTTGCGCTGCACATGGTAGTCCAGCATGGAAATGTCGATTTTTTCGTAGTCGTTCACGCCGTTGAACTGCCATTCGTAGGCGGCGTCGGCGTGTTCCAGATTGGTAATCGGGCAATAGGCGGACACGGCGAATATGTCGTCCGTGGCGTTGGCCGCACCCAGTGCGCGCAGATAGGGCGCGTATTCGCGGGCGTTGCCGCTGGTGCCGAGCAGCGCGGACAATGCGCCGCCCGCGCTGGTGCCGTTGCTGATGATTTTGCGCGCGTCGCCCGCCATTTTGGCGTCGTTGGCTTTGAGGTAGCGCACGGCGGCTTTCAAATCGACAATGGCGGCAGGAGCGCGCCCGTTGGCTTCGGTGCGGCCACGCGCGCCGGGGCTGGCCACCACATAGCCTTGCGACAGGGCAACGGCGATGGCGTTGGGCTTGCCGCTGCCGCGCGAATCGGTTTCAGGCTGCCCCGCTTCGCCCGGCATATAGCCGCCCACGTTGTTCGGAAAGAAAATCGGTGCGGTGTTTTTGGTAAAGCCGTTGATGCTGCCGCCGTGGAAATAGGCTTCGGGGATGTACACATTCATGATTTGGTAGCGCGTGTCGGCAGGCTTCATCACATAAACAATGTGCTCGAAGGCGCGGTATGGCACGCTCTGCCCGTTCACGTTGATGGTATGCAGGCTGCCTGCAACTTGGGAAAAGTCGAGGTTTTTCGGCGCAGGGTAGCGCGGCAGTTCGGCCTTTTGCGGCGGCGCGGCTTGGGCGGACAGGGCTGCGGCCAGCAGCAGGGCGGGGATGCGTTGAAGTTTCATGGGGTGATCCTTTCGGTTGTTGTGAAAAGGGCTGCCTGTGGGTTGCGCGGCAGCGGGCGCAAGATGGGGGGGGGATGAAATATTGGTTGGGGATGTGCAGGCTGCTTTGGAATGGGCGAAAAAGCAAAGCAGGGCTGGGCACTGGCTCTCACTCTGCAAAACAGGCGTTTGCGTATTAATTTCGCCGTGTGTCAGCTATACAGGCAGGACGGCAGACAAGGACACCGGCGTTGCTTTTCAGGCTGCCTTATCGGGCGCAAAGCCTGCTTTCACCTGCACGGTTTGGCTGCCGATGGCAATGGTTTCGCCGTCTTGGATTTTGGCGGTTTTGCGTGTTTCGGTTGCACCGTTGCGTAACACATGCCCTGCGGCAATCAGGGCCTTTGCTTGTCCGCCGCTGTCGGCAATGCCGGCGAGTTTCAGGAGGTCGCACAGGGCGATGTGGGGGTGCTGTTCCAAATAGATTGTCTGCATGGTTGTCTCTTTCGGTTGGTTGAATATAAACGTGGGTTGGGGTAAAACGCGAGGGCAGCGGGTGCCCGCCCTACGGAAATTTAGGTTTCCTCCCTGCCTGCGGAGGGGCGTTAGAAAGTGGGGGGGCGATGCGCATGAAAAATGGATATTTTGAGACCTTTGCAAAACCCCAGATTTGAGCACAGTTCAAAGCAACAGCATCGCAGAACGCGCAGAGAATATTGAAATATTTTCAAGCGTTCGAGAAGCGCGTTGCGAAGAAATGTGCCAAAGATGGGGATTTTGCAAAGGTCTCATTTTGTGGGGCGGGCACTTGTTGCCCTCGCGTTGTTTTAAGGCAGCCTGAAAACGTGCGGACAACAAATGCCCTGCCCTAACCTAAGGAAACCGGCATTATGCGTGTCAATTTTCAGGCTGCCTTTGTGCCGCCATCAATGAGGCAAGCCATTCCGAAGTTTCCCGTTCTGCCTGCTGCCTGCCGCTGTCTGCTTCGCGGCCGTTGAGCGATGACCAGTTGGGGCGGCTGCGGGCTTTTTTCAGTGCTTCGGGCAGACTTTCGGCAGCGGATGGCTGGGATGCCTGCGGCAGGGCGATGGGGTTTTGGGCGGCATGGCCGCGTGTTTGCAGGATGTTGAGCAGCTCGGCGGCGCGGTGGGCGAGTACGGCGAGCGTTTCCGTGCCGATATGCAGGGTTTGCGTGCCGCTGATTTTCTGCACGAGCGTGTCCCAGTTGGATGCGAGTCCGCCCAGCACGCCGCCGAGTGCGCTGCCCAGCCCCAGCGAGGTGCCGAGCGTGAATGCGTCCACGCCCAACCCGATGAGTGCGCCCGCCGCCGCGCCTGTGCCGGTGCGGATGCCGTAGCGCAGCAGCAGTTCGGGATCAAAGGGGTCTTGCGTAAGTGTGCGGAGGGATTGCTCCGGTGTGCCGTTCCAATCATTTTGGTAGAAGCGGTAAAGCGCGGCAGCAGATTGCCGGAAGCGGTGTTCGTGCTGCTTTATGGCTGCCTGCATGGCGGCTTGGGCGGCTTCTGCGGTTTCGTTTTCGGGCTTGGCATAGGCATAGGCGGCAGCATCCAACAGAAAGGCGGCGGCAAGGCGGCGGGCGCGCTCGTCCAAATCTTTCCATTCGCTGCGGCGGGCTGCTTGCAGACGGGGGAGGACGGCGCAATCGGGCAGCATCGTGGCGAGGTTCTGCCAGAGTTGCATTTCTCCTTCAAAATCAAAGGCAACCGTGTCAAAACTGCTGGAAACGTGCAGGTTGCGGCGGGCAAGTGCGGCGCGCCATGCCGGCAAATCGCCTGTCTGCGTGAAGTTGAATACGGGCATGATGGGGCGGGCGCACAGCGAGAGTACGGCCAGCTCGTCTTTGTATTTGGGCAGCACGGGTTCGCGCGCATCAACGACATATAGGGCGGCATCGCTGGCGGCAAGCTGGCGCAGGACTTTGGCTTCTTGGGAAAATTCGTTTTGCGCGGCGGGAGCGGCAAGAAAGGCGCGGATGCGGTCTATTCCGTCCGCCTGTGCTTGGGTGTGCGTGTCCAGCCAGTCTAATACGCCGCCTGCATCTTCTAACCCGGGCGTGTCATACAGTTGGACCAGCGTGGCATGCGTGCTGCCGATGCCTGCGGTTTCCACATGGCGGGTGGTGGCAGCGGCGTTTTTCACTTCGCCGAAGGCGGCATCGCGCAGCAGGGTGCGCATTAATGAGGTTTTACCGGTGTTGGTGTGGCCGACTACGGCAAGCTGCAAAGGGGATTCGGGTGTGCTCATGGAATATCCGGTTTCAGGCTGCCTGAAACCTTTGCAAAATCGTCATATTTGGTTCATTTCTCCGCGGTACGCTTCTCTGAGGCTTAAGAATATTTCAAGATTAGCTGCGATGTTGCCGCTTTGAACCGTGCCCAAATCTGAGGTTTCGCAAAGGTTTCTGCCTGCGGGGTGCGTTCTCGGGGCAGCCTGAAAACGCGGCAGACGGGCAAGCAAAAATCCCGTTTCTGCTGAAACGGGATTTGGAAATGGGGCGGCGAGCCTGACCCCCGGCACTGGTTTTTTCAAGTGGGCTGCTGGCTTCCGCCCCTGACCCGTTGCTCAAAATCGCCATGCGGGGAGACCCGCCAATGAAGCCGCCCATTATAGCGGACGGTGCGGATTTTGCAAGGCTTGTCAGGCTGCCTGTTGCGGGAACACGAAACGCCATTCGCCCTCCTGCAAATCCTGCGCGTCCCATTCGCCAAAGCGCAGGCGGTGCAGGGATAGCACGCGGTTGCCTGCCGCTGCGACCATGCGTTTGACCTGATGGTATTTGCCTTCGCTGATGGTTAAGAGCAACGTGTGTGCATCTTGCAGTTCGGCATGGTCGGCGCGCACGGTTTCGTTGTCGTCGTGCAGCAGCACGCCGTTTTTCAGGCTGCGGCAGAGCGTTTCGTCCGCCGCGTGTTTCAGCGTTACGCGGTAGAGCTTGGCGGTTTTGTGCTTGGGCGAAGTCATGCGGTGGTTGAACTGCCCGTCGTTGGTGACGAGCAGCACGCCCGTGGTGTCGGCATCCAGCCGCCCGACGGCCTGAATATCGGCGGCGCGGACTTGGTCGGGCAGAAGCGTGAACACGCTGGGATAGTCGCGCGGCTTGTGCGAGACTTCGTAACCGGCGGGTTTGTTCAGCAGGATATAGAAATCTGGCAGGGGGATGACGACGGCTTCTTCACCGTCCACAGTCAGGCTTTGCACGGTTTCAGGCTGCACTTCGGCCTTGGCGTTGCTCTGTGTTCCGCCGTTGATTTGTATCAGCGCGTTTTGCAAGAGCCATTGGCATTGCCTGCGGCTGCCGATGCCTTGGGCTTGGAGGTATTTGATGAGATTCATTTTATTTGGCTAGTGATAAATACGGTAGGTAGCGCAGTCTGAAAGACAGTTTTTTGGCTGCGCGGCAAGGACGGTCAGGTTTGACGCGCCCGTAACGACGGCAGATAAGGGCAAACGCGGCGCAGGGTTCTTTCGGGACGGAGTTTCAGGCTGCCTGAAACGGATACGGTCTCAGTGTCCGGCCTCTGCCATTAATTCCGACACCGTAACGAAGTGGTAGCCTTTTGCCTGCAACCCTTCAATAATCAGCGGCAGTGCGGCGCGTGCAGGTTCGCATCTGTCGTTGCAAAACGGGTGCAGCAGAATAATGGAACCGGGTTGCGTATGTGTCAGCGCATAATCTGCCATGGTCGCTGCATCGGCTGGCTGAACGGTTTCGGGTTCTACATCCCACATGACAGTACGGATGTTGCGGCGAGAGAGATACCATGGCAGCACGAGCAGCTTTTTGCCGTAAGGCGGGCGGAAGGTTATCTCGCCCGCGTAACCCGCTTGCCGAATCAGCCGTTCGGTTCGGCTGATTTCATTATCGGTAAAATCCCATGTTTTAAACACGAACCGTTGGTGCGAGTAGGAATGGTTGCCCAGTTCATGTCCATCGGCAACGATGCTGCGGGCGATTTCTGGATAGCGTTCCAACTGGCTGCCCACTGCATAGAACGTGGCAGGAATGCGGTACTGCTTTAAAAGGGCGAGTACGCGCAGGGTTTGCGGCGTGGGAGCGTCATCAAAAGTCAGGGCAACCCGTTTTTGCGTTGTCTCCACACGGGCAACAAGTGTGCCGAACAGCTGCATCCTACGCGAATTAAGCAACATATAGCTGCCGGCCGCCAATACGGCAGACAGGAACAGAATGGCAAACAGGGATTTTTTCATAGATGGTACTTCTGTTTTATACAAAGGTTTCAGGCTGCCCCAAGTCCAAATTCAGGCAGCCTGAAAACCGTTTTTCGGCTAAACAATCTGGAATACGAAAAACACCAGCGTATGCAGGATAAACAGCGGAATCAAAATGCCGAACGACCACGCCATGTAGCCGAAAAAGCTGGGCATTTTCACTTTGCGCTGCTCGGCGATGGATTTCACCATAAAGTTCGGTGCGTTGCCGATGTAGCTCAGCGCGCCCATAAACACCGAGCCCATGGACACGGCCAAGAGTGTGTGAAACAGCTCGCCGCGCATCAGCGTGTGCGGGTCGCCGCCTGCCATATTGAAGAACACCAGATAGGTCGGTGCGTTATCCAAAAAGGCGGAAAGTATGCCGCTCATCCAGAAATACATGATATTGATGGGTTTCCCCGCAGCATCATGCACCAGCGCGATAATGCCCGAAAACGCGCCTTTTTCACCCGCCTGCAACATCGCCAGCACGGGCGAAATGGTGATGAAGATGCCGGCAAACAGCTTGGCGACTTCGGCAATCGGGTCAAAATTAAATTCGTTGCCCGCTCGGACAGGTTTGGGCGTGGTGAACCACGATACCGCCGCCAGCGCAATCAGAATAATGTCCCGCACCAGATTTTGCAGTTCGTAATGCGCACCCAAAACGGTTAAACCCGGATGGTCGGGCTTCCACAGACCGGACAGCAGCACCGCACCGACCACGCCGCCCAAAAGCAGGAAATTGCGTTTGCCCATCAGCTTGATTTTCTCGGGCGGGCTGTCGGGCGACGGGTCGCGCGGCAGGATTTCGCCCGCCTGTTTGAAATAATGGCTGTCTAACAGATAAAACACGGTGAGCAGCACAACCGCACTGATTAATACGGGCGGAAACATATGCTGCACCGTCCAGCCGAAATCCACGCCTTTCAAGAAACCGAGAAACAGCGGCGGATCGCCCAGCGGGGTGAGGCCGCCGCCGATGTTCGCTACCAAAAATATAAAAAACACAACCACATGAACATTGTGCCTGCGGTTATCGTTGGCTTTCAGAATCGGGCGAATCATCAGCATCGCCGCACCCGTCGTACCCATCACCGAAGCCAGAAGCGTGCCGATGGCGAGCAGCGCAGTGTTGAGCTTGGGCGAGCCGTGCAGGTTGCCCCACACGAGAATCCCGCCCGAAATGGTATAGAGCGCAAGCAGCAGCAGGATAAAGGGGATGTATTCGCCAATCATGGCATGTGCAACCAAATGCACACTCTGCCCAAAACCATAAACCAGCGTGAAGGGAATCAGGAACAACAGCGTCCAACCCAGCGTGATTTTGCCGAAATGGTGATGCCAGGTATGGGCGAAAAACAGCGGACCCAAAGCAATGGAAAGCAGGATAAGGGCAAAAGGGATGCCCCACGCGAAACCCAAATCCGCGCCGTTAAAATCGGCGGCACGGGCGGCAGCGGGCAGCATGAGAAGCAATGGCAGAAGTTTTTTAAGCTGCATTGTATTTCCTTGATTGTTTTATTCTTTAAAAGCAAAGGCAGCCTGAAAACGCATTCAGGCTGCGCGGCAGAAGCCAGATTGTAAAAAATTCCTTACAAAAAGTCATCATTTATCGCCCGTTAAGCCGGTTTCCATAGGAGGCACTTGCCCCCTACGCCACAAATATAGTGGATTAAAATTGCAATGATACGGCGTTGGCTCGCCTTGACGTACTACCTGTACGCCTTGCGGCTCGCCGCCTTGTCTCATTTTTATTTTAATCCACTATATATTCAGCTATGGGGCACAAGGCATGCAGACAATCGCAGCGGCATTGCGCTTGTAATCCACTATAATGCGCGCGCCTTTCTTTCAGGCTGCCATCCATGCCGAAAATCACAACGACAGACACATCATTTGAACTGCGCGAAGGCGAAACGCTGCTGAACGCGCTGCTGCGGACGGGACACGCGGCGGAATACCAATGCCAAAGCGGCTATTGCGGCTCATGCCGCGTAAAACTGCGTGCAGGACGGGTATCCTATGCCGAAACACCGGTGGCGTTCCTGATGCCCGATGAAATTTTGGCGTGCTGCTGCCGCGTGGAAACGGATATTGAGGTGGAATGCAGATTGAGGGTGGAAAGAAAGAAAACGGATAAATAGGCAGATTTTGGGAACGCTGCCGACATGGGTGGACAGATGTGCGCGATGCCGATTTTTGCAGGATAGGTAGCTTAATCAGCAGATTCTTAATAAATTATCCAAATTACGGAAATTTCTCTCCTATTCCGGCAATGTATTGTTCATCCATAATTTGCAGAAATTTTCCGTCAATAACCAAGCATTGTTTTAGTGCTTCTTTATTGGCTTTTTCCTGTTCGTCTTGATTACATTCTTTTCCATTTTCACCTTTGCATTCTACATTTTGATAATTGCTCACGGATGCAGGGCAAAAAACTTTGGTATCACCCAAATTCCATGCCATATAACCGTATAAGGCATTATTTCGTGAATCTGCAATATGGCAAGATAAGGGCATTTTAAATTTTTCTTTCAGTCTAAATAAATCGGCTTTTCCAATTCCACTCACTTCCTGTTCACCATTATTTTTCTGAAAATTATTATGTAACAAATACCATGATGCATTACCAGGTTTCTCAACAAAACCGATAGGAGTAAAAATATGGTAAGGATAATTCTTTGTGAGAAAAATAATCCCTAAAAAAAGAAATATAGCCAGCATAAGAGAGCCAATCCAAGCATCATTATCTTTATTCTTGTTATAAAAAGAAGAATAATTAACTACAAAATAATTATTAAAAATGAATAAAACCCCATATCCAAATAATAATAAATATTTTATTCCATTATTAAGCTCATTAGTTATGATAATAATCATTATTATTACTTGAAGCATCAAAAGTGAAATAAGAATATACATAAGAATCATAAAACATAAAGATAAAATAAAAGAAAACCATTCCTTATTTCTATCCCCATTCGATTCTTTTTCTTTATTTTCTATGGCTTTATCTTGCTTAAGAAATTTAATAGAAATTAACCAATAAACTATTACTACCAAAGGACAAAGAAATATAGCATATATTGTAAATAAATTTATGATTTTTTGATTATCGATTATTATACTAAATAATAGTATAAAGAAATAAGGAACAGCAATCCAAGTTAACATCCAAAAAAATACTGTCTGCCCACAGCAACTTGATCTTTTATGAAAAAAATTAATTATTTCTGGATTTTTCTCAGACTTGGACCATAATAAAAAAACATATGGTGCAAAAAAAATTATACTAAACAATAGGAACAAAAGCCCGATTACTAAAATAACAGCAATCAAAGTGGATGGCTCACTCATTACGTTTGGGAAAATACTCAAATATCCGATATTTTTTAAATAAATAAATGCCATTACACAACCCAGTATCATTCCCACAATGCCGGAAAGGGTAAGAAACTTGGTGGTGGTTTCCAGAAAAATATTAAAAACAGGCAGTTTCCCATCTACCTGTTTCTCTGTTTTTCTAATTTTATTTTTTAAAATAACGAAATGAACAGGATTCGCAGCGGTTATTTGTTTCTTTTTAATGCGAGACCACATTTCTGCTCTTCCTTCTGTTGAAACAATGTTTCAGGCATCCTGAAATCTATTCCGTGCCGCCCACCGTCAGCCCCGCATCAATCCGCATGGTCGGCTGTCCCACGCCCACGGGCACGCTCTGGCCGTCTTTGCCGCACACGCCCACGCCGGTGTCCAGCGCGGTGTCATTGCCTATCATGGAGACGTGTTTCAGCACTTCCGGGCCGCTGCCGATGATGGTGGCGCCTTTCACGGGATATTGCAGCTTGCCGTTTTCCACCCACCATGCTTCGCTTGCGCTGAATACGAATTTGCCGTTGGTGATGTCTACCTGTCCGCCGCCGAAGTTCACGGCATAAAGGCCTTTTTCTATGCTGGCGATGATTTCCTGCGGTTCGTGCGTGCCGTTTTCCATAAAAGTGTTGGTCATGCGCGGCATGGGGGCGGAGGCATAACTTTCGCGCCGTCCGTTGCCCGTGCTGCGGGTGTTCATCAGGCGGGCGTTGGTTTCGTCCTGCATATAGCCGACCAAAATGCCGTCTTCAATCAGCACGGTGCGGCCGGTTTCGTTGCCTTCGTCGTCGATATTCAGGCTGCCCCTTCTGCCTGCTATATTGCCTTGGTCCACCACGGTAACGCCTTTGGCGGCAACGCGCTGCCCGATGCAGCCTGAAAACGCGCTGGTCTGCTTGCGGTTGAAATCGCCTTCCAATCCGTGTCCGACCGCTTCGTGCAGCAGCACGCCCGGCCAGCCGCTGCCGAGTACCACGGTCATGGCACCGGCGGGGGCGGGGCGGGCTTCCAAATTGGTCAGAGCCTGCTGCACGGCGTGTTGCACATATTCTTGGATTTTGGCTTCGGAAAAATACGACAAATCAAAACGTCCGCCGCCGCCTGCGCTGCCCTGTTCGCGCCGACCGTTCTGTTCGGCAATAACGGTGAGACTGACGCGCACCAGCGGGCGTATGTCGGCGGCGTGCCGTCCGTCCAGACGGGCGATGTAAACCATATCGTGTACGCAGGTCAGCCCTGCCATCACCTGCACGATGCGCGGGTCGGCGGCGCGGGCGAGTGCTTCTATCTTTTGCAGCAATGCGACTTTGGCGGGGGAATCAAGACTGGCAATCGGATTGTCCGCACCGTATTTCAGGCTGCCTGAAACATGGGGCACGGGCGTGCGCACGGGAACGGCGTTGCCCGCTTCGCCAATCACGCGCACGGTTTCGGCGGCGCGGCGGACGGCATCGGCGGCAAGGCTGTCGGCATAGGCAAATGCGGTTTTTTCGCCCGACACGGCGCGCACGCCCACGCCCTGATTGATTTGGAAGCTGCCCGATTTGACCATGCCTTCTTCCAGATGCCAGCTTTCAAAGGCGGTGCGTTGGCAATAGATGTCGGCATAGTCCACATGGTGTCTGCCGATAAGCGCGAGCGCGCGGGAAAGTTCGGCATCGGAAAGGTGGTTTAGGGCGAGCAGATGCTGTGATACGGCGGAAAAGGTGTCGTGCATGGTTTTTTCAGGCTGCCTGAACAAGGCGGGTTGGGAAGCGGCGGATTATACGTTAAGTTTTCAGACAGCAGGCAGCCTGAAAACCGTTTCCACCCCCTACCCCGCCTCTTCGCTAATCCGCTAAAATCCGCCCCTTTCCAGCTCCACACGGATTTTCCCTATGCCCTATCTGATTGCCGCCGTTCTTGCCAGCGTCGCCGTCTCCATCCTGCTGAAAATCGCGCGGCAGCGCGGCATCGGGATTGCACAGGCGGTTGCGCTCAATTACCCCGTCGCCGCCCTACTCGCCTGGCTGCTCCTTGAACCCGATTTATCCCAATGGCACAAAACGCTGTTGCCCGATGCGTGGCTGTTCGCACTCTTAGGCGTGCTGTTCCCCACCGTGTTTGTCGTGATGGGCAGGGCAGTGGAACAGGCCGGCATCGCCAAATCGGATGCGGCGCAGCGGCTGTCGCTGTTTCTGCCCGTGCTGGCAGCATTCGCCCTATTCGGCGAACCGTTGGCGGCAAACAGAGCGGCAGGATTGGTGTTGGCATTTGCCGCGCTGGCGTGTTTGCTGGCAAAACCGAGCGGGCAGCCGTTTTCAGGCAGCCTGAAAACGCAAATGCCGTATTTGGCTGCCGTGTGGCTGGGCTATGGTTTGATAGACATCCTGTTGAAACAGCTTTCAAAGTCGGCAAACATGGGGACAAAACTGTTTGCCATATTCGTGCTGGCATCGGTGCTGATGGCGGTGTATTTGGCGGTGAAGCGCACACACTGGACATCGGCAGACGTGGCGGGCGGCATACTGTTGGGCTGCCTGAATTTCGCCAATATTCTGTTTTATCTGAAAGCGCATCGCGCCTTTGGCAGCAATCCGACCATTGTGTTCGCCGGCATGAACATGGGCGTAATCGCACTGGGAACACTGGTTGGCGCGGCAGTGTTCAAAGAAAGACTGTCCGCATTGAACATCACGGGTATCATGCTGGCACTGGCAGCGGTGCTGTGTCTGTTTTACGGCGCGGCGTGGTTTTAGCGGGGACGTATAGTGGATTAAAATCGCAATGATACGGCGTTGGCTCGCCTTGACGTACTACCTGTACGCCTTGCGGCTCGCCGCCTTGTCTCATTTTTATTTTAATCCACTATATTTACTGCCCACGCATTACGCCAAAGCAGCCTAAAACCACATAGACAACAAGCCTCACACAGAATCTGCGGCATCGTGCCGTATCAATTTTTATGTGTCGGCTAGAAAACAAACAATAGCATTGCCAGTTAAAAAATCAGGCAGCCTGAAAACACATTGACACGTTTTCAGGCTGCCTGATTTTTATGTAGAGCAAATCGGCTGGGATTATGCCTTATCCTGCGTACCCGTGCTTTCAGGCTGCCCCATCTGTGCGGTCTGCGGCTCGACAGCAGCGGCTTCTTGCCCAGCATCTTTATCCAGCGTGAAGGTTACGCCGTCTTCCGAGTTGTCCGCACCGTCTTTGCGCACGTTATGGCTGTAATCCTTGGGCGGGCTGGGCTGCTTACCCGCCATGATTTCCAGCACTTGGTCACGGTCAATGGTTTCCCATTCCATCAAGGCTTTGCACATGGTTTCCATCTTGTCGCGGTTTTCGTCCAAGATTTTGTAGGCAACGGCGTATTGCTCATCCAAAATGCGGCGCACTTCGGCATCCACAGCCTGCTGGGTTTGCTCCGAAATATTTTGCGAACGCGTTACGCTGCGACCCAAAAACACTTCGCCTTCGTTTTCGGCATACACCATTACACCCATTTTGTCGCTCATGCCGTAACGCGTAACCATATCGCGGGCGATTTGCGTGGCACGCTCAAAATCATTGGATGCACCGGTGGAGATACGTCCGATAAAAATATCTTCGGCAATTCGCCCGCCGAACAAAATCGCCAGTTGGCTCAACATTTGGTCTTTGTAGAGCGAAATGCGGTCGCGTTCGGGTTGCTGCCAAGTCAGACCAAGCGCACGTCCGCGCGGCATAATGGTTACTTTATGCACAGGGTCGGTAAACGGCAAACTTTCGGCAACAATGGCATGACCTGCCTCGTGATAGGCAGTAGCGCGTTTTTCGTCTTCATGCATCACCATGCTGCGGCGTTCCGGTCCCATGTAGATTTTGTCTTTTGCGTCTTCAAAGTCGCTCATGTCTACCTTGACCTTATTGCGGCGACCGGCAAACAGCGCAGCCTCATTAACTAAGTTGGCCAAATCCGCACCGGAAAAACCGGGGGTGCCGCGCGCCAAAGAAACCAAATCCACACTCGCATCCAGCGGTACTTTTTTGGCATGCACGGTCAAAATCTGCTCACGCCCACGAATATCGGGCAGTGGCACAACCACTTGGCGGTCAAAACGACCGGGGCGTTGCAGCGCAGGGTCAAGTACGTCGGGGCGGTTGGTGGCGGCAATCACAATCACGGTTTGGTTGCTGTCAAAGCCGTCCATTTCTACCAAAAGCTGGTTCAATGTTTGCTCGCGCTCGTCGTTGCCGCCGCCCAAACCTGCGCCGCGCTGGCGACCGACTGCGTCAATCTCGTCAATAAAGATAATGCAGGGGGCGTTTTTTTTCGCCTGTTCAAACATATCGCGCACGCGGCTTGCACCCACGCCGACAAACATTTCCACAAAATCCGAACCGGAAATACTGAAAAACGGCACGCCTGCTTCACCTGCAATGGCTTTAGCCAGCAAGGTTTTACCCGTCCCCGGGCTGCCGCAGAGCAAAATGCCGCGCGGCACGCGTCCGCCCAAACTTTGATAGCGGCTTGGCGCTTTCAGGTAGTCCACGATTTCCTGTACTTCTTCTTTGGCCTCATCGCAGCCTGCCACATCGGAAAATTTTACCGAATTGGCATCTTTATCCAGCAGACGGGCACGGCTTTTTCCAAAGGAAAATGCACCGCCTTTGCCTCCGCCGGACTGCATCCGCATGAAATAAAGAAACGCACCGATTAAGATAACCAGCGGCAGCGTGCTCATCAGCAGGTTGGTCAGAAAACCGGGTTTTTCTTCGGGAGTAACTTTGAAGCGCACCTTGTTGTCTATCAGGGTGGAGACGAGGTTGTCATCCAGCGGTGCGTTGGTTTGGAAGGTGGTTTTGTCGCTGCGCTCGCCTTGGATTTCGTAACCCACGGGCGAACCTTTGATGTTCAGGCTACTGATTTCGCCTGCTTTAACCTGCTGGATAAATTGAGAATATTCAATCTGCTGCGCATCGGTTTTGGTTTCCCGCATATGTTGCACGCCAAAGGCGATACCGAGAAACAAAACGCCCCACACAATCAGATTTTTTAAGTTGCTTCCCACAGAAACAAGCTCCTAATGTAAATATAGATAAAACGGAAAGGGATTTTAAGGCAGCCTGAAACGCTTGTCAGCGTTTATTTCTGCCCAACAGGTAAAGCTCGCTGGAACGGTTGCGCGAGGCATCGGGCTTGCGCGTCTGCACGACGGAAAAGGTTTCGCGCATGGCGGCAAGGTATTCCTGATAACCCGCGCCCTGAAATACTTTGACCAAAAAGAAGCCGCCTGTTTTCAGGTGGTTTCGAGCGAAATCCAATGCCAGTTCGCACAAATAATAGCTGCGTGCCTGATCTATCGTGCTGTTGCCCGCCATATTGGGCGCGATGTCGCAGATTACAAGATCCAGCGCGCGCCCGTCCAAAAGCTGCTCAAATTCTGCCAGCACACTCTCTTCGCGAAAGTCGCCTTGGATGAAACGCACGCCGTCTATGGGTTGCATCGGCAGGATGTCCAGTGCGAACACGCTGCCTTGCGTGCCTGCAAGTTTCGCTGCAACCTGCGACCAGCTTCCGGGTGCGCTGCCCAAATCGGCCAGCACGGTGCCTGGTTTAATCAATTTGTCTTTTTCGTTGATTTCCAGCAGTTTGTAGGCGGCACGGGCGCGGTAGCCGTCTTTTTGGGCGCGTTTGACGTAGGGGTCGTTGATGTGTTCGTGCATCCATGCGGGGGAGGATTTGGAGCGTTGTGCCATTTGTTTTTTCCTGCCGATACGGCGTTTCAGGCAGCCTGAAAGCGGTTTTCAGGCTGCCTGAAACGGAGGGGTGTTTTTATTGTTCTACAAAGGCGCGTTCTATCAGATAGTCGCCGCGCACGCCTGTTTTG
>CAUQSD010000039.1:0-17662 GCA_963520685.1 uncultured Kingella sp. | reverse complement strand
GTAGGGTGGGCATTTATGCCCACGCGGTGCAATAGGTCGGTTTCAGGCTGACTGAAATAGAATGGGGGATAAAACGCGTGGGCAACAAGTGCCCACCCTACCTTTGTTCCAAGAATACTTTAATTTCACCGTTATTTAAATCCATGTAGGGTGGGCATTCATGCCCACGCGGTGCAACAGGTCGGTTTCAGACTGCCTGAAATGGGATGGGGGATAAAACGCGTGGGCAACAAGTGCCCACCCTAATCTTGCTATTTAAATCCATGTAGGGTAGGCATTTATGCCCACGCGGTACAATGGGTTGGTTTTAGACAGCCTGAAATGGATGGGGATAAAACGCGTGGGCAGCAAGTGCCCACCCTACCTTTGTTCCAAGAATACTTTAATTTCACCGTTATTTAAATCCATGTAGGGTGGGCATTCATGCCCACGCGGTGCAACAGGTCGGTTTCAGACTGCCTGAAATGGGATGGAAAATAAAACGCGTGGGCAACAAGTGCCCACTCTAATCTTAATATATTATTCAAATGGAATAATATAACCAGATACTTAACATAAGAAATACAATCATCCCACTAATTAACAATTTTATATTCTTTACAGAAAGAATAAAGCAAAATATAGAAACAAAGTTAATTACGGCACCACTTGTTTCTGCATTCCAATACTTTCTTTCAATAAAAATTGTTATTGCGAAACAAAATACAATAAGAGCATATTTAATATTTTTTATGTGGCTATCGGTTAATTCGTTTATAAACGCCATAGGCTGTACCTCCTGCTATCCTACTATTGAATCCCCACACAACACCCATGGGACCTGAAACAGCACCAGTTGCTGCGCCAAAACCAGTTGCCGCACTAAATTTACCCCATGAGAAAGGGTCGCCACTGATTTGCTGTTGAATTACGTATCCTGCTGCTCCCCCGAATCCACCGATAGCCGCTCCCCAAGGTCCAAAAGCCCCCTCAGTCTCCCTCATCTCTTTCTGAGACAGTTCAACCACCTTCGCTTTTTCAGGCTGCGTGTCAAACATCTGTTCTTCAAAGCTGCCGGCAAAGGCAGGGGCGGCAAAAGATGCTGCCAGTGCGATTGCAATCATTTGTTTTTTCATGTTAAAGCTCCTTGCGGAATCGTCCGCATTATTGAACAAAAAAACGGGATTCGTCAAAAAGTGTGCTGCACGCCCAAGCGCAGTGTGGTGCTGCTGCGGCCGGATACGTTGAAGCGTGCGTTGGCACTGATTGAGGTTTCCCTGCTGATACCGTATCCCACGCCCAAATTGGCATAGGTGGCGGTATTGCTTGACGACAGTTTTTTGCCGTCCAACCGGTCGGCCTGTCGGGCTATCCACTGCACGCCGCCGGTGAAGCTGATTCTGTCGTTGGCGGCAAAGCTGACGCTGGGGCTGAGCATGAAGTAGTCGCCGGCTTTATATCTGCCTGCATCCAGCTTTCTGCTGCCGTTGCGGCGGTAGGCGGTGGTGAGGGAGAGCACGACGGGGTCTATGGCTTTGTAGGTGCTGGCGCCGATTAGCCACGATTTGGCTGCGGATGCTTTGCCGCCTGCTTTTTCGTAAACGGAGGTTTCGGCAAAGCCGGTGAGGGCGGGGTTTTTGCCGTCTTGTTTGAAGGTGTGGCTGATGCCCAGTGTGATGTCGGAGAGGTTTTGGGCGGTGCTGCTGCGGGCTTCGCCGTTGAAGCTGCGGTCGCTGCGCCAAAGATAGCTGGCGTTGCCGTAGATTTCGGTTTTGTGGGTGATGCCGTAGCGCAGGCCTGCCGTGCCGACGATGATGTCGCTGTTTCGGCTGTCTTGGCGCAGGGCGGTGGGAACGGCGATGTAGCTGTTTGCGCCGGTTTGGATATAGATGGGATTGGCGGGCTGGGTTTGCCGGCTTTCGCTGTTGGTGTAGCTGATGCTTGTTTCCAGCCGCAGTTTGCCTTTGTCGGTGAAGAGTTCTTCCAGCGAGAGGGGGAGGTCGGCGGCGGCATATGGGGCGGCAAACAGAATGAGGAGTGCAACGGGGCGGGCGGATTTCATCGGCATGGCTTTAATGGCTTTAACTGCCGTGAAGCATAACGGTTTTCCCCGTATTTTTTTACGGACGGATTGTGCCGTTTTTGATGACGGTTGGTCTGTATGGCGGGTGTCTGCCCGTTTGAATGCGCCGGCAGCTTTGATTTCGGCAGCCTGAAACGGTGAAAAACGTTAGAATGCGGGCATTTCAGGCTGCCTGAAATTTTTTATTGAGATTAAAACGAAAGCTGTGTTTATGACGACCCAAATCCAAACGCCCGAACAAATCAAAAACAAGCCCTTTTTCTATAAACCGTTTTTTATTCCGCCCGAACGCGACGTCTTTGCCCGACGCGCCATCCGTGCCGCCGAACTGGCAGAGCAGGACGGCGGCACGATGCAGGCCTATTTGAAGCTGCTCGCCGCCGTCAGCCGTGCCCAGCAGGCGGCTTTGGACGAATGCCTGCCGCGGGCCGCCGTTCCCAAGAAAACGGGTGAAACCGAACTGCCTGCCGCAGACGGCGAAACCCTGCCGCCCCAGTTTTCAGGCTGCCTGAAAACCATCGCCGCCCAAATTTCCCGAAATATTCCGCCCGCTGCCCAAGCCGCCTTGGACGCGCTGCTTGCCCTGCCTGACGAAGCAATCCGCGCTGCCGCCTGCCGCCTGCTGCGCGGCGAAACGCATGAGGGCGAGCAGGCATACCGCATCTGGCTTGCCGCCGCCATCCAAACCGCATGGACGGCATGGACGGTGCAGCTTGCCGATGAAGACGTGCCCGAACGCGAAGCGCGCATACACTGCCCGTGCTGCGGCAGCGAGGCCGTGTCCAACGTGGTACTGAGCGGCGGCGACTGGGACGGCCTACGCTACCAGCACTGCGCCGTGTGCAACAGCCGCTGGAATGCACTGCGTGCCAAATGCACCTTTTGCGGCGACCAATCCGCCATCTCCCACGAGCGTATAGACACGGATGAGCCGCCCGTATTCAAAGGCGCGCGCGCCGAACATTGCGGCAAATGCGGGCATTACCGCAAGCTCTTCATGCTTGCCGACCAGCCCCATGCCGACCCTGTTGCCGACGATTTGGCCAGCCTTGCCTTGGATATGCTGGTGGCGGAGGAAGGCAGCGAACGCGGCGGATACAACCTGTTTTTGGCGGCATAGGCAGCCTGAAAGCCGCCGCCGACAAAAAACGCGCCGTTGCCGGAAAGCAAGGCGCGTTTTTTGTTTTTGTAGAACATTATTTGATTGGGTTGGGCGGGCATTTATGCCCACGCGTTCCGCGCCCCGAAGGCAGCCTGAAAACGCGCGGACAACAAGTACCCCCTATGGAATCGGCATCGCGCGCACCCGTCAATTAGCCGTCAAGAGAAGCTCCTTCGCCCATTATCCACCCCTGCACCCGCTTTGCCGCCCACAGCAGGCGGTAGACAAAAAGCGCATAACTCTCTTGGACAAAGAATTTGAGCCGCGCTTCTTCCGATGCTTCCGTGTAGCGGCTGGTGGGGGTGGGTGAGGGCTGGGCTTTGATGCCGAAGTCGCGGGCAATCGCCATGGCGCGCGCCATGTGGTAGGGGTCGCTGACGATGATTGCGCTGTCCAGCCCGTGTCGCCGCATCAGGAAGCGGGCGTTGGCCAAGTTTTGGAAAGTGTCTTTGGAGCGGGTTTCAAAGATGATGTCGGCATCGGGTACGCCTTGTTTGACGGCCCAGCGGCGGGCAACTTCGCCCTCGCTGGGGAAACCTGCGGTGCGCGATCCGCCGGTGAAGACGAGTTTGCCCACGCGCCCGCTTTGGTAGAGCGCAATGGCATGGTTGATGCGTTCGCGGAATACGGGAGACGGGCGGCTGCCCCATGCCGCTGCACCCAACACAATGGCGGCATCGGCAGGTTCGGCAGATTTGGCGTGCGGACGGGCGTAGCCGTACACCTGCCATGCGCACCAGATTTGGAAGGCGGCAACCAGCAACACACTCAACCCCACGCCGCGCCAAAGTTGGCGCAGGCGGTTTTTTTTGCGGTTGGGGGCGGCGGTATTCATGGCGGGGTTCGTTAGGCAGCCTGAAAAGGGATGGCGGGATTATGCCGTATTTTTATCGGGTCTGCTGTGTGGCGGGTTCGGGCGGGAGTGGTGGGTTCGGGCATTTCCGTCCGCCGCCATCCCGCTGTAAACCAAAATGCAGGCTGCTTTTTTGTCCAAAAGCAGCCTGCATTTTGTTATTTGCCTTCCAGCTTCGGAATCACCGCGCCTTCGCCCAGCTGCACCAGTCCGGTTTGCGCGTAAATGCCCAGTTTGGTGCGGGTGTCGGTAATGTCCAGATTGCGCATGGTGAGCTGGCCGATGCGGTCGAGCGGCGTGAAGGCGGCGTTTTCCACTTTTTCCATGCTCAGGCGTTCCGGATGGTAGGTCAGGTTGGGCGATTCGGTGTTCAGAATCGAATAATCGTTGCCGCGGCGCAGTTCGAGGGTTACTTCGCCGGTGATGGCTTTGGCCACCCAGCGTTGCGCCGTTTCGCGCAGCATCAGCGCTTGGCTGTCGAACCAGCGGCCTTGATACAGCAGGCGGCCGAGGCGCAGGCCGTTGATGCGGTATTGCTCGATGGTGTCTTCGTTGTGGATGCCGGTTACCAAGCGTTCGTAAGCAATGTGCAGCAGCGCCATGCCGGGGGCTTCGTAGATGCCGCGCGATTTGGCTTCGATGATGCGGTTTTCGATTTGGTCGCTCATGCCCAAGCCGTGGCGGCCGCCGATGCGGTTGGCTTCGAGGAACAATTCCACCGCGTCGGCGTATTCTTTGCCGTTCAATGCAACGGGCACGCCTTCTTTAAAGCACACGGACACGGTTTCGGGTTTGACTTCGACACTTTCATCCCAAAACGCCACGCCCATGATGGGTTTGACGATTTTGATGCCGCTGTTCAGAAACTCCAAATCTTTGGCTTCGTGTGTTGCGCCGAGCATATTGGAATCGGTGGAATAGGCTTTTTCTACCGACATTTTGTATTGGAAGCCGTTGGCGATGAGGAATTCGCTCATTTCGTGGCGGCCGCCGAGTTCGTCAATGAACTGTTGGTCGAGCCAAGGTTTGTAGATTTTCAGCGCGGGATTGGTGAGCAGACCATAACGGTAGAAACGTTCGATGTCGTTGCCTTTGTAGGTGCTGCCGTCGCCCCAAATGTTCACGTCGTCTTCTTTCATGGCGGAAACGAGCATGGTGCCGGTTACGGCGCGGCCAAGCGGCGTGGTGTTGAAATAGGGCACGCCGCCGGTGGAAATGTGGAACGCGCCGCATTGAATGGCGGCGATGCCTTCGTGCGCGAGCTGGGAGCGGCAGTCGATTAAGCGGGCGTTCTGTGCGCCGTATTCCATCGCTTTTTTGGGAATGGCGTTGTAGTCGTCTTCGTCGGGCTGACCGAGGTTGGCAGTGTAGGCGTAAGGCAGCGCGCCTTTGAGTTTCATCCACAGGAGGGCGGCGGAGGTGTCGAGCCCGCCGGAAAAGGCAATGCCGACTTTTTGGTTGACAGGGAGGGATTCGAGAATGGTTTGGCTCATGGCGGTATCCTTTGGAGCGGGGTTAGGAGAAAGCGGGGGATTATAGTGGATTAAAATGGCAATGATACGGCGTTGGCTCGCCTTGACGTACCACCTGTACGCCTTGCGGCTCGCCGCCTTGTCTCATTTTTATTTTAATCCACTATATAGCAAGGCGGGGCGGGCGCTTGCCGGTTCGTGTTCTGTGTTACGGGGCAGCCTGAAAACGTAGAAAGCACTCTGCCAGCAGTGCGTCGTCGGGGCGGGTCAGTTTGATGTTGCGGCTGTCGCCCTGCACCAGCAGGGGTTGGATGCCCAGTTGTTCGACGGCGGATGCGTCATCGGTGGTTTGGGACAAATCGGCTTGTGCCAGCGCGCGTTGGAGAAGGGCAGCCTGAAAGGCTTGCGGTGTTTGTGCCTGCCAGACGTGTTCGCGCGGAAGGGTTGCGTTGGCGCGGGGCGGGTCGGCATGGGGAGCTTGGCGTTTGAGCGTGTCGGCGGCGGGGATGGCGAGCAGCGCGCCGCACCGGGTGCTTTCAGGCTGCCCGTCCAGTGTGTCCAGCAGGCGGTTGAGTGCGCTTTGCGGCAGGCAGCAGCGGGCGGCATCGTGTACCAAAACGGTGTCGTCGGGGTGGATGAGGTTTTGGGCGAGCAGGCGGTGCAGTCCGTTGGCAATGCTTTGGGCGCGGCTTTCGCCGCCGCAGGGCAGTACGCTTGCGTTTTCAGGCTGCCTGATGAGACGGGCGAACCAGCGGTCTTCGGGGGCGGTGATGACGACGGTTCGGGCGATGCGGGGATTGGCGGCGAAGATGTTTAGGGTGTGCTGCAAGACGGGGGTGCCGAGCAAGGGGGTGTATTGCTTGGGAATGGCTGCGCCGAAGCGGCTGCCGGTGCCTGCGGCGGGAATCAGGGCGATGTTGGACATGGTAGGCTTTCTTGTTTTTCAGGCTGCCTGAATGGGATTCGGGCAGCCTGAAAAGTTGTTTAGCAGCGGTAGAGGCATGTGCCGCCTGCGGCTTTGTCCAATCCGTCCAGAAGGGCTTCGTGGGCGGCGCATTCGGCGGCATCGGCATAGATGATTTTCAGCGGGATGGTGCTTTGGAAGGGGATGGCGGGATTGGCGGTGCAGGTTGCGGCGGTGGCTGGGGCGGATTTTTCGTCTGCTTCCAGTTCGGCGGCGAAGCTGAATTGTCCGCGCGTCATGCCGAGATAAACATCGGCGAGCAGTTCGCAGTCTATCAGTGCGCCGTGCAGGGTGCGGCGGCTGCGGTCTATGCCTAGGCGGTTGCACAGGGCATCCAAGCTGTTTTTTTGGCCGGGATATTTGTTGCGCGCCATTTCCAGCGTGTCGGTAACGGTGCAGACGCTGTCTATATTGGGCAGTTTGACGCGGGCAAATTCGGCGTTTAGGAAGCCGATGTCAAATTTGGCGTTGTGGATGATGAGTTCCGCGCCTTGGAGGTAGTCAAAAATCTGTTGGGCGACTTCGGCGAACACGGGTTTGTCGGCAAGTTGGTCGCTGGTGATGCCGTGGACGGCGACGGCGTCTTGGGGGATGTCGCGCTCGGGATTGATATAAAGATGCAGGCTGTTGCCGGTAAGCTGGCGGTTAACCATTTCCAGTCCGGCAAATTCAATCAGACGGTCGGGGTTTTCTTTTGCGCTGTGGTAGAAACCGGTGGTTTCGGTGTCTAGGATGATTTGGCGGGTGTGTTTGTCGGTCATGTTCGGCTTTCAGGCTGCCTGAAACGGTTCAAAGCCATGGGTAGCGCATGGCGAAGCAACGGGCTAAGGATGGGGGCTTTGCAAAGGTCTCTGCCTATCGGTAGGGGTTTTCCAGTGCGGTGATGAGGCGGTGCAGGTATTCGCGCAATTGGGTTTCGCTACATCCCATCAGCAGCGCGTCTTCAAAGGCGTCTTGGGCGGTTTGGTAGAGTTCGTCCATGTTTTGCGCCATCACTTTGACTTTTTCGGTGCAGGAGACGGGTGCGCCGTCTTCACTGAGCCATTTGGGCATTTCGGGGCGCGGCATGTTGTGTCCTGTTTCTTTTTAGTTGCGGATGAAGTCTTGGGCGTTGTTGCGTTTGACGCGGCGGGCTGTGGCATAGCGGGCGTTCCAATATTTGCCGGACAGGCTGGTGATTTCTATGCGTTTGCCGGTACGCGGTGCGTGGATGAAGCGGTCGTTGCCGATATACATGCCGACGTGGGAGATGCGCTTGCCGCGTGTGCGGAAGAAAACCATGTCGCCCGGGCGAAGCTCGCTGCGGCTCACGGGGATACCGACGTTTGCCTGTTCGGCGGAGGTGCGCGGCAGATTGACGGCAAAGGCTTTGCGGAAGATGTATTGCATGAAGCCGCTGCAATCAAAGCCTGTGGGCGAGGTGCCGCCGAAGCGGTATGCCACGCCGATGAAGCCCATTGCGCTGGAAATCAGTTCGTCTGCATCGCCCCGTCCTTCGTATTCGCGGGGAGGGGGGCTTTCTACGGGCGGCGGGGAAGGAGGCGGGGCGGGCGGGCGGACTTTGGCAAGCCGGTCCCGTTCTTGGGATTGGCGGATGATTGTGCCGATTTCATCGGTGTCCTGCTCTTTGCGCTGCGGCTGGGGTTTGGCGGCGGAGCGGGATTGGGGGGCGGGTTTGCCGCGCTCCGGAGTTTTGGGTTGGGATTTGGTTTTTTCTGCGGTTTTGGACTGGGGTTTGGTTTTTTCCGCTTGGCTGGGGCGGTTTTTGGTTTTGCCGTTGTCGCGGGTTTTGGTTTTGCTGTTTTCGGCGGGCTTGGATTTGGGCTTGCTGTTCTGCTGCTGTTTGTTTTTGATGATTTTGCCGATGGGGTCGTGGCGCGGTGCGGCGTGGGCGGTGTGCGCGAGAAGCAGGGCGGCGGCTAGGCAAAAGAGGCGGTGTTTCATAATCTCTCGTCTGTGTGCGGTCTTGTTGGGCGGCATTCTAACTGATTTGCGGCGGCGGCGGGCTTTCAGGCTGCCTGAATGGAAACGGGAAACCGATGCGCAGCGGCATCGGCTTCGGTTTATTCTACCAGTCTCAGCCCGCGTTTTTTCGGCGGTTCGTCCGTGCCTGTTTCGGCTGTTTTTTCAGGCTGCCCTTGGGCTTCGGGTTGGTAGGGTTCGGCTTCAAAACCCATGCCTTCGCCGGTTTCTTTGGCGAAGATGCCGATGACGTGGCCGACCGGTATCCAGATTTCGTGCGACACGCCGCCGAAGCGGGCGTGGAACGACACCCATTCGTTGTCTATCACCAAATCTTTGGTGGCGGCGGGGCTGATGCTCAATACAATCTGTTCGTCTTTCACATATTGGGCGGGCACGCGTGTGTGTTCGTTTACCCATACGGCGATGTGTGGGGTGAAGCCGCTGTCCAGACACCATTCGTATAGGGCGCGGATGAGATAGGGTTTGGTGGGGATGCTCATAATCGTCTTTCAGGCTGCCTTATTTGCGCATGGCTTTTTCGGCGGGGGTGAGTGCGTCGATAAAGGCGGGGCGTTGGAAAATGCGCTCGGCGGATTTCAAAATCGGGGCGGCGGCTTTGCCGAGTTTGATTTCGTAGTGGTTCAGCCGCCAAAGCAGCGGGGCGAGTGCAACGTCAATCATGGAGAAATAGTCGCCCAGCACGTATTTGTTTTTGGCGTAGGCGGGGGCAATCATGGTGAGCCCCTGTGCGATGGCATCGCGTGCCTTTGACTGCTCTTTGGCGGTGGCGGCGGAGTTTTCCAGCGTCTGCACGTGGATAAACAGTTCTTTTTCCAGCCGGTGCAGCACCAGCCTTCCGCGTCCGCGCATGACGGGGTCGGCGGGCATAAGTTGGGGATGGGGGAAACGTTCGTCTATGTATTCGTTGATGATGTTGGATTCGTACAGAATCAAATCGCGTTCCACCAGCACGGGGACTTGGTTGTATGGGTTCATCACTGCCAAGTCTTCGGGTTTGTTGAACACGTCCACATCTTTGATTTCAAAGTCCATGCCTTTTTCATATAGGACGAAGCGGCAGCGGTGGCTGAACGGGCAGGTGATGCCTGAATAGAGAACCATCATGGTGTTTTTTCCTTACGCTGTTTTCAGGCAGCCTGAATAGGGTTTTCAGGCTGCCTGAACTGTTTGAAAAATAAGCGTTATTATATATCAATTATATATCGCTTGGCTATTATTTTGATTTAACTTTATGTATTTTAATAGTTTATTCAAATAAAGAGGGCAGCCTGAAACCGGTTTCAAAGCCCGTTCTTTTGCAGCCATGCTTCAATGTCTTTCGCCTCCATGCCGCCGTTTTCTTCCTGATCGAGTTTGTTTATCTGCCGGCCGCCGCTGTATTTGGCCAGCACGGGCGTGCCTTTTAAACCGTATTGCGTTTTGAATGCCTGCCATGCCGCTTTGTCCTGCTGCAAGAAATGCACGTTTACGAAATACAGTTTGCCGTTGAGGCGGTGTTCGCGGATGTAGCGCGCGAACAGGGGTTCAAACGCGTTGCAGTCGCTGCAACTCGGGCGGCCGATATAGGAATAAAAGGTGTCGCCGCGTGCGACTTTCGCCTTGAAGCTTTCCACCGTCAGGCTGTCTAGGCGGAAATACATATCGGTGTATTGCTGTTGCAGTTCGCGGGTGCGCGCTGCCGACAGTTTCGCTTCGGTTTCCTGCTGCACCAGCTTGGCGCGCAGCTGCTGCAATTCGGCAGTATGCGGCGCACAGGCGGACAGAAGAACGGCTGCGACAAGGAGTGGAAAGACGGCTTTCATGATTTTTCCTTTTTGTACAAAGATTTCATTATACGCCGGATGCGGTGCGGCGGCTTTTCAGGCTGCCTGTTGCGTCTTGGCGGTGTTTTTGTAGTGCCATGACATCGCAAAGGCAGCCTGAAACACAAAAAATCACGTTTCCCAACTACTTTAAACACCACAAAACAAGACTTTGTCGCAAAATTAGTTAAAATCTGTAAGAGAATGGCAAAAAAATAGCCAGTTCTTCACAAATTTCCAGTAGAATCCAAACCAAAGAGATTGGTCGCGGTTTCATGCGGCTACAACAAGCTACCCGCCAAGACGGGCGGCATATTTTTAGGGACACAGCCATGAATGTAACCAGACGGCAGTTTTTCAAAGTGACTACTGCGGGTGCGGGGGCAACAACATTGGCCGCAGTGGGCCTGATGCCTACCAACGCATTCGCAGAAGTTCGTCAATACAAACTCTCCCGCGCATTTCAGGCGCGCAACAACTGCACCTACTGCTCCGTGGGCTGCGGCACAATCCTATACAGCATGGGCGACGGCGCAAAAAACGCCAAGAAAAAAATCTTCCACATTGAGGGCGACCCAGACCACCCCGTAAGCCGGGGCTCGCTCTGCCCCAAAGGCGCATCGCTGGTGGACTTTGTAAACAGCCCCAACCGCGTGCTGTATCCCGAAGTGCGTGAACCGTTTACAAACGAATGGAAACGCATTTCCTGGAAAGAAGCATTGCAGCGCATCGCACGCCACATCAAAGACGAGCGGGACGCATCGTTCCAAGAGAAAAATGCCGACGGTGTAACCGTAAACCGTTTGGAAAGCATCGGTATGCTTGCGGCCTCTGCATCTTCCAACGAAACCGGCATTCTGACCGTGAAATTCGCCCGCTCGCTCGGGCTGATTGCGCTGGATACGCAGGCGCGCGTGTGCCACGGGCCGACTGTGTCCGCACTGGCTTCCACTTTCGGACGCGGCGCAATGACCAACACCTTTGTAGATATTCAAAACACCGATTTCATCATGGTGATGGGTGGCAATGCCGCAGAAGCGCACCCCGTGGGTTTCAAATGGGTGATTGAAGCGAAAAAACGCAAAGGCGTGAAGCTGTTCGTGGTTGACCCGCGTTTCAACCGCACCGCTGCCGTTGCCGATTTCTATGCCCCCATCCGTGCCGGCTCAGACATCGCCTTCTTGGGCGCACTAATCAACTGGTTGATTGAGAACGACAAAATCCAATGGGAATACGTTAAGGCCTACACCAACGCACCGTTTATCGTCAGCGACGGTTTTGATTTCAACGAAGGTATGTTCTCCGGCGGCAAAGACCATCCGTCCGACAACACCAAAGGCGGCTTTTACGACAAAGAAAGTTGGTTCTATGAGTTGGACGAACAGGGCTATGCCAAAACCGATCCCACTTTGCAACACCCGCGCTGTGTCTTCCAACTGCTGAAAAAACACTATTCACGCTATACGTTGGACGTGATGAACAACATCTGCGGCACGCCCAAAGAAGATTTCCTGAAAGTGGCACAGGCATGGGGCGAAATGTCCGCACCCAATAAAGCGGGCACGATTCTTTATGCGCTGGGCTGGACGCAGCACACCTATGGTTCGCAGAATATCCGCACCATGGCCATGATTCAGCTTCTGTTGGGCAACATCGGTATGTCCGGCGGCGGCGTAAACGCGCTGCGCGGGCACTCCAATATCCAAGGCCTGTCGGATTTGGGGCTGCTTTCCACCTCGCTGCCGGGTTATCTCAACCTGCCGAACGACAAGCAAAATCCCACCCTGCAAGCCTATCTTGATAAAAACACGCCCAAAGCATTGCAACCCAACCAGTTGAATTACTGGAAGAACACCCCTGCGTTCTTCATCAGTTTCCTAAAATGGATGTATGGCGACAATGCGCAAAAAGAAAACGACTGGGCATACGACTGGCTGCCGAAATACGAAAAAGGTTACGACATCCTGCAAATTACCGAAGACATGTATCAGGGCAAGATGAAAGGGCTGCTTGTGCAGGGTTTCAACGCACAAGGCTCGTTCCCCGATGCGCACCGTGTAACCGAAGCGTTTTCCAAGCTGAAATTCATGGTGGTAATGGACCCGCTGAAAACAGAAACCGCCTCGTTTTGGGAAAACAAAGATCCCGCCTTCCCCACCGACCCCGCCAAAATCGGCACGGAAGTTTTCAGGCTGCCTACACCGTGTTTTGCCGAAGAAGAAGGCTCAATTGTCAATTCCTCGCGTTGGTTGCAATGGCATCACCCCGGTGCGGAGCCGCCAGGAGAAGCCCTGCCGGACTTGGATATTTTGGGCGAACTACACCAGCTTCTGAAAGAGATGTATCAAAAAGAAGGCGGCAAATTCCCCGACCCCATCACCAAACTTTCGTGGAAATACGACAAGCTGCATGCACCCAGCCCGTCTGAAATGGCGAAGGAATCCAACGGCTACGCGCTGGCAGATTTGAAAGACGCAGACGGCAACATCATCCGCAAGAAAGGCGAACTGCTCGACAGCTTTGCCCAACTGCGCGACGACGGCACAACCGAATGCGCCACATGGATTTTCTCCGGCTCGTGGACGCAGGCAGGCAACCAGATGGACAGGCGCGACAATGCCGACAGCGGTTTGGGCAATACGCCCAAATGGGCTTGGTCATGGCCCGCCAACCGCCGCGTGCTGTATAACCGCGCTTCCTGCGACCCAAACGGCAAACCGTGGGACGAACACCGCCAGCTCATTAAATGGGATGGCGACAAGTGGACGGGCGCGGATGTTGCCGATTTTAAAAACAACGAAGCACCGGGCAGCGGCATGAATCCGTTCATCATGAACGAAGAGGGCGTGGGTCGCCTGTTTGCCCAACGCAAACTGGTGGACGGTCCCTTCCCCGAACATTACGAGCCTTTGGAATCGCCCATCGGCACCAACCCGCTGCATCCAAACGTGGTGCAAACCCCCGCCATGCGCCTGTTTGACAGCGTGAAAGAGCGCATCGGTAAAGCAGAAGAATTCCCTTATGTGGCCACCACCTACCGCCTGACCGAACACTTCCAGTTCTGGACGAAATCCGTGAAGCTGTTGATGATTGGGCAGCCTGAACAGTTCTGCGAAATCAGCGAAGAACTGGCCAAAGAAAAAGGCATCCAAAAGGGCGACTGGGTGAAAATCAGCAGCAAACGCGCATGGATTAAGGTGCGCGCCGTGGTAACCAAACGCGTGAAACCGCTAACCGTCAATGGAAAAACCGTACACCAAATCGGCATTCCGCTGCACGGCGGCTGGGAAAACGTATCGGGGCAGAAGCAGTTCATCGTGAATTCGCTCACGCCGTTTGTCGGCGACTGCAACACGCAGACCCCCGAATACAAAGCGTTTTTGGTAAACATTGAAAAAGCATAAGGAACAGGAACATGGCACTGCAATCATTGGACATCAAACGCCGTTCCGCCACGGCAGACGTTACCCCGCCCCCCGGGGTGCGCAAACCCATAGAAATCGCCAAGCTGATAGACGTAACCACCTGCATCGGCTGCAAAGCCTGCCAGATGGCCTGCTCCGAGTGGAACGACATCCGCGACGAAATCGGCACAAACCACGGCGTGTACGACAATCCGATTGACCTGACATCCAAATCGTGGACGGTAATGCGGTTTGCCGAACACGAGGAAAACGGCAAATTGGAATGGCTTATCCGCAAAGACGGCTGCATGCACTGCGCCGACCCGGGCTGCCTGAAAGCCTGCCCGTCGCCTGGTGCGATTGTGCAATATGAAAACGGCATCGTGGATTTTCATCAGGAAAACTGCATCGGCTGCGGCTACTGCATCGCAGGCTGCCCGTTCAACATTCCGCGCATGGATAAAAAGGAAAACAAGGTCTACAAATGCACCCTGTGTTCCGACCGTGTGGCAGTGGGTCAAGAACCCGCCTGCGTAAAAACCTGCCCCACCGGCGCCATCCAGTTCGGCAGCAAGGAAGATATGAAACTGGTCGCTGCCGAACGCGTGAAAGATTTGAACGCGCGCGGTTACGCCAACGCGGGGCTGTATGACCCGCAGGGCGTGGGCGGCACGCACGTGATGTATGTGCTGCACCATGCCGACCGCCCCACGCTCTATAAAGGGCTGCCTGAAAACCCGCATATCAGCCCCATGGTGAAACTGTGGAAAGGTTTCCTGAAACCGCTGGCCACCTTCGGCATCGCCGCCGCCGTGGCGACAGGCTGGCTGCACTACATCACCGTAGGGCCGAACCGTTCGGACGAAGAACACCCCGAAGTCATCGGCAAAGAAGGCGAAATTCTGGAACGTGAGGAGGATGCATAATGTCAAAAGAACGTTTAATCCAACGCTACAAACGCGCCGAAAGGTTTAACCACTGGGTGGTGGCCGGCTGCTTCGTGCTGCTGGCCATATCCGGCTTGGCGTTTTTCTACCCCGCCTTCTTCTGGCTGACCGGCATTTTCGGCACGCCGCAGCTTGCGCGCATGGTGCATCCGATTATCGGCGTGGTTATGTTTCTCGGTTTCTTCCGCCAATTCCTGCGTTACTGGCGGCACAACTTCATTGAAAAAGAAGACGTGAAATGGATGATGTCCGTGCCGCAGGTGCTGGCAGGACACGAAGTGGGCGATGTCGGCAAATACAACGGCGGCCAAAAAGGCATGTTCTGGCTGATGACCGCCTGCATGCTGGTGCTGGGCGTTACCGGCATCATCGCGTGGCGGCAGTATTTCTCCGGCTATTTCTCCATCAACACCGTTCGCTGGGCACTGCTGCTGCACGCATGGGCGGCAACCATTCTGATTGCGGGCATCATCGTGCATGTGTATGCCGCCATTTGGATTAAAGGCACCGTCCGTGCGATGGTGGAGGGCGTGGTAACCCAAACTTGGGCAAAAAAACACCACCCGAAATGGTATCGCGAGGTAATGGCAAAAGCCGAGGCAAGCGCACAGCAGCACGCCGAAGCGGAAACACCGAAGCAGTAAGCCATGTGGCACACAAACTGAGGTTTTGTATAGTCGATTAAAATAAAAATGAGACAAGGCGGCGAGCCGCAAGGCGTACAGGTAGTACGTCAAGGTGAGCCAACGCCGTATCATTGCAATTTTAATCGACTATAAAAGTCTCAAACTGGCAAAATCAGGTAGGGTGGGCATCCGTTGCCCACGCGTCCCATCTTTGAAGGCAGCGTTTCAGGCTGCCTTCCCGTTTTCAGGCTGCCTTGGCGAACGGGGCAGCCTGAAAACAATCACACGGATTTGGAGAAAACCATGCGCGCCGTCGCCCAACTTCCCATTACCCGCAACATCGGCGGCAGCCTGAAAACCGACACCGACACGCTGGCCGAAGAAACACCCGCCGCCTTGGTGTACAACGGCATTTCGCATGCCGTGATGATGGCAACCCCGCAGCATCTTGCCGAACTCGCCTTAGGATTCAGCCTGAGCGAAGGCATTCTGCAACACCCGCGCCAGCTATACGCCTGCGAAACCGTTGAAACCGAACAAGGCATAGAAATCCGCATGGAAATCGCCGCAGAACGCTTCGCCGCCCTGAAAGAACGCCGGCGCAGCCTGAACGGCCGCACCGGCTGCGGCCTGTGCGGGGTGGACAGCCTTGCCGCCGCCGCCCCCTGCATCCGCCCCGTTGCGCGGCACGGCAACATCACCCTTGCCGACATCGCTGCCGCCCTTGCCGACTTTGACCGCTGGCAGCCCCTGCGCGCCGAAACAGGTTCGCTCCACGCCGCCGCATGGGTGGAGCAGGGAAAAATTCAGGCTGCCTTTGAAGACGTAGGCCGCCACAACGCGCTGGATAAACTCTTGGGGCATCTTGCCCGCAAAAACACCGATTTCCAAGCGGGCTGGGTGCTGGTGTCCAGCCGCGCCAGCTATGAAATGGTTGCCAAAGCCGCCGCGCTCGGCATCGGCTGCCTCGTCGCCGTTTCCGCCGCCACCGCGCTCGCCGCCCGCATCGCCGAACAGGCAGGCATCACCCTGATTGGCTTCGCCCGTATGCAGAAATGCACCGTTTACAGCCATCCCCAATACCTCACCTCCGAAAAGGCAGCCTGAAAGTATAGTCGATTAAAATAAAAATGAGACAAGGCGGCGAGCCGCAAGGCGTACAGATAGTACGTCAAGGCGAGCCAACGCCGTATCATTGCAATTTTAATCGACTATATTGTCGGCACGCATCTACTGCCCACACGGTTTCAGGCTGCCCCACCCGCCCCCCAAGATAAGAACCCTATGGACTACCCTGCCCTGTTCGCCGTCCTGCAACAACACGCCACCCCCGAACGCGCCGCGCCGATGCAGGCCTATATGAAACACCGTTTTGCCTATTTCGGCATCAGCAAACCCGAACTTGCCCGCCTGTGCCGCCCGTTTTTCAAAGACGCCACCAAACAGCCGGTCGATTGGGATTTCGTGCGCCGTTGCTGGGACG
This sequence comes from uncultured Kingella sp., assembly GCA_963520685.1. Classification (GTDB taxonomy): domain Bacteria; phylum Pseudomonadota; class Gammaproteobacteria; order Burkholderiales; family Neisseriaceae; genus Kingella_B. The sequence continues at coordinate 901 of CAUQSD010000039.1, read as the reverse complement.
ACCCGCACCGCGAATTGCAATACGCCGCGCTCGAATACCTGAAGAAAATGCAACAGCACCTGACCCCGCAGGACATTCCGCGTTTGCAAACGCTGATTACCGAAAAATCATGGTGGGACAGCGCCGACGTACTCGACCGCATTGTCGGCGACATCGCCCTGCGCCACCCCGAAGTCAACACCATCCTATTGGCATGGAGCACCGACGACAACATCTGGCTGCGCCGCGTCGCCATCGACTGCCAACTGCTCCGCAAACAACACACCGACACCGCGTTGCTGGAAAAAATCATCTGCAACAATTTGGGGCAAAAAGAATTTTTCATCAACAAAGCCATCGGCTGGGCATTGCGCGATTACAGCAAAACCAACCCCGAATGGGTACAAGGCTTTATCGACCACCACCGGCACGAAATGGCCAAACTGAGCCTGCGCGAAGCGGGCAAATATTTGCCGCAGAAGGTCGTCTGAAAAGCTGCCTGAAATCCCGTTTAACCTGAATGCAAAGGAATCCCTATGTCAGTCCAATCCCGAATCCACTACACCGTCCCTGCCGACATCCAAACCGTATGGCGCACCGTTACTTCATTGACCGACTACGCATGGCGCAGCGATTTGGCAAAAATCGAACGGCTGGACGACACACAGTTTGTCGAGCACACCCAATCGGGCGCGGCCACACTGTTTCGCGTTACCCAAACGCAGCCGCCGCATTTATGGGCGTTTGACATGGAAAACGACTATTTTTCCGGACATTGGACGGGGCGTTTTACCGCATTGGGCGACAACTGCACCGAGTTGGATTTTGCCGAAGACATTACGCTGAAAAAACGGCTGCCGCGCTGGCTGGTCAAATTTTATCTGCGCCGGCAGCAGCAGAAATACCGCCGCGATTTGTGCCG
>CAUQSD010000038.1:0-18873 GCA_963520685.1 uncultured Kingella sp. | reverse complement strand
GCTGACGTAGATTAGCAGTTATGCTAGTCTACAAAAATGCAGATAACCAATTGTAGTAAATTAAGCAAGAGAGTTCAAAAGAAACTGCTTGAATTTTTCGTACTCCAAGTTACCGCCCGTTCCGCTGCCGATATTTTGGGTATCCATCCCAATTCGGCAGCACTGTTCTACCGTAAAATCCGTATGGTCATCAGCCATTATCCGGCCTTGGCTGCCGATGAGGTTTTCGAGGGCTCTGTCGAGTTGGACGAAAGCTATTTCGGCGGACGGCGTAAAGGCAGACGCGGTCGCGGTGCGGCAGGAAAAGTGGTTGTCTTCGGCATCCTGAAACGTAACGGACGGGTCTATACCGTTGTCGTAGATAATGCCAAGTCCGATACTTTAATGCCTGTTATCAAACAGAAAATCATGCCGGACAGCATTGTTTACACGGATAGCCTGAGCAGTTATGACAAGCTGGACGTAAGCGGTTTTATCCATCACCGCATCAACCATTCCAAGGGATTTGCAGACCGCCAGAACCACATAAACGGCATTGAGAACTTTTGGAATCAGGCGAAACGTGTCTTGCGCAAATACAACGGAATCGATCGCAAATCTTTCCCGCTGTTCTTGAAAGAATGCGAATTTCGGTTTAACTTCGGCACACCGTCCCGGCAGCTTAAAATCCTGCGGGATTGGTGTGGAATTTAGGGCTAATCTACGTCAGCCCCGAAAACAAACCGGATTAACACCTATGACCAACGCACTTAACAATTGATACGCACAACACCGTTTCCCGTAGGGTGGGCACTCGCTGCCCACGCGTCCCACACCCCAAGGCAGCCTGAAAACGCGTGGGCAACAAGTGCCCACCCTACAAACGCATCCGCCATGCACATTGACCACAGGCACGCGCCATACCGATTTTTACAGGGCGGACGTATGCCCAAGGGTTTTCAGGCTGCCTTCGGACACAGGAAACATAAAGCTAATGCCCGCACAACCTTGCTACAAATCCGATTCCCCGCCAAACATCTCTTCTGCCAAGGCTTTGGCTTTTTCCAGACCTTCGGGGGTGAGACGGGCGGATTTGGCTTTGCCCCAAGGCTGGCTGATTAAGCCTTGTTCGTGCAGGCTATTGAGCAGGTCAAAATCGTAGCCTTTCCAAAAACGGCCGTCTTCAAATTCCAATGCGCCGATTAGGGCAAGCAGGGCGTTTTCCATTTTTTGGCGGTTGTAGGGCATGGGTTAGGGCTTTCTTAATTGGATTGATGGGATTTAGATGGAAGCGATGGATGGAGTAGTTTGGCAAAATTGGTAGGTTGGATTGATAAACCCGATATCTTGGCAGGATTGAAGGTTTTGTTGGATCATGGGCCCAGCCTACGCCTGCTTGCTATCAGATGAACACATCGCCTTACGCCAAAAACCCATCACAATTGCCGCCGCAATGATGATAATTCCGTATGGGATCATGCCGTCTCCGTTTTCATATACCGCCCGTCCGCCCGGAAAGCCCGTGCGCGCGGTATTGGCAACCGTGTGGCACGCAATCAATACAAATACCGAGCCGCCGCTGCCGTTATACAGCCATACATAGATAATCCTCACGGCAACCGTCCCTGCCAGCCCCCATGCGATCAGTTCGGCAGACTGCCCCACGGCAATCATGGACGGCAAATGCCACAATGCCCACGGCACCCCGATAATCAGCGCCGTAACAAGCGGGGTAAAACGCCGTTGCAGACTTTCCGTAGCGTAGGCGGCATAGCCCAATTCCTCGGCAACTGCCGCGATAAAGAACATGACGAACGCACCGGCAAGCGGCGCAAACGATACGGATAAGACAGGTATAGTTTGTCCTGTTTGGCGTATCGCGACATAAGTCAGCAGATAAAGCAGGGGGAAAATCAGTATCGCCGTCCAAAAATAGCCAAAATGCTTTATCCGCCCGTAATCAAACACACGTCCAAACAGTCCGCGCACCGCTGCCATTCCGCCCTCCCGGTAACGCAGCAACGCGGCGGCAACCGTCGGAGTGAGCGCCGCGCCGATGTCGGTCAGCGGCAGATTATCAGGCAGAGGACTGTGTTTGAGAAACAAAGACAGCAGCCAAAACGGCACGCTTAAACCGTACACCAGTAGAAAGTATTGCCACGGATGCGAATAACCGGATGTCGGTTTTTCTGAAGAGAGGTTCTGCATGTTATTCCTGTTTGTTCAGTAAACAAGTGGGCAGGGGAGCAGGTACGGCCTGCTACATGATGTACAGTATAAAAATATTGCGCGTTTTTTTCTAATTTTTATGAAAAGCAGCCTGCACTTGGATTTGATTTGAAGAGTGCAGGCTGCTTTTCATAGAGAGGCCGTCTGAAAATTATTTTTCAGACGGCCTTTGATATTAAGTTTTGTTGGGTCATGACCCAAGCTGCGTTTGCTGCCGACTGGATTACGACATGGTTTGGAATCATTCGGTAGCAACAAAAACCGCGTGCGTGCGTACCGCACACACCCTACACCTTAATCTTAGGTTTGCGTCGCCCGCATTGGTAGGGTGTGCGGCATAGCCACGCACGCGGTTGGCTTATTCATGCTGCAAAATATTCACCAATCGCCCAAACGGATCGCGCACAAAAAAGCGGCGCACGCCCCAAGGTTCAGTAGCTGGCCCGTATTCAGGCGTGAAACCAGCATGCTGCATCCGTGCTAATAATTCGTCCAGATTGTCCACCTCAATAGACAAATCAGGCACAGGCATACCAGAACCGCCTTCACTGGCAAAACTGACCTGCACAGACATAGTCGTATCCTGTCCGTAGGTCTGTATCCACCCATGATCCATCAGCAATTCCAATCCAAGCAGGTCATGGTAGAAAGCCTTTGCTGCGGCGGGTTGGGTTGCGTTTATATTAGCTACAATTCGTTTAACGCCCATGCTCAATCCTTATTTTAAAGCGGCTGAATAATCAGACATCAATATTCAATATGAGTTTCAGGCTACCTGAAAACCCACTTTCAGGCAGCCTGCACTTTGCTAATTACAGCTTCTCTCTAACCCAGCCTTCTGCCGAATCCAGCATCGCGCCGACTTGGGAAGCATCCGTACCCCCGGCCTGTGCCAAATCCGGTCTGCCGCCGCCTTTGCCGCCGACTTGTTCGGCTGCGAATTTGACCAAATCGCCGGCTTTCACTTTGTTTGTCAGCGGTTTGGATACGCCGGCGCACAGGGAGACTTTGCCGTCGTTCACTGCCGCCAAAAGAATCACGGCGTTGTCGGATTTGCCGGTTAAATCGGTAACGATTTCGCGCAGGGCGGCTGCGTCGGCTTCGATTTGGGCGGCGACGAGTTTGGCTGCGCCCAAGTCTTTGGCGTTGTCCAAGAGTTTGGCGCCTGCGTGGACGGCGAGTTCGGCTTTGGCTTTTGCCAACTCTTTTTCCAAGGCTTTGGCGTTGGCGGCGTTGGCTTGGATTTTGGCGAGTACGTCTTTTTCGGTTTGGGCTTTGACTTCGGCGATGATGTTTTTCATCAGGCTTTCTTGGTTTTGCGCCCATGCCAGCGCGGCAAGGCCGGTGATGGCTTCTACGCGGCGGATGCCTGCGGCGATGCCGCCTTCGCTGATGATTTTGAAGAAGCCGATGTCGCCGGTGCGGGCGACGTGGGTGCCGCCGCACAGTTCGGTGGAGTAGTCGCCCATGGTGATGACGCGGACGAAGTCGCCGTATTTTTCGCCGAAGAGCATCATGGCGCCGGATTTTTGCGCGTCTTCAATGGACATGGTTTCCACTTTGACGGGCACGTTGGCGATAATCGCGGTGTTGACGCGGCGTTCGACTTCGGCGATTTCTTCCGCGCTGATGCCTTGCGGGTGGGAGATGTCGAAGCGGGTCAGCTCGGCGTTTTGCAGGCTGCCTTTTTGTTCGACGTGCGTGCCCAAAACATCGCGCAGGGCTTTGTGCATCAGGTGGGTCACGCTGTGGTTGCGCATGATGCTGTTGCGGATGTCGTTGTCGATTTCGGCAGATACGGCATCGCCCACTTTCAGGCTACCTGAAACGACTGCGCCGAATTGTCCGTGTACGGCTGCTTTGATTTTCTGCGTGTCTTCGACGCGGAAGCGGTTTTCGCCTGCGAAGATAAAGCCTACGTCGCCGACTTGGCCGCCGCTTTCGGCGTAGAACGGGGTTTGTTCCAAAACGACCACGCCTGCTTCGCCTGCTTGAAGTTCGTCCACGGCTTCGCTGCCTTTGTATAAGGCGATGATTTTGGTGTCTTGGCTGCGTTTTTCGTAGCCTGTGAACTCGGTGTCCGCGCCTGTGTAGTCCAGTTGCGCGTTGGCTTTGAAGTTTTGCGCGGCGCGGGCGCGGGCGCGTTGGGCTTCCATTTCGCGGTTGAAGCCTTCTTCGTCCATATCGATATTGCGTTCGCGGCAGATGTCGGCGGTCAAATCGTATGGGAAGCCGTAGGTGTCGTAGAGTTTGAAGATGATTTCGCCGTCCAATTTGTTGCTGCCTTTGGTCAAGGCATTTTCCAGCAAAGCCATGCCGGTTTCCAAAGTTTGGGCGAAGCGGCTTTCTTCGTTTTTCAGGGCTTCTTCAATTTGCGCTTGTTTCTCTTTCAACTCAGGATACGCGTCGCCCATCGCTTTCACCAAATCGGGCACGAGTTTGTAGAAAAACGCCTGTTTCTGACCGAGTTTGTAACCGTGGCGCACGGCGCGGCGGATGATGCGGCGCAGTACATAGCCGCGGCCTTCGTTGGACGGCATCACACCGTCGGCGATCAGGAAGGAGCAGGAGCGGATGTGGTCGGCAACGACTTTCAGGCTCGGCTCGTCCATGCTGAACGGCGCGCCGGTTTCGCGGGCAACGGCTTTGAGCAGGTCTTGGAACAGGTCGATTTCGTAGTTGCTGTGAACGTGCTGCATCACGGCCGCCATGCGCTCCAAGCCCATGCCGGTATCGACGGACGGTTTGGGCAGCGGGTTCATATTGCCTTGCTCGTCGCGGTTGAACTGCATGAATACGCAGTTCCAAATTTCAATCCAGCGGTCGCCGTCTTCTTCAGGGCTGCCGGGAATGCCGCCCCAGATTTCTTCGCCGTGGTCGTAGAAAATTTCGGAACATGGGCCGCAGGGGCCGGTGTCGCCCATCTGCCAGAAGTTGTCGGACGCGTATTTCGCGCCTTTGTTGTCGCCGATGCGGACGATGCGCTCGGCAGGCATACCGATTTCGTTCAGCCAGATGTTGTAGGCTTCGTCGTCTTCGGCATATACGGTCGCCAAGAGTTTTTCTTTGGGGATGTTCAGCCATTCGGGGGAAGTGAGGAATTCCCAAGCGAAGTGGATGGCGTCGCGTTTGAAGTAGTCGCCGAAGGAGAAGTTGCCCATCATTTCAAAGAAGGTGTGGTGGCGGGCGGTGTAGCCGACGTTTTCCAAGTCGTTGTGTTTGCCGCCTGCGCGTACGCATTTTTGCGCGGTGGTGGCGCGGTTGTATGCGCGTTTGTCGAAGCCGAGGAACACGTCTTTAAACTGGTTCATACCGGCGTTGGTAAACAGCAGCGTCGGGTCGTCGTGCGGCACGAGCGAGGAAGAGCGGACGATGGTGTGGCCTTTGGATTCGAAGAATTTTAGGAATTTTTGGCGTAGTTCGGAGGTTTTCATGGGGTGGTTCTCTTTGAAGATTGGGATGCGGGCGTTTCAGGCTGCCTGAAACGGTGGAAACAGGCGTAATCTTACCCTGAAACGGACATGGCGGCTTATGCGGAAAACTGCGAAAGCCGATTGCGGGAACAATCGGCTTTTCAGGCTGCCTGAAACGGCGTTTTATTTGACTTTTCCTGCGATGCGCGCGCCGATGCTGCGGGTCGGTTTGGCGGCGGGCGCTTTGGCAGTATCGGCAGGCGCTTTCATGCCGCGCTCATCGCGCACTTTCTGGATAAGCTCGTCTATGGTTTTCATGCCGGCGGGGAAACCGCCGTTGGCGTTGTTTTTAAAGATGACTTTATATTTGCCGCCGACAACAACGGTGGGAGTGCTGGTGATGTTGTATTCTTTGGTCCAGTCTGCCATCTGCTGTGCTGCGGGCTTGTTGCTGAACGAATCGTATGCGGCCAGCACTTTTTTGCCGTCAAACGCGGTTTGTGTAGGCAGCCATTCGCGCACGACGCTTTCGTTGCCAAAGTTGATTTGTTTGGCGGCGAAGGTGTCAAAAATCACGGGGTCGGCCTGATTGCGCAGACCGGTCTGCTTCACGGCGGCGGCAAGACGTGCAAAGCCGAAGTCGCGCGTCTCGTCCCACACGATGTGTTCGGTGCGCCAAACGGTGTCGCTTTTGAAGGTTTGGGCGTGTTTTATGATGATGGGTTCGAGGTCGTGGCAGTGCGGACACCAATAGGCATAAAACTCGGTTACTTCAATTTTGTCTTTTTGCAGCGGGGCGACTTCTTTTGCCAGCACTTCGTAGTCCACGCCTTCGGTGAGGGCGGCGCGGGCGGGCAGGATGGCGGCAACGGCGAGGAAGGCGGCAAATGCGGTTTTGCTGATTTTGGTTTTCATAAACGGGGTTTCCTTGTGGTGGGTTATTGTTTTCGGGTGATGGCATCTACGCCGTTTTGGCGCAGGGTTTCGCGCACCTGTTCGGCACGGCTGCCGTCCATGCCTTGGGTTTGGACGCGGTAGATGGTTTTGCCGTTGCTTTCGGCGGCAACGACTTTGGTATCCACACCCATCAGTGCGAGCTTGGCACGCTGGGCTTCGGCGGCGCGGCGGTCGTTGTATGCGCCTGCCTGAATGCTGGCGCGCCCGCCTTTTTCAGGCTGCTTTTGTTTGGCGGCGGGCTTGGCCTCGGTCTTAGCTTCGGCTTCGGCGGCGCGCTGGCGGGCGCGTTTGGCTTGGGCTTCCTTGCGGGCAAGTTCGCGGGCTTTTTCTATGCTGCCGCCGTCGAGTATCTGTTCGGCTGTGGGCTTGGCGTTTTGGTCGGCAATATCTTCGGCGCGGCGTTTGCGCTGTTCGGCTTCGCTGAGGGCGGGCTTGGGCGTTTTGGCCTTTTCAGGCTGCCTTGCGGGTTTGGTTTCTTCGTCCGCATCGCCTAAGACGGGGTCGTCCATGCGCAGGGGGGGAGTGGTTTTTTCAGGCTGCCTGTCGGTGCGCGGGGCTTTTGCCTTGGCAGGCTCGCTGGTGGCAAAAATGCCGTCGGGATGTTCGGTGGCGGGGTCGGGCTTGGTGCGGACGGACGGCGGAGCGGCAGGTTTGCCGTCTTCACCGAGTACGCCTATGGACTTGGCGGAATCGCGCGGGGGCGGGGTTTCGGCAAGCGGGGGAACGCTGGCAGGGGTCAGTACTTCGGTGCTGCTGCGCGGGGTGTTTTGGCTTTCTAAGCGGGGGCGTTTGAAATCGCGGCTTTTGTTGCCGTCTAAAACAAACAAAACGGCGGCAATCGCGGCGAGCGCGGCCACCGAGCCTGCCATAAAGCTGAACAGGCCTTTTCCTTGTTGGTATTTGCGTAACATGGTTGTCCTTGGCGTGTGTGTCCGGCGGTGTGTGCGGATGCCGGTAAAAATTGGCGCGCATTGTAGCAAATCCGTTAAATCTTATGTGTATTTTGCAGCTTCTTAACAAACGCCGCGTCTTGCTTTTCAGGCTGCCCGGCAGGCTTTAAAATCGCGCGCTTTGTTACTCGGACGGGGGAGTTATGGCTTTTTCTGTGGTAAACAGCCGCGCGCTGACCGGTATGGACGCGCCGCTGGTTGAAGTGGAGACGCATCTTGCCAACGGACTGCCGCAATTCAATATCGTGGGGCTGCCCGACACGGAAGTGAAAGAGAGCCGCGACCGGGTGCGCGCGGCGATTTTGCAGAGCGGCTTTGATTTCCCCGCACAGAAGATTACGGTGAACCTTGCACCTGCCGATTTACCGAAGGAATCGGGGCGGTTTGACCTGCCCATTGCCATCGGCATTCTGGCGGCTTCGGGGCAGGTGGCGGCGGACGACTTGCCCCGCTACGAGCTGGCGGGCGAGTTGGCTCTTTCAGGCAGCCTGCGCCCGATACGCGGCGCGTTGGCAATGGCATGGCAGGGGCGGCAAGCGGGGCGCGCGTTCATCCTGCCCGCAGAGAATGCGCGGCAGGCGGCAGTGATGCCGGATATTGCGGCATACGGGGCAGGCAGCCTGAACGAAGTTGCCGCCCACCTGAACCGCACCGCACCGCTGCCGCGGGCTGCATTTGCCCCCGTCAGACAGCCTGAAAGCGCGTCCCGCCCCGATTTGCGCGATGTGAAAGGGCAGCACACGGCACGGCTGGCATTGGAAATCGCAGCGGCGGGCGGGCACAGCCTGCTGATGAGCGGCCCGCCCGGCACGGGTAAATCCATGCTGGCGCAGCGGCTGCCTTCCATCCTGCCGCCGCTGTCGGACGAAGAGCAGATGGAAGTCTGGGCTCTGCGTTCCCTTCTGCCACAGCATGCGGCCGATTTGGCGGCGGAACGCCCGTTCGTCCAAGTGCACAATTCCGCCAGTGCGGCGGCGTTGGTCGGCGGGGGTTCGAATCCGAGACCGGGAGAAATTTCGCTGGCGCATCACGGCGTTTTGTTTTTAGACGAACTGCCCGAGTTTGACCGAAAAGTACTGGATATGCTGCGCGACCCTTTGGAAAGCGGGCAGATACGCATTTCACGCGCGGCAATGCAGGCGGTGTTTCCCGCGCGTTTTCAGTTGGTTGCGGCGATGAACCCCTGTCCGTGCGGCTATCTGGGGCATCCGTCCAAGCCCTGTCGCTGCTCGCCCGAAAGCGTGAAGCGGTATCGCGAAAAAATTTCCGGCCCGCTGCTGGACCGAATTGATTTGGCAATTGAAGTGCCCGCACTGCCCGCCGCCGATCTAACTGCCGCAGAAGCGGGAGAAAGCAGCGAAACAGTGCGGCAGCGGGTGCTGGCGGCGCGGGAAAAACAGATGCAACGGCAAGGCAAAACCAATGCACGCCTGTTGCCCACCGAATTAGACGCAAAAGCGCAGATTGCGGACGATGCCAAACAGGCATTGGCGCAGATGCTGGACAAATTGTCGCTATCGGCGCGCAGCTACCACCGGATTTTGCGGGTGGCACGCACACTTGCGGACTTGGAGGGAGTTGAAACGGCAGAGCGGCGGCATGTGCTGAAAGCAGCGGGCTTTCGCAGGGCGTTATAACCAATATACGGAAAAATTAATGCATGGCTGAATGCTTTTCGGCAAAACAGATGCACTCTCTAACCATCTTACTAATATAAATAGCAACCAAAATTATTTTGGTTGCTATTCCTGTCCCCGATTAAACCCATTGTTTATTTTTTATCAAGAACCCGATTGGAAAAGCAAAACACAATTTTTCTATTACTCCCCAATCATGAAACAATTACGGCATTAAACCCAAACCTCTGCCTGCCGATGAAATACGGCTTTATCGGGCGGCATATCAAATTACCCGCCCAATTCTTCCAGTAACCGAATCAGCCCCGCCGCGCATTCCCGCGCCCGCACACCGATTTCTTCCGCCGTGTAAAGCACAGGCGAAGTACCGTGGAAATAAAACGGGTCTATATAGTTCATGCCCGTGAAATATGCCGTTTGCTCCAAATTCTTGCAAAGCTCCAACACACGGAAATGCGCTTCCCCGTCGGCGCGGTAACACGTTTCAGGCGCACCCACGGTGAAACTCGGCACAAAATTTCTGCCGCGTAGCTGGTCGCCACCCGTTCCATAGGCAAACCCATACGTGAATACCAAGTCAAAATACTGTTTCAAAACAGCGGGCATGTTGTACCAATAAAACGGATATTGGAACACGACAGTATTGTGCCGCAGCAGCGCGGCCTGTTCCGCAGCGGCATCAATCCGGTAATCGGGATACAGCGCGGCGAGATTGCGGATTTCAAGATTTAATCCGCTGTTTTGCAGCGCTTCCACCACCGCCTTGTTGGCAACTGAGCGGGAAAAATCGGGATGGGCTAAAATAACAAGAGCCATAAAGCATTGTCCTTATTTCGGGTTGGAAAACGCGATATTAAGGCAGCCTGAAAACCTTCTGCAATAACTATCCGATTGAATAGGTGGAACAAATGAAAGCCGAATGCGCCAGCGATACTTTTATTTACAATGGGAAAACCCACTCCTGCCCCATCAGCGTGGCGATGGATTTAACAGGCGGCAAGTGGAAAGCAATCGTCCTCTACCATCTGCAAGACGGTGCAAAACGCTTTGGCGAACTGCATACATATGTGGGCGGAGCAACAGAGGCGGTATTAAGCCGCACCCTGAAACAACTGGAAAATGACGGTTTGGTATCGCGCACCGTATCAGGCAGCAAACCGCCTTTAAAATGCGAATACGCACTGACTGATTTCGGACGCACCTTTTTGCCCACACTTTCCGCATTAACCGCATGGGGAAATCTGGTTATGGAAATACAGGGAAAGGCAGCCTGAAAAGATTATCTTGAACAAGAATTGCCATATTGCTTTGAAATAACGACCCACCGTTTGCACAACCTAAACTTCAAACAAATTGCCCAATTCCCTCAAACCGGAATTCCAATATTCTTTTAATCCATTTTTGAATATCTTGTTATACACAGAGAACCCTTATGTCCCAAAACATCCCCCGCGGCCCGGTTATGGCCGACATCGCCGCCTATTCCCTGACAGACGAAGAACGCACCCGCCTGCGCGACCCCGCCATCGGCGGCATCATCCTATTCCGCCGCAATTTCCAAAGCATTCCCCAGCTTCAAAACTTATGCCGCGAAATCAAAGCACTCCGCAATCCGCCGCTCATCATCGCCGTTGACCACGAAGGCGGGCGCGTACAGCGGTTTATCGACGGCTTCACCCGCCTGCCCGCCATGCGCATTTTGGGCGAAATATGGGACACGCAGGGCGCAGATACCGCCTGCCGCCTTTCCCGACAAACGGGTTGGGTGTTGGCTGCCGAACTGGCTGCCTGCGGCGTAGACATGTCGTTTGCACCGGTGCTGGATTTGGACTGGCAACGCTGCCCCGTTATCGGCAACCGCAGCTTCCACAGGCAGCCTGAAACCGTATCCGCCCTTGCCCTGGCCCTGCAACGCGGGCTGGCAGAAGGCGGCATGAAATCCTGCGGCAAACATTTCCCCGGACACGGCTTTGCCGCCGGCGACAGCCACCACGTCCGGCCGGAAGACCCGCGCAGCCTCGCCCAAATCCAGCCCGATTTGCAGCCCTTCCGCGCCCTCTCCGCCGCAGGCATGGCGGCCGTAATGCCCGCCCATGTCGTCTATCCGCAAATAGACCCGCAGCCCGCAGGCTACTCCCGCTATTGGCTGCAAACCGTGCTTCGCGGCGAAATCGGCTTTAACGGCGCGATTTTTTCAGACGATTTGACCATGGAAGGCGCGGCAGGCGCAGGCAGCATCCGTGAACGCGCCGCCCAAGCCTTCGCCGCCGGCTGCGACATTGCACTGGTCTGCAACCGCCCCGATTTGGCAGACGAACTGCGCCAAGATTTCAGGCAGCCTGAAAACCCGCAGCTTGCCGCCCGTTGGCAGAACATGGCATGCGGCATCCCCCCCGAAACCGCACAAAAAATATTGGGCACGCCCGAATTTCAGGCTGCCCGTGCAACCGTTGCCGCACTCGCCTCCCCGCAGGACACGGCAGGCGGCGTAAAGGTCGGGGAGTGAGTAATTCCTACCAATATCTCAACGAAGCAATAAAACATGAAATACATCACCCTGCTTGTACTCGCCGCCTTATCGCCATCCGCCTGCGCAAAACAACCGGCCGTTTATCCGTTTCGGGTTGTTCTTTTGCAGTCTGTGCCGCACACCGACACCAATATGCGGCGGGTTGCTTTTGCACCTACTGCAATCAATCCAAACGGCGGACCGTATATGCCCGCCATAGCCTTTGAAGGCAATCGGAATTTCCCTTTGGAAAGCAACTGGGACGGAAGCTTCAAACCGTATGAATCCCAAACCATACATTCGCCTTCAGACAAAGTGCGCCTGAATCTGCATGTTGTCTATAAAGAAAAACCCCATATTCAAAGCTGCGATGTGGCACTCACCGCCAATACCATGACCAGCATAAAAGTGGTGTTTGATGCCGCCGAAAAACTGCGCTGCGAGATGGTTAAATAATATTCCGGCTATTTGAAAGAAAAGGGCTGTCTGAACTTTTTCAGGTAGCCTTTAGGTAAGGCGGATATCGGATTCGGGAAATCGATCTACGGTTACTCTATTAAATTTATCAAAATCGTCGGAATTGTACTCCTTGCATGTCTTGTATTAATCCGTTCTATTGCGAATAAAAATTTATACCTTAAATCATCTGAAATTCTGAATAGATTCCTAATATTCAATAAAATACATTCATCTTTATTTTAGAGAGTAACGAATCATTGGCTCTATATCTTCACCTTCGTATATCCTTAAATCTGACATACAATCGATAAAAGCTGCTAAATTCTTACCATAAAGATCAGGAAAACCAAAAATATCAGCCATTTTCGTATGGAAATTATGATATTCATCATTTAAGTTCTCGGAGAATATCTCCAAGAAATCTATATCTACGCTAACAAATTTCATTATTCCCTCCACCTAAATTTATCCCAATAAATAAGTACCGTAGGTTGTATTCAAGAATCTGAATTGTGATTGCTATAATGCACCAACAAATAAGAAAGAATAAAAATTCTCCATATTAATATTTAATTCAGTATTCTTAAGAAATTCTTCAACTTCTATTAAATACTCTTTATCTTCATTAATATAGTAATTTTCATTACATTTACCATTAATTGAATTTTTATCAATATATTTAACAGATAACAAAAGGGTATAAGACAATGCCGAAATAAAGTCCAAAAGCGAGTCGGCTATCTCAAATTTTTCGTTTGAACCAAAGGTCATTGCAAATACCATTCCGGTATCATTATTAACGAAAATGGGTTGGTCGTCTTGTTCTAAAAAATATAGATATTCTCCTTCATTGTTATCTAGCCAACCGTGAGTATTTTTTGCCTCATCCATTGATTTTGAAAAAGATAAATTAAACGGATTCCCAATACTGATACAGTTACAAGATGACTGAATGGCAGAGAAAAAATTTTTAATCTGGGTTTTCTCTCCGTCTAATAAATCTTCACGGAATATCAAAAAACCTACATCAAATTCACGCCTTCCTTTTGAAGCATAAACAGATGAAAAATTTCTAAGAGATTCTTTTATGTCGGACATTTTGATTTCCTCTGCTTTTATTCATTTAACATGGCTTTTATGCCAATAAGCAAGTGCCTACCCTGCCTGCCCCAAGGTTTTCAGGTAGCCCTTTCCCCAACAGCAGCCTGCACCCTACTCCGCCAAATCCCTGCACAGCCGCACAGCCTCGTCCAGCCGTTCCACGCCGAAGATTTCCAGACCGGCAAATTCTTTCCTGCTGCGCGGTAGGTTGGCTTTGGGCACGATGGCGCGTTTGAAGCCGAGTTTTTCCGCTTCTTTCAGCCGCTCCTGCCCTCGTGCCACGGGGCGCACTTCGCCGCTCAGGCCGACTTCGCCGAAAGCGACCATTTTTTCGGGCAGCGGCTTGTTGCGAAAGCTGGACACCATCGCCAGAATCACCGCCAAATCCGCTGCCGGCTCGCTGATTTTCACGCCGCCCACGGCGTTGATAAACACGTCTTGGTCGAAGCAGGCGATGCCGGCGTGGCGGTTGAGCACAGCCAGCAGCATGGCGAGGCGGTTTTGTTCGAGGCCTACGGTGAGTCGCTTGGGCGTGAAGCCGTGCGCGTCGTCCACCAGCGCTTGGATTTCCACCAGCAGCGGGCGGCTGCCTTCCTGCGTGACCAGCACACACGAGCCGGCCACGTCGTCGCGGTAGCTGGCGAGGAAGATGGCGGAGGGGTTGGACACGCCTTTGAGGCCGTTTTCCAGCATGGCGAACACGCCCAGCTCGTTGGCCGCGCCGAAGCGGTTTTTGATGGCGCGTATCATGCGGTAGTTGGAATGCTGGTCGCCTTCGAAATACAGCACGGTATCCACCATGTGTTCGAGCACGCGCGGTCCGGCAATCGCGCCGTCTTTGGTCACGTGGCCGACAAAAATCATGGCGATGCCCATCTGCTTGGCCATGCGCGTGAACTGGGCGGCGCACTCGCGCACCTGCGACACGGAGCCAGGCGCGGAGGTGATTTGGTCGGAATACATGGTTTGAATCGAGTCGATAACCACCACGGCGGGCTGATGCTGCTTCAAAGCAGCCTGCACTGCTTCCAAACGGATTTCCGCCAGCAAATGCACGCCGTCCGCATCCAGCCCCAGCCGCTGCGCGCGCAGGGCGACCTGTTGCGCTGATTCTTCGCCTGACACATACAGCACTTTGCGTTTTTTCGCCATCAGGGCAACGGTTTGCAAGAGCAGCGTGGATTTGCCGATGCCGGGGTCGCCGCCCAACAAAATCACCGCGCCGTCCACCAGCCCGCCGCCGAGCACGCGGTCAAGTTCGCCCATGCCGGTGGGTTCGCGCGGCACTTCGGCGGCGGTAACTTTCGATAATTCCTGCACTTGCGTGGTGTCCACCGCCCACGATTGGAAGCGGGCATTCTTCGGCTCGGGCGCGGCGATGCCTTCCTGCAAAGTGTTCCACTCGCCGCAATGCGGGCATTTGCCCTGCCACTTGGGCACGGTGCCGCCGCATTCGGTGCAGGTGTAGAGGGTTTTGGGGGCTTTGGCCATTTGGGGTTTCCTTTTATGGGGTGGGGTGCAGGCTACTTTTGGGAGTTTTCAGGCTGCCTGAAAAATAGTGATGTCGCGCCAATCCGATCGTGAACGCATTTCCCGGACAATGGAGACGATTTTGAGCTTGGGACTGCGCTGCGGGCAATATTTAGCGGTAAGACGGAAACCGCGATACAGCGTGCAATAAGCAGAATAGGCTTTGGTTTCCCCAGCCAAGCCGCCGTATATTTCAAAGCGCACGGTATCCTTCCCCACAAGTTCGTCCATCGCATCGGCGGGAAACCACAAATCTTCGGGCGCAACGCCTTGCCCCTCCAGCGCGGCAAGGATGCCCTGCCATTGCGCCGTGCAAAAGCCGAAACGGTTTTCCAACGTATCGGCATCGCATTCTTGCAGCGCGGTAAAGAATGCGGAAATTTCCTGATGGAAATTTTGTTTGTCGCGCTCTTCCTCTGCACGCAGAAATTCTAATTTTTCAGCGCTCAACGGCGGCGTGTTTTCCAATAGGGAACGGATACTGGGCGGCAAGTCTTGGTTGTTCATACGGAACTCCTTTTTAGATGGGAAATACAGGCAGCCTGAAAAAAGCCCAAATAATATAGTGGATTAAAATAAAAATGAGACAAGGCGGCGAGCCGCAAGGCGTACAGGTGGTACGTCAAGGCGAGCCAACGCCGTATCATTGCAATTTTAATCCACTATACCAAAAGCAGTTTCAGGCTGCCTGCGCGGCTATAATCCCCCGCTTTTGCAAACGGAGCATTATTTATGACCGTGTACTTTCTCGGCGGCGGCAACATGGCGGCCGCCGTCATCGCAGGGCTGCACGCGGCAGGGCGCACGGCGGGCATCCACGTTGCCAACCGCAGCGCGCCCAAACGCCAAGCCCTTTCCGAACGCTACGGCGTGGCCGTATCCGAAAAACTGCCTGCCCTCGGCTCGGACGACATGCTCGTCATCGCCGTGAAACCGCAGGACGTTCAGGCTGCCTGCACCGGCTTGGACACAGGCGGTGCACTGGTGCTGTCGCTGGCGGCGGGGCTGCCCGTTTCCGTCCTGTCGCGCATGCTCGGCGGCACGCGGCGCATCATCCGCACCATGCCGAACACGCCCGTAGCAGTCGGCCTTGGCGCGGCAGCCCTGTTTGCCGATGCGGACGCAAACGCGGCAGACAAAGCCGCAGCGGAAGCCCTGCTCTCCCCCTCCTGCCGCACCTTTTGGCTGGACAGCGAAACGCAGATGCACGCCGTTACCGCCGTTTCAGGCAGCGGACCGGCCTATGTGTTCTACCTGATGGGCGCATTGCAGCAGGCGGCACAGGATTTGGGATTGGATGCGGACACCGCACACGTTCTGGCATGGCAGACCTTTCGCGGCGCAGCGGAACTGGCGGCACAATCGGGCGCAGACTTTGCCAAACTGCAAGCCGATGTAACCAGCAAAGGCGGCACCACCGCCGCCGCGCTGGACGTGTTTGCGCAATACAACATCGCCGCCCGTTTGCAGGAAGGCGTGCAGGCCGCAGCGGCGCGTTCGCAAGAATTGGCACGGCTGTTCAAATAAGCAGCACGGCGGCTTTCAGGCTGCCCCGCCATCCGAAAACCGTTAAAATCCCGCCTTCCCCTTTTCAGGCTGCCCGTGCCGCCGCAGCACGCATTTCAGGCAGCCTGAAACCAGAATCCGAAGACCAATGCCATGATTTTCGCCCAACCGAACTACCTGCACGACCGCCCCGCCCTAAAAGCCGTCCTCGCCAGCCAGCTGACACTGTTTGCCGTATCGCTGCCCGTGCTGCCCGAACTGCCCTTGGGCGTGTCCGCCGCGTTTGCCGGGCTGCTCGCCCTGCGCGTGTGGCTCGTGTTCGCAGGCCGGCTCAAACTGGCGCTCTGGCAGCTTGTGCTGATGCTGGGCATCGTCATCGCACTGGTGCTGTTGCAGGCCGGTTCGCTGTTCGGCTTGCAGGGCGGCATGGCGTTTCTGCTGCTGCTCGGCGCACTCAAAGCGTTTGAAGGCAGCACGCGGCGAGACTGGCAGGTATCCGCACTGGTGCAGATATTCCTGCTCGCAGGCGCGGTGCTGTTCAACCAAAGCCTAACGGTCGGGCTGTGGGTGCTCGCCTGTCTGATGCTGGTTGCCGTGTCGCTGGCCATGCTCAACGAGTCCGACATCCGCACCGCCGTCCGGCAAAGCGCAACGGGATTCGGGCTCACCCTGCTGCCCATGTTGCTGCTGTTTGTTGCCGCACCCCGCACCAGCGCGCCGCTGTGGGGCGTGCCACAAAACCCGTCCCAACAGTCCGTTACGGGGCTTTCGGAAACCATGAAGCCCGGCAGCATCGGCGATTTGGTGCAGAGCAACCGCCTCGCCTTCACCGCAACCTTCTCAGACGGCTTCATGCCCCGTCCGCAGGATTTGTACTGGCGCGTGATGATTATGGCGGAGCGCAGCGACAGCGGCGAATGGCGCGCCGTCAAAGGCTTTTTGGACAACGCCTTCCCCATCCCCGACAGCACGCACCCCACCGTGTCCTACCAAATCGTGCTGGAAGACGAACACGGCCGCATCCCCGCATTGGACTATCCCACCCGCCATCAGACGCAGGGCGTGATGCAGGAATTGGGCGACGTATTACGCGTATACAGCCGCCAAGGCGTGCGCGGCATCACCCTTTATGCCAGCGTCGGCGACGAACTGCGGCACAAACTCACCCCACCCGAACAGCGGCTCTACACCCACATCAACGGCAATACCAACCTGCGCACCCAAGCCCTCGCCAAAACGCTATACGAACAAAGCGGCGGCAACACCGAACGCTTCATCCAAACCGCCTGGCAATATTTTGCCAGACAAGGCTTCGCCTACACCCTTCGCCCGCCGGTACTCACCCCATCCGGCAGCACCACAGACGAATTCCTGTTCAACACCAAACAAGGCTTCTGCGAACACTATGCCGATGCCTTTGTAACCATCATGCGCGCCGCAGGCGTGCCCGCCCGTGTCGTAACCGGCTATCAGGGCGGCGAATGGAATGCACAGGGCGGCTTTTGGGAAGTCCGCAGCAAGTCCGCCCACGCATGGGCAGAAGTTTGGGTTGAAGGAAAAAACGTATGGAAGCGTGTTGACCCCACCGCCGCCGTTTCCAGCAGCCGCGTGGAAAACGGTTTGGACGATGCCCTGCCCGCAGGCGAAGCCGCCGAACTGTTGAGCAACACCGGCGGCTGGGCACGTTTTGTCAGCCAAAGCCAAGTCTATTGGCAACGCTGGGTGGTGAATTTTGACAGCGAGCAGCAAGGCAGCCTGTTTGCATGGCTGGGGCTGGGCAAAGTCGGCCGCGCATCCGCCGCCCTGCTGTTCCTAATCGGCATCATTCCCGCACTCATCCCGCTGTGGCTATGGCACAGACGCGCCCGCAGGGAGGAAATCCAACCCATGCGGGACGGCTTTATGCTGCTCAAACACCGCCTGCTCGGCAAAGACCACCCCAATCCCGCCGCCCTCGGCGCCGCCGAACTGCAAGCCGAGCTCGCCCGCCAAAACCGCCTGCCCAACGACCTGCACCGCCTGCTGCAAGACTTCATCGCCCTCAATTACGCCAACGCCCAAGCCCCCGCCAAACGCGCCGCCCAAGCCTGGTATCGCCGCGCCAAACGGCTTGCACACAAATATCGGACGGAAAGATAGGCAGCCTGAAACCCGCACCATCCGAAACAGATGAAACACTAAGAAATCAGAGAAGAGAGAAGAACGCCGGTTTCCGCAGGATGCGGTACATGCCCGCTTTACCTTAACGCGAATTTAAAATAAGGCTGCGAAACAAAACAGCATATTGGGTTTCAGGCTGCCTTTTTGCCGTTGCTCTGCGACACTCTATATATGTAGTCATTACACCAAGTTTACGTAGGGTGGGCACTTGCTGCCCACGCGTTGCACATCTGAAAGCAGCCTGAAAGCGCAACTGCAAACCGCGTGGGCAGCAAGTGTCCACCCTACTCCGCTACGTCTACCAAACATATATAGGCCTTAACTATCCCGCCATATGTTATAGTGGATTAAAATCGCAATGATACGGCATTGGCTCGCCTTGACGTACTATAGTCAATTAAAATCAAAATAGGACAGTAGCGCATCGTCAAATCGGGCGTAAT
>CAUQSD010000037.1:0-19020 GCA_963520685.1 uncultured Kingella sp. | reverse complement strand
TTTCCCGCTGTTCTTGAAAGAATGCGAATTTCGGTTTAACTTCGGCACACCGTCCTGGCAGCTAAAAATCTTGCGGGATTGGTGTGGAATTTAGGGCTAATCTACGTCAGCCCCTTAAAATAAGTATTCCGCTGCAAAATAGCCGCGGGTCGGGGTAGGGGGGCGCCCATACGTTCTGTATCAAAAAGGCAGCCTGAAACGCAATACAGTGGTTTCAGGCTGCCTTTTAAGCGATAAGATGATGGGCTCATTCTTTTCAATGTGTTTCAGGCTGCTTGAATTCCGTATGGTGAAAGGCAGCCTGAAAATTCTTTTATCTTATCTGTGTGCCGATGCGCGACATATCGCCTATGTTGAGCCACACCATAAACGCTTTGCCCACTATTAAATTGTCGTCCACAAAACCCCAATAGCGCGAATCCGCACTGTTGTCGCGGTTGTCGCCCATCGCAAAATATTTGCCCTGAGGCACGGTGCATTTGAAGCTGCTGCCGTCTGGCGCGTATTCGCAGTTCTGTTCCAAACCGCTGTGAAAACCTTTCTGCATCATGGTTTCTTGATAATGGTTCCAAGTGCCTGCGTCCACGGCGGACGAATCGGGGTTTTTCAGAATGTCAAACGCCCTGTCTTCAAAGCGGGACGAATAAATCTGGGTCAGGCGGGTGATATTTGGGTTGTAATCATCGGGATAGCGGTACTCGCCTTTGGGCGTATCTTGGCTCGGTACGCCGTTTACGGTCAGTATTTTATCTTTATATTCAATAACATCTCCGCCAATTGCCACAACACGTTTGATGTAGTTTGTTGCCGGCTCCATCGGATAATTGAACACCACAACATCGCCGCGCCGGATGCTGCCCGTGGGGATAGCAACTGTGTTTAACACGGGGATGCGGATACCGTAGCTGAATTTGCTGACCAAAATGAAATCGCCTTTCACCAAGCCCGGCCGCATGGAGCTGGACGGAATCTGGAATGGCTCGGCGACAAACGTCCGCAACACAAACACGGCCGCCACCACGGGAAAATAGCCGGCCACATAATCGCGGAATGGATTGTTATCGAGCAGCAGCCCGCCGCTTTTCCCCGCTGCCTTGTGCCACAGCCACACTGCGCCGGTAAACACGGTAAAAACCAGCAGCACGGCAGTAAAGCTCCATTGCAGCCCGGCCGCCAGAATACCGAATACGCCGACCATGGCCATCAGCCAGCCCCACTGAACCGCGCCGCTCCATTCGCCCTGTTCGTTGCGCTCCTTGCTGCCCGTCAGCGCTAGGATAACGCCGATAACGGCGACAACAACCGCGCCATAGAGAATATAACTTTGTTCCACTTGGGTTTTTCCTTTCAAAAAATTTTCAGGCTGAGACCTTTTCAAAACCTCAGATTTGGGCAGAGTTCAAAGCAACACAAAAATCTGTATTGGGAATTTTAGGCAGCCTGAAAATCTGCCTGCATCAAAAAGCAGCCTGCACGCATAATTCTTCCGTTGCCGAACGGTGGCAGGTCCAGCGCTTGCCCTGAATTTGGCGTTCGGTCGAGCGGTAAGCCCTGCCGTTCATCTGTTTGGGGGAATGTGTCCATTTGCCTATTTCCGGCCCCGATTCTTCCGATTTCATGAAGACTTCGTAGGAGAAGGTAACGGTTTTGCCGCCCGGCAGGCGGTATTTTTCGCCGTTGCCCGCCACATAGCCATAGCCGCCGCGCTGTTTATCGTACACATGCATGCTTTCCCATACGAAAACCCTGCATACAGATTGCTTTGGGCGAGTGTTTGGGGCAGTCAAATCCTGATAGGTGCAGACTTTGTCGATTCCTTCATCCACATGGCTGGCATGGGCGGAAACGGCGGAGAGAAAGAATAAGGCCAGGAAGAGTTTTTTCATTGTTTCGGTTTTTCACAATCATAAAAATAAAGTTTTCAGGCTGCCTGAAAGCGTGGGGACGTTCAAAGCAGCCTGCACTTCCATTCCCAAAGTGCAGGCTGCTTTTGCTTTATTTGTCCCCCACCTGCAAAATCGCCAAAAACGCGCTCTGCGGAATTTCCACATTGCCCACTTGTTTCATGCGTTTTTTGCCGGCTTTTTGTTTTTCCAGCAGTTTTTTCTTACGCGTAATATCGCCGCCGTAACATTTCGCCAATACGTTTTTGCGCAGCGCCTTCACGTTTTCGCGGGCGATAATCTGCCCGCCGATGGCAGCCTGCACGGCAATGTCGAACATTTGGCGCGGGATGAGTTCGCGCATTTTCGCCGCCAGTTCGCGGCCGCGCTGCACGGAGGTTTGGCGGTGCACAATCAGGCTCAGCGCGTCCACTTTGTCGCCGTTCACCATAATGTCCAGTTTCACGAGGTCGGACGGCATAAACTCTTTAAATTCATAGTCCAAAGAAGCGTAGCCGCGCGAGGTGGATTTGAGTTTGTCAAAAAAGTCCATCACCACTTCGTTCATCGGCAAATCGTAGGTCAGCATCACCTGCCGCCCCATGTATTGCATATTGCGCTGCACGCCGCGTTTTTGGTTGCACAGCGTCATCACGTTGCCGACATAATCCTGCGGCACGAGGATGGTGGCGGTGATAATCGGCTCCATAATCGTGTCGATGGTGGCGATGTCGGGCAGTTTGGACGGGTTTTCCACGTCGATTTTTTCGCCGTTTTTCAGAATCACTTCGTAAACGACGGTCGGCGCGGTGGTAATCAAATCCATGTCGAATTCGCGTTCCAAGCGTTCCTGCACGATTTCCAAGTGCAGCAAACCCAAGAAGCCGCAGCGGAAGCCGAAGCCGAGTGCTTGCGACACTTCCGGCTCGAATTTCAGCGAAGCGTCGTTCAGTTGCAATTTTTCCAGCGCGTCGCGCAGGGCTTCGTAATCGTGGCTTTCCACGGGATACAGGCCGGCGAACACTTGGCTTTGCACTTCTTTGAAGCCGGGCAGCGGCTCGGAAGCGGGGTTTTGCACCAGAGTTACCGTGTCGCCCACTTTGGCCTGTCCCAGCTCCTTCACGCCGGTGATGAGGAAGCCCACTTCGCCTGCTTTAAGCTCTTGTTTGTTTACCGATTTCGGGGTAAACACGCCGAGCTGTTCCACTTGGCTTTCGGCTTTGGTGGACATGAAGCGCACTTTGTCTTTCAGTTTCAGGCTGCCGTTTTTCACGCGGATGAGCATCACCACGCCGACATAGTTGTCGAACCACGAGTCGATAATCACGGCTTGCAGCGGCGCGTTTTCGTCGCCTTCGGGCGCGGGGATTTTGGCCACGATTTCTTCCAGCACGTCTTCTACGCCCAAGCCGGATTTGGCCGAGCAGGTGACCGCGCCCACCGCGTCGATGCCGATGATGTCTTCGATTTCCTGCACCACGCGGTCGGGGTCGGCGGCGGGCAGGTCGATTTTGTTCAGCACGGGCACGACTTCCACACCCAAATCAATCGCCGTGTAGCAGTTGGCCACGGTTTGCGCTTCCACGCCCTGCGACGCGTCCACTACCAAGAGCGCGCCTTCGCAGGCGGACAGACTGCGCGACACTTCGTAGGAAAAATCGACGTGTCCCGGGGTGTCAATCAGGTTCAGCAGGTAGGTTTCGCCGTTTTTGGCTTTGTAGTTCAGCGCGGCGGTTTGCGCCTTAATCGTGATGCCGCGCTCTTTTTCGATGTCCATGCTGTCCAAAACCTGCGAACTCATTTCGCGGTTTTCCAAGCCGCCGCAGTGTTGGATGAAGCGGTCGGCGAGGGTGGATTTGCCGTGGTCGATGTGGGCGATGATGGAGAAATTGCGGATATTTTTCATTTTGGTTGGCATCAGTCATCAAGAAGAAGGCAGCCTGAAAATACAAAACGGGTTTTCAGGCTGCCTGAAAAAGGAAAAATGCGGCATTCTAGCAGAAACATTGTTGGAAGCGTTCGGATTACTTGAAACCAACCGTTTGTAATAACGTGCAAGCGGTCAAAAGTAAAGTGTGGACAGGGTAATCAGGAAATTCCCTGTTTCATGCGGTTTTCGGGTGAATATGTGTTTTCATTCCAATCGGGTGTTTCACCGCGCAGGATGGCCTGCATCATTGCCCGTGTTTCACTGTCTACTTCTTTCACCGTATCCATTAGCGTTTCATTGGTAAAAGCGGGTAGGGTAGGGTCGTAGACCTCGGTAACGCGGTCGGACATATAGCGGTCGCGGGCGGAATAGAACTTGCTCAGTTCGCACGCTTTTTCAGGCTGCACGCCGAGTTTTTCCAGCGCGATGCGTCCGCAGCGGATGGAGGCATCTACTGTTTCGCGCACGATATAGGTTGCCCCCGCATGGTGCAGGGCGTAAGCATGTGCGCGGTCATAGGCGCGCGCAATAATCGGCAGATTGGGGTAATGGCGGCGCACATATTCCACGATTCCCGTGGCGTTGGCTTTGCCGTCAATAGCCACAATCAGCAGTTTTGCATGTGCCAAACCCGCAGAACCGAGCAGCTCGGGGTTGGTGGCATCACCGTAATACGACTTGATACCCAGTTTTGCCAAGCCTTCCACCATTTCCGCATGGTTGTCTATCACGGTGGTGTGGTAGCCGCAGGCGGTCAGCATAGTGTTGATGTGCTGCCCGAAGCGCCCGTGCCCCAAGAGGATGACAGGGTTTTCCTCGTCAATCGTATCGTGTTCGCGGTGCTCCTCGTTCTCTTCCACAATCGCGCGTGGCGCAAGCACCTTCTCGTAAAAGATAAACAGCAGCGGAGTCAGAACCATAGACAGCGCAACCACCAAACCGATTCGGTCCAAAACCGTCCGTGGTAAAACATGGTTGGTACGTGCAATAGACAGCAGCACAAAACCGAATTCACCCGCCTGTGCCAAGCTTAGCGCAAACAACTTGCCTGCCAAAGAAGGCAGCCTGAAAAGCTTGCCCAGCAACCACAGCACAGTAGCTTTAACCAAGAGTAGGGCAAGTGTCATACCGATAATCGGGAAAAACTTGCTTTTCAGGATGGCGAAATTCATACCTGCGCCAACCGTAATAAAAAACAATCCCAAAAATAAACCTTTGAATGGTTCAAGATGACTTTCCATTTCATGACGGTACGCACTGTTGGCCAGCGTAACCCCTGCCACAAATGCACCCAAAGCAGGCGACAGCCCCACCAGTGACATCAGTGTGGCGATGCCCACAACCAAAAGCAGGGTAAACACCGTAAACATTTCGCGTACACCGCTGCGGATAATTGCACGGAACATCATCGGCACCAGATAACGCACTGCCAGCACAATCAGCAGTACCGCCGCTACGCTCACAATTGCCACCATCCAGCCCGGCTGATGCGCCAGCAGATTGCCCGCCGCATGACCGCCTTCGCCTTTTTTTGCGATACCCGAAGTTGCCAGCAGCGGCATCAAAGCAAGCATCGGAATGGCCGCCACGTCCTGAAACAGCAACACGGCAAAACCTGCCTGCCCGCCCGAAGTTTGCAATAACTGCTTTTCATTGTATGTTTGCAACACAATAGCAGTTGAAGACAGCGTCAGAATACAGCCCACAGCCACGCCAATCTGCCATTTATAACCCAGCGCCATAGAAATGCCTGTGATTGCCGCCACCGTCAGCACCACTTGCAGACCGCCCAAACCCAAAAGTTTGTGCCGC
Organism: uncultured Kingella sp.; assembly: GCA_963520685.1. Taxonomy (GTDB): domain Bacteria; phylum Pseudomonadota; class Gammaproteobacteria; order Burkholderiales; family Neisseriaceae; genus Kingella_B. The sequence continues at coordinate 13,395 of CAUQSD010000037.1, read as the reverse complement.
AATTGCCAAAGCATTTGCGGTGCAAGCTCCAAGCCGACCAGAAACAGCATCATAACCACACCGAATTCCGCAACATGCTGTATTGATTCCGCTTCTTTACCCACAATCCCCAGCACGGGACCGAGCAGAATGCCTGCTATCAGATAACCCAAAACCGAGCCCAAGCCTAATTTTTGCGAAACCAAAACCGCGATAACTGCGAAAAATAGAAAAATAAAAGCATAAAGCAGGAGTGTTGTCATGTTTGTCCTTTGGGTGTGGTTTGAAAATTTCTGTTGGAATATCGCTTTGGGTGTGGTTTGAAAATTTCTGTTGGAATATCGCTGTGCTTAGGCAGAAAATGCTTTAAAGATTTTTATTGCAATTTGCTGCTAAACTACTGGATTTTACAAAATTTTCTTGTGAAAAGATAGATTCGCCGCTGAATAAATTTCAGCTGGCGACAATTATTAATAAATATAACATAATATAAATTATTGGAATGAATAACGGCCGAATGCTACCGCTTTTATTACTTACAAAAATTTGCATATAAACGCTTTTAGCCGCTTTTTGTTAATGCTATATTCCACGTTTTTCCCCGCTAATGCGCAGGCAATTGATAAACATGAAAATAACATCTCTGCTCAATCTGCAAACTCTTAGGATATAAAAATCTATGGCATTCTTTAAATTCAGCAAATTCAGCAAAAACGTGTGTTTGGGTGCGTTGCTCGGATTCGGTTTAATCGGTACGGCACAGGCTTATGATGATGAGGACGTATTGGGGCAATTTTTGGAGCAAAAGCTCTCCGTCCAGCAACCTGTTCAAAACCAAGCTTATAACGCTCCCCATTATTACAACGATAACAACTACAACGATGATCCTCTTGCTGCTTACACGCAGCCTTCTCCCAATTTCCGTAATTCCCCGTCAAACAACATCCAATATCAGGCTTCTTATGCAGGGCCCATGCTGAGGGCTCAGTCCGCCTTGATTATGAATGCCAAAACTGGTCAGATTCTGTATCAGAAAAACATGGACAGCGTCCGTTCCATCGCGTCTATTTCCAAGCTGATGTCCGCCATGGTTCTGCTTGACGCGCATTTGGACATGAACCAGCAAATCACCATTACCGAAGATGAAATAGACCGTCTTAAAGGCACGAGCAGCCGCCTGTCCATCGGCACAACGCTTACACGCGGGCAACTTCTGCATCTGAGCCTGATGAGCAGCGAAAACCGCGCCACCCATGCCCTTGCCCGTACCTATCCGGGCGGCATGAACGCATTTGTGGCGGCAATGAACGCCAAAGCCCGCAGTCTTGGTATGGCAAACAGCCGTTTTTATGAGCCCACGGGGCTGGATTCGCGCAATGTTTCTACGGCATTGGAGTTGAGCAAGCTTGTTCAGGCTGCCAGCCGCTATCCCAAAATCCGCGAGCTGACTACTTCTACCTACGGGCAGGCATACACCAGTGCGGGCAAATTGCAGCAGTTTAAGAATTCCAATGTGCTGGTGCGTGAAGGGCAAATGAACATCACTCTGCAAAAAACAGGCTATATACGCGAGGCGGGTAAATCCATGGTGTTGCAGGCGCAGGTTGGGCGCGACCCTGTGGTCATCGTGGTGCTGGGTTCGGCATCGTCGGCCAGCCGCGCCAGCGATGCACGTTCGCTTGGCAACATGGCGCAGATGAGTCTGTAAAACCTTCATATCTCCGAAAACGCATCGTCTGATGCGTTTTTTCTGTTTTCAGGCTGCCTTAATATCTGCGGTGAGCGCATGGCGAAGAAATGGGTCAAAGATGGGGATTTTGCAGAGGTCTCCGGAAGGCAGCCTGAAAGCCAATCATGCTAAAATGCGGCGGTTTGGACAATTGGAACGCAAAATGCAGGCGCAAAATATTATTGTGGGGTTGTCGGGCGGTGTGGATTCTTCGGTAACCGCCGCCCTGCTCCGCCGCCAAGGCGCAGAAGTGCGCGGCATCTTTATGCAAAACTGGGAAGACGACGACAACGACGGTTATTGCAGCATCAAGCAAGATTCGCTGGATGCGATGGCCGTTGCCGACATCATCGGTATAGACATAGACATTGTGAATTTTGCCGCCCAGTACAAAGACAAAGTATTTGCTTATTTTTTGCAGGAATACCGTGCCGGCCGCACGCCCAATCCCGATGTGCTGTGCAACGCCGAAATCAAATTCAAATGTTTTTTGGATTACGCGTTGGCACAAGGCGCGGAAGCCATCGCCACCGGCCATTATGCCCGCAAGGAAATTCGCAACGGCATCCACTGCCTGCTCAAAGGATGCGACCAAAGCAAAGACCAAAGTTATTTTCTTTACCGCCTGCGTCCGCACCAGCTTGAAAAATCCCTGTTTCCCCTAGGCCATCTGCAAAAAACCGAAGTGCGCCGCCTTGCTGCCGATTTCAGGCTGCCTACCGCCGCCAAAAAAGACAGCACGGGCATCTGCTTTATCGGCGAACGTCCGTTCCGGGAATTTCTGCAAAAATACCTGCCCACCGAACGCGGGAAAATGGTTACACCCGAAGGTAAAACGGTCGGCGAACATATCGGGTTGATGTATTACACACTCGGCCAGCGCAAAGGTTTGGGCATAGGCGGTGCGGGAGAACCTTGGTTTGCTGCGGGAAAAAATTTGGCGGAAAACGAACTGGTGGTGGTGCAGGGGCACGACCATCCGCTGCTTTATTCGCGCAGCCTGAAAATGACGCAATTGAGCTGGACGCAGCCTGAAAAGCCCGCGCCTGGCCGTTATGCCGCCAAAACCCGCTACCGTATGGCAGATGCCCCCTGCGAACTGCGCTATCTGAACGATGATACTGCCGAACTCATCTTTGATGCGCCGCAATGGGCGGTAACGCCCGGCCAGTCCGCCGTGCTGTATGACGGCGAAACCTGTTTGGGCGGCGGTATTATAGATTCAACCGAATAAGCCTTTTCAGGCTGCCTGAAAACCGAAAACCCAACCGAAAGGATAAACCGCAATGGAAAAAATCTGGCTGAAGAGCTACGAAGAAGGCGTGCTGCCCGAGATAGACGCAGCGCATTACCGCTCGCTGGTGGACATGATGCAGCAGAGCGTTGAAAAATATGCAGATAAAACCGCCTTTTACAGCATGGGCAAAGAATTGAGCTACCGCGAAATCGGCGCGTTGTCCGACCACTTTGCCTCCTATCTGCAAAACGTGCTGAAACTGCCGCGCGGCGAGCGCGTCGCCATCATGATGCCCAACCTGCTGCAATATCCCATCGCAGCATTCGGCATTCTGAAAGCCGGTATGGTTGTGGTGAACACCAATCCGCTCTATACCCCGCGCGAGCTGGAACACCAGTTGAACGATAGCGGTGCCGGTACCATCGTTGTGCTGGAAAACTTTGCCAACACGCTGGAACTCGTGCTCCCCCGCACGCAGGTTAAACAAGTCATCATCGCCAGCGTTGGCGAAATGTTCGGCACATTCAAAGGCATGATGATGAATTTCGTGCTGCGCCACATCAAAAAAGCCGTGCCGAACTACCGCATTGCGGGCGCAGTCCGTTTTCAGGCTGCCTTAAAACAGGGAGCGGCGCATCCGTTCACACCTGTGGAGCTGACACGCGACGATTTGGCATTTCTGCAATACACGGGCGGCACAACAGGTGTCGCCAAAGGTGCAATGCTCACGCACGGCAATATCTGCGCCAATATGATGCAGGGTGGCGAGTGGATTAAACACAAGCTGGAAAGCGGCAAAGAAGTGGTAATTGCCGCCCTGCCCCTTTACCACATCTTCGCCCTGACCATAAACCTGCTGCTGTTTTTCAAAGCTGGCGCAAAAAGCATTTTGATTGCCAACCCGCGCGATTTGGACGGTTTTATCGCCGAACTTAAGAAACACCGCGTAACCGTATTTATCGGATTGAACACGCTTTATCGCGGGCTGCTGAACACGCCCGAGTTTAAAACCGTGGATTTTTCCACGTGGAAGCTCTCGCTTGGCGGCGGCATGGCAACCCAACAGGCCGTTGCCGACCAGTGGTATAAGCTCGTCGGGCTGCCCATCATTGATGCCTACGGGCTCACCGAAGCCAGCCCCGGCGTATGCGTAAACCCGCTCAACATCACCGAATACACAGGCGGCATCGGCCTGCCGCTGCCCAGCACCGAAATAGAATTGCGGGACGGACACGGCGGTTTTGTGCAGACAGGTGAAGCGGGCGAACTGTGGATACGCGGTCCGCAGGTGATGCGCGGCTATTGGAACCGCCCCGATGAAACCGCCAAAGTTCTCGACCAAAACGGCTGGCTGGAAACGGGCGACATTGCCGCCATGGACGAAAACGGCTGGCTGAAAATCGTGGACAGGAAAAAAGACCTGATTGTGGTTTCCGGCTTCAATGTTTATCCCAATGAAATTGAGGACGTGGTGGTGCAGAACCCGAAAGTGCTGGAAGCCGCCTGCGTGGGCGTGAAAAGTGAAAAAACGGGTGAGGCTTTGAAACTGTTTGTCGTGAAAAAAGACCCTACGCTCACTGCCGACGAACTCATCGCCTATTGCCGCACCCAGCTTACAGGCTACAAAGTGCCGCGCGATATCGAATTCCGCGAAGAGTTGCCGAAATCCAATGTTGGAAAAATCCTGCGCCGCGAGCTGCGCGAAAGCTAAGCCGTGCTGATTTTTTTTCAGGCTGCCCCGACTGCTTCGGGGCAGTTTTCTTTTTTCCGTAGGGTGGGCACTTGCTGCCTGCGCGTTTTCAGGCTGCTTCTTAATGCAAACAGGAGAAACTGTTGCAAAATCTCACAAACGCCGGCAACTGCACACAAAATCATTACATTCTCTCATTTCATTTTATAAATTGTTATATAATCTAACATTATTTAACCACTCTCGGACAGCCTGAAAATTTGCCGAGCAGCTTAAAACCAGCGATAAAATAAAATTTCGTTGCTGTTTTTAGTCTTTTCGGTATCTGTTTTTGCCAAGATGCCGTCCGAATTTGACATAAATAGGAAATAACAGATGAACGGTTCTTTTATGCTGATGGCTTTCGTTTTAGGTTTTTGGTGCATTTGGTCTGCCAACCGCGACATCAATTCTTTAGGCGAGGCGATGGGATTTACCGTGCTGGCGATTATCGTGAAAGCAGTAATGGAATGGAGCGGAATGCCTGATTTTGACCCGCCGCTGTTGGCGACATGGGGCATCCTGCTGTTGTTTACCGTCGTGGTTTTGGAACTGATTGACCGCTTTTCCAGCAGCATGGGTGCAAATATGGGCATTGCGCTGGTTGGTGCGGCCGGCTGGTTCGGCTTGGCGCAATACCTGTTCAGCCCCGCAGGTGCGGCAAAAGTGGCAGGTTGGGTTGCCTGATTATAGTCGATTAAAATAAAAATGAGACAAGGCGGCGAGCCGCAAGGCGTACAGGTAGTACGTCAAGGCGAGCCAACGCCGTATCATTGCAATTTTAATCGACTATAGTTTTTGTCTAACTCTGATGCGTATTGCTGAAAAGGCAGCCTGAAAACCACGAACAAGGGAAGGGTTTTCAGGCTGCCTTTTTATGCGGCGGCGGACTATGCCTGTTTGCCGAAAGCAATAAATTCGCGCTGTTTTGCCAATGCCCTGCCGCTTTGCAGGGCTTCGCGGGCGTGCGCCAAACCGTCTGCCAGGCTGTCGGCAACATTGCCCGCGTACAGGCAGGCGGCGGCATTCAGCAGCACGATGTCGCGGGCGGCTGCGGGCGCGCGGTTTTCCAAAACGGCCTGCACCAATGCCAGCGATTCGGCGGCGTTGCCGACTTTCAGGCTGCCCAAATCGGCGTGGACGGGCAACCCGAACTGTTCGGGATGGATGTCGTATTCGTGGATTGCGCCGTCTTTCAACTCTGCAATGCGCGTGCTGCCGGCCACGGTGATTTCGTCCAACCCGTCGCTGCCGTGCACCACCAGCGCGTGTTGCGAATCGAGCTGCTGGAACACGCGCGAAAGAATGCCGCACAAATCAATGTGGAACACGCCGATAAGCTGGTTGGGCGCGCCTGCCGGGTTGGTAAGCGGCCCCAATATATTGAAGATGCTGCGGAAGCCCAGTGATTTGCGCACGGGCGCAACGTGCCGCATGGCAGAATGGTGGTTGGGGGCGAACATAAAACCGATGCCGCATTGCGCGATGGATTGCGCCACCTGCTCGGGCGACTGCTGCAAATCCGCACCCATCTGTTCGAGCACATCTGCCGCACCGCTGGACGACGATACCGAGCGCGCCCCGTGTTTGGCAACTTTTGCGCCGGCCGCTGCGGCAACAAACATGGCGGTGGTGGAAATATTGAACGTTTTTGCACCGTCTCCGCCCGTGCCGACAATGTCCACCAGATGCGCCGTGTCGGCAACCGGAACTTTGGCGGCAAATTCGCGCATCACCGCCGCCGCCGCCGCAATTTCAGACACCGTTTCCACTTTGATGCGAAGACCGGTCAGAATGGCCGCAATCTGCTCCGGCGGCACTTCGCCGCGCATAATCTGGCGCATCAGGTCGGTCATTTCGTCATAAAAAAGCTCGTTGTTGTCTATCAGGCGGGCGATTGCCTGTTGTGGGGTAATCATGGCTGCTCCTTCGCTGCGTTTCAAAACAAGGCAGCCTGAAAACGCCTTTCAGGCTGCCTGAAAACCAAGCCGCATTTTAAGAGATAACACCTGCACGTGCCACCGCCCGATTTGTTATACTCCCCGCTCTTTTGCCACACGGAAACCGCCATGCGCCCCGAAGCCGAAACACCGGACGAAAACGAAGACTTCCCCGCTGAAACCGAAACCGCCGAAACGTTGCGGCTCACCGTCCCCATTGCGCTGGCGGGCAGCAGGCTGGATGCCGCACTGGCGAAAATGCTGCCTGATTATTCGCGCAGCCGCATTTCGGCGTGGATAAAAGACGGCGCGGTGTTGGCAGAGGGCAAGCCCGTTTTGCCCAAACACAAACTTATCGGCGGCGAGATACTGGATGTCGTCATCCGCCCGAGCAACGAAGCGCAGGCATTCCTGCCAGAAGCCATGCCGTTGGACATCGTATATGAAGACGATGCCGTCATCGTGTTGGACAAACCTGCGGGCTTGGTCGCCCACCCCGCCGCAGGCAATTGGACGGGCACCTTGCTCAACGGCCTGTTGGCACACTGCCCCGCCCTGTCGCAAGTTCCCCGTGCCGGCATCGTGCACCGGTTGGACAAAGACACCAGCGGGTTGATGGTGGTGGCCAAAACCTTGCCCGCGCAGACCCATTTGGTAAAACAGCTCCAAGCGCGCACGGTGAAACGCATTTACCGCGCAGTGGCAGACGGCATCGTTCCCTATGACGGCAAGATTGAAACCCAAATCGGGCGCGACCCGCACAACCGCCTGAAAATGGCCGTGGTAACCTTCGGCGGCAAAGAAGCCCTCACCCATGTGAAAGTGCTGGAACGCTACGCCGCGCACAGCTACATAGAATGCGCGCTGGAAACAGGACGCACCCATCAAATCCGCGTACACCTGCGCGAAGCGGGGCATCCGCTCGCAGGAGACCCCGTATACGGCAATCCCCGCCATCCGTGTTCCCCCGAAACCAAAACTGCCGTCAAACAGCTTGCCCGCCAAGCCCTGCACGCCTACCGTCTGAGTTTCACCCATCCCGAAACGGGCGAAACCATGCAGTTTGAGTCCCCCATTCCCGCAGATATGTATCATCTGCTCTCCGTACTGCGGCTGGAAAGCGGGCTGGATTCCCCGCTTGCGCACGCCCCCGAATGGCAGGATGTATCCGCCGATGAAGATGATGACGATTGGAACGAAGACGATTACGACGTAGAAATAATATATGCTCGGGATATGTCGTGAACGCGGTTTCAGGCTGCCCTGCGCTTCCTTGAACAGTCAGCCCGTGTACTCCATTTCAAGGCGTAAAGACGAACAACTGGAAACTGCTTAATCTTCTATCAGCACTCTGCCGCTTTCAAACACTTGAACAGAATAGCCGCAACCGTCTTTGTTGGCGCATGCGGCCATAACCGGCATAAGCGTGTACCGGCCCGATGCGCGGGCGTGCCAGCCGAACATGGGCGAGCTGTCTGCCGCCGTGTCTGATTTCACTTCCGTGCCATCGCGCTGCAAGGCCAAATCCAGATTGGTGCAGCCGTAGTCGCAATCGGCGAAAAAGGCATAATCCCTGTCTGCGGTCAGTTTGATTTTGTGGGAAGCGGACTTTCCTGTTGCCAGTGTACCGCGGGCAGACAGGATTTCTTTGGCTTGCGCATCAACGTTGGCGATTTCCATGCGGTTGATGGATTGTGCTTTGTTCGTCCACGCATCGGGGTTGTCGGCTTTTTTGGCGGCGCAGCCGCACAGCGCAATCAGGCAGAATGCGGCAAAAATCGTTTCTTTCATCTTATTTTGTCCTCGGTGATATACACGGCAAGGCAGCCTGAAGATTGTGTTTCAGGCTGCCTTGATTATTGCTCGCGCCCCAACAGCATGGCATCGCCGTAGCTGAAAAAGCGGTATTGTTGTTCTACTGCGTGGCGGTAAACCCGGCGGATATGGTCGTAGCCTGCAAAGGCGGACACCAGCATCAGCAGTGTGGACTTGGGCAGGTGGAAGTTGGTAATCAGGCGGTCGGCGGTTTGGAAGCGGAAGCCGGGGGTGATGAAGATGTCGGTGTCGCCCGCCCCTGCTTTCAGGCTGCCTTGCCGTGCGGCGGATTCCAGTGCGCGCAGTGAGGTTGTGCCGACCGCCCACACGCGGCTGCCGCGTGCTTTGGCGACGTTTACGGCATCGGCGGCGGCTTGGGGAATGCTGTACCACTCGCTGTGCATTTTGTGCTCGGCAAGGTTTTCGCTGCGGACGGGCTGGAAAGTGCCTGCGCCGACGTGCAGGGTGAGTTCGGCAAATTCCACGCCTTTGGCTTTCAGGCTGCCTAACAGCTGGTCGGTGAAATGCAGGCCTGCGGTCGGTGCGGCAACTGCGCCTTGGTGTTTGGCGTAAACGGTTTGGTAGCGCGCGTCGTCGTCGGCATCGGCGGCGCGTTCGATATAGGGGGGCAGCGGCAGCTTGCCGTGCCGTTCCAGAAGTTCGTATATGTTTTGGCTGCCTGAAAAACGCAGGCGGAACAGTTCGCCCGCGCGCTCTTCCATCACGGCGTGAATGCCGCCGTCAAACAGCAGTTCCGTGCCTGCTTTGGGTGATTTGGATGAACGGATGTGCGCCAATGCGCTGTGCCCGTCCAGCACGCGCTCAATCAGGGCTTCAATGCGTCCGCCGCTGGCTTTTTGCCCGAACAGGCGTGCGCGCATGACTTTGGTGTTGTTGAACACCAGAACGTCGCCTGCTTCAACGTATTCTGCCAAATCGGTGAAACGGCGGTCGGCCAAGGGGAGGCCGGGCAGTGCGGCGAGCAGGCGGCTTGTGCCGCGTTCGGCTGGGGGGTGCTGGGCGATGAGGTGGGGCGGCAGGACGAAGTCAAAATCGGAAAGCTGCATGGCGGGCTCGCGGAAAAATCAAGCCGCGCATTTTACCGCAATCGGCCCCGTGCATTTGCGTTCAGGCTGCCTGAAACGGCAGGTTGAACAGCCTGCGTACGGCAAGCGTGTTTTCTTTCAGGCTGCCTGCGGTTTTGTTTGGCAGGGCGCAATCCATGGCAATCAGGTTATCCGGCAGCCGTTCGCGGACGATGCGGATGCAGGCAGCCTGAAACGGCAGCCCGTGCTTTTCGGCAAAGGCTTGGGCGCGGCGGTTGGCGCGCTGCATCATCGGGAAGGCTGCCGTGTCCAAGTAGAACGTGCGGGCGGCCAGCACGATGATGCGGGCGGCAAACCAGTCGGCTTCATCGGCAAACCTGTGCGGACTGTGTCCGGCAAACGGGTGGCGTTCTGCGGCAAGCAGCATGGCAACGGTGCGGATTTCGGGCAGCATGGCTTCACTCAGGACGTCGGTGCGGCATCCGGCGGCGCGGGCGGCTTGGTACGGAACGTTTTTGCCGCCGTTGCCGTCTGCCAGCAACACGCAGGTGCGCAGGGCGGTTGCGGTGGCGGGATGGCGGACGGTGCGGCGGGGTGCGGCGGACAGCGGATTCATGGTGTTTCTCCCTGCATAGCGGTTTGGGGGTAACGCGGCGGGTGCTATGCGTAGGGAAAAGAAAACCGCCGCAGGATGTCGGGCGGCGGGTCTTTATGGCGTGTGTTGCGTGTTGCTTATACGCGCGCAAAAAGGCAGTGCCGCACCGGAATGCCGCACCACCAATAACATGAAGTTTGAGCCATAAAGTTCTGCATGGGAAATTTGTTGAAGATTTGTAAAGGAAGCGCAAAGATACGCTGGGAAAGGAGGGGTGTCAAGCAGTTTTTCGGTCTGAAAGCTTTGCAGAACCCCCGTCTTGCGATGCGGCCGCTTTGAACGGTGCGCAAATCCAAAGTTTCGCCAAGGTTTCAGGCTGCCTATTTTTTGTCCGACAGGTTGTCCTTCACGGCGCGGAAGACGGCGTTGAGATTGTGATCCAACACGTCCTGCACCACCTGCGGGGTTTCTTCGTTCAACATGGTCTGCAAGTCGTATGACAGCGTGGCGAGTTTTTTCTGCAAAGCTTGGCGCACCATGCCTGCCACGGCGTTGCTCAGATGCGGTTTCAGCCGCTCGCATATGCCCTGCATCAGTTCCTGTTCGGACAATACGCGCACGCGGCGGGTGGCCGGCACGGCAGGCAGGTCATACACATGAATCGCGATGTCGGGCAGCGGTACGGCGGCAGTTTCGGCGTTCAGGCTGCCTGAAACCAGCATTTCGGTGGGGGCAACGCGTCCGTCCTCGGGCAGGCTGTGCCGCAGAATAACGGTTTTGGTTTCGGTGAGCCGGCGGCGGTTGTGCTCGCTTTGCAATGCGGTTTGGGCATTGAGCCAGTCTTCCTGTATCAGCACGCCCACGTCTTCTTCAACGATGTTCGGATTGGCGTTGTGTTCGGCGGCGGCCTGATGCAGGTATTCGCGGTAGGCGGCATCCAGTTCCCGATCGCCGAACGGGCGTAGCGTGTTGGTATTGGGATAGGAATCGGAAAGCTCCCGTGCAAGCTGTTCGCGCTGCGCTTCGGCAGCAATGGTTTGCGGCGTGGCGGCAGTTGCCCTGTTGCGGGTGCGCAGGGCGTTGAGGGTGCGTGCCCAATCGGGTTCGCCGGTGGAATCGTCTTCGCTCAGGGTGAAGACCATTTCTGTTTGGTCGGGGCGGGTCATTGCGGGGGAGTCCGTGGAAAGTTTTGCTACAATAACGCTTTTTAGCGAAAGCGTGGGAACGATGGAAGATTTGGAACAGCGGTTGGATTATTTGGAAGAAACCTGCGACAGGCTGTTGGTACAAAACCGCGTGCTGGCTGCCGCCCTGCTGGGCTTTCTGCGCGCGATGCCGCCCGATATGGCGGAAGACGTTTCCCAATCCGTTCAGGCTGCCTTTGAAGACGAAGCCGCCGAACTGGGCTACACCAACAGCACACATGCCGATATGTTCTATGACGAGGCGGACGCATTCTTCCGCAGCAAGCGTTAGGCCGAAGCGTCCGCAACAGGGCGCAAAGTTTACCCGATTTCAGGCATTTTTAACACAATGGATACAGAAAAAACCGTTTACCTATACACAGACGGCGCATGCAAAGGCAACCCCGGCGAAGGCGGTTGGGGCGCGGTTCTGCGCTACGGCAGCCGCGAAAAAGAACTGTTCGGCGGCGAAGCGCACACCACCAACAACCGCATGGAACTCACCGCCATCATCCAAGGGCTTGCCGCACTCACCCGCCCCTGCACAGTTGTCGTCTGCACCGATTCGCAGTATGTGAAAAACGGCATGGAAAGCTGGATACACGGCTGGAAGAAAAACGGCTGGAAAACCGCCGCCAAACAGCCCGTGAAAAACGAAGACCTGTGGAAGGAACTCGACCGCCTTGCCGCGCAGCACCAAGTTTCCTGGCAATGGGTGAAAGGCCACGCAGGGCATCCCGAAAACGAACGTGCGGATGCGTTGGCCAACCAAGGCGCGGCACAGGCGGGGGCAGCCTGAAATGCCGAAAATCCGCACACATTACGACAACCTGCACATCCCGCGCGATGCAGACGAGCAAACCATCCGCCTTGCATACCGCCGCCTCTCCAAGCAATACCATCCCGACCTGAACCCCGGCAAAGACACGAGCCGCATCATGCAGCTCATCAACCGCGCCTATGAAGTGCTGTCCGACCCGGTGCAGCGTGCCGAACACGACCGCTGGATACGCGAGCAGGAAGCCCCGCGCCCGCAAATCCAAATAACCGTGCAGACACACGCACCGCAGCCTGCCGCGCCCGCCCATGCCGCCGCCTCCCCTGCCCCGCCGCAGAAAGACAAATGGCAGCGCTGGCTGCTCGCCGGCTGCTGCATACTCACCCTCCTCTTCTTTTGGCAGCTCGTGCTGTATCTGCAAGACGACGGGCAGCCTGAAAACGATGCCGTTCCCGCCGCCGCGTCCGTAGCCGAAAGGCAGCCTGAAAGCCCCCATGCCACCTCCTCTGCCGAAGCCCCGCCCGCAGCAGAAACACCCGTTATCGGCTATGTGCGCCCGTCCGCCGCGCCCAACGGCGAACCCTTCCCCCGCCAGACCGGCTACATCGGCGGCTATCCGCAAACGCGGGCGGCAGGCGGCCGCTGGCGCATCTATGCCGACAACATCCGCAACACCTCGGATGTATTTGCCGAGCTCTACATCGCAGGCGAAACCCAACCGCTGCGCACATTCTTTGTGGAAGAGCGCAGCCAGATGGAATTGGACGGGCTTGCCAGCGGCAGCTACACCGTCCGCTACCGCCAGTTGGACACAGGCGAAGACATCCACAGCGAAAGCATCACCCTGTCCAACGCCAAAAAAGAAGCCACGCTTTACCTGCAACGCGCCCAAGAACACTAAACCGCCGTAAACCGCCGTTTCAGGCAGCCTGAAAAACAAAAAACCCCGAATATTCGGGGTTTTTATATTTGGGGTTTCCGTGGGACGGGTATGCCCGCACGGTTTCAGGCAGCCTGAAACGCGGTCAGATGCCTGCTGCCGCTTTCAAAGCTGCAGCCTTATCGGTGCGCTCCCAAGTGAACTCGGGCTCTTCGCGGCCGAAATGGCCATAGGCAGCGGATTTGCTGTAAATCGGGCGCAGCAAATCCAGCATCTGCACAATGCCTTTCGGGCGCAGGTCAAAATGTTCGCGCACGATGGCGATGAGTTTATCTTCGCTGATTTTGCCCGTGCCGAAGGTGTCGATGGCGATGGAAGTGGGCTCGGCAATGCCGATGGCGTAAGACACTTGGATTTGGCATTGGGTCGCCAAACCGGCGGCCACGATGTTTTTCGCCACATAGCGGCAGGCATAGGCAGCGG
>CAUQSD010000036.1:0-19643 GCA_963520685.1 uncultured Kingella sp. | reverse complement strand
GCAAACCAAAGACAAGCTGGTTTCCAGCGAAATCGCGCCGGTGGTGAACGAAGTGTTGAGCCAAGCCCTGCACGACTTTTTGGAAGAAAATCCGCAAGATGCCAAAATCATCTGCGGCAAAATCGTGGAAGCCGCCCGCGCCCGCGAAGCCGCCCGCAAAGCCCGCGAACTCACGCGCCGCAAAGGCGTGATGGACGGCTTGGGTTTGCCGGGTAAGTTGGCCGACTGCCAAGAAAAAGACCCTGCGTTATCCGAGCTTTATCTGGTGGAGGGCGATTCCGCCGGCGGCTCGGCCAAACAAGGCCGCGACCGCAAATTCCAAGCCATCCTGCCGCTGAAAGGCAAGATTTTGAACGTGGAGCGCGCTCGCTTCGAGCGCATGCTGGCCAGCCAGGAAGTTGCCACGCTGATTACCGCGCTGGGCACGTCCATCGGCAAAGAAGAATTCAATCTGGAAAAACTGCGCTACCACCGCATCATCATCATGACCGATGCCGATGTGGACGGCGCGCATATTCGGACATTATTACTCACCTTCTTCTACCGCCAAATGCCCGAACTGGTGGAACGCGGCTACATCTACATCGCCCAGCCGCCGCTCTACAAAGCCAAAGCCGGCAAACAGGAACGCTACCTGAAAGACGAACAGGAAAAAGACGAATTCCTGCTCGGCTTGGCGGTGGACAAAGCCAAAATCGTTTCAGGCAGCCGCACGATTGAAGGCGCGGAACTGCTGAAACTGGCGAAACAATTCCTTTACGCGCGCAACACCATTGCCGAAGAAAGCCGCGTGATTGATGCCGCCGTGCTGCGCGCGCTGATTGACATCGAACCGATTAGTTTAGACAGCGAAGCGAACGCCAAAGCCGCCGTTGCCGCGCTTTCAGGCAGCCTGCACAACCAAGAAGTCGCGCTGGAATATGTGGCGGGGCACGACGGCGGACACTTCGTCAAAATCACGCGCCAGCTGCACGGCAACGTGATGGTGTCCTACCTCGACCAGAAATTCGTGGACAGCAAGCCCTATCAGGTGCTGCGGAAAACCGCCGAACAGCAGCACGGCCTCATCGGCAAAGACGGCGCGGCGCTTTACAAAGGCGAAGGCGAACCGCAGCGCGTCGCCACGTTTGAAGAAGCCTTGGACAGCCTGCTGCAATCCGCGCAGAAAGGCATGACCATCCAGCGCTACAAAGGCTTGGGCGAGATGAACCCCGAACAGCTTTGGGAAACCACCATGGACCCAGCCGTGCGCCGCCTGCTGAAAGTGCGGATTGAAGACGCGATTGCCGCCGACGAAACCTTTGTCACCCTGATGGGCGACGAAGTGGAACCGCGCCGCGCCTTCATCGAAACCAACGCGCTGGTGGCGCAGAATATCGATGCGTAACGCGTGGGCGTGATAAGGGCAGCTTGCACTTGGCAAATACGAGTGCCGGCTGCTTTTTTGCTGTGCCGAAACCAATTTCAGACAGAGACCAATAATGCAGGATTTGCTGAACCGGTTGGAAAACAACCGCTTTATATACGATGTCCGATTAAACCTGACGTTCAATGCCGCCGCATATGGCGAATTGATTGCGCTGCTGCAGAAAATCAAACTCCGCACGCGGCACAAAAAAAGAAATCAATAAAAGGCTGGCTTCCTCGCTGTACGAAATCCTCAAACTGGTGTGGATTTGGCATCTGAATCTGAAAAACGACCCCAACCGGCAGGACAAGGAAATCGTGCAAGAACTGGAAGACGCATGGTTTAAGCTGGACGCGCTCATCGGCGAGCAAATACTGGCGGCGGATTAGGAGGAAGCATTCCGAATTTCAGGCAGCCTGAAACTGCCCGAAACCTTTGCAAAGTCCGTATCATTGGCATATTTCTTCGTATTGGGAACATGATTGGCTAGCCTCAAAATTTCCATATCTTTCGTGAGAATATATATCATTATCGCATTGAAAAGATTGGCGTTTCTCGAATGTTCTTCCCGTATGCAACTTTAAAATGCCGCAAAAATTCGTTAAAATGCCACAGGATTCAAGCTTGTAAATCCCAATCCAATACCAGCTAAGGTGCAAATTATGTTAGCCAATTATTTTCCCGTCCTGATTTTTGCCATCGTCGGGCTGATTGCCGGCATCGTCTTTATCGGACTCGGCACGCTGCTCGGTCCCAAACGCCATTACGCCGAAAAAGACACCCCCTTTGAATGCGGCTTTGAAGCCTTTGAAAACGCGCGCATGAAATTTGACGTGCGCTATTATCTGGTCGCCATCCTGTTTATTTTGTTCGACCTTGAAGTCGCCTTCATGGTGCCTTGGGCGGTGGTATATAAAGATTTGATGGCCGATACGGGCGCGTATGCGTTCTGGTCGATGCTGGTGTTCATCGTCGTGCTGACGGTGGGCTTTATTTACGAATGGAAAAAAGGTGCGCTCGAATGGGAATAGAAGGCGTTTTGAACAAAGGCTTCGTAACCGCCAGCGCGGATACGGTGTTGAACTATGTCCGCACGGGTTCGCTTTGGCCGGTTACGTTCGGTTTGGCATGCTGCGCGGTGGAAATGATGCACGCCGGTATGGCGCGCTACGACCTTGACCGTTTCGGCATCATCTTCCGTCCGTCGCCCCGTCAGGCCGATTTGATGATTGTGGCCGGCACGCTTACCAACAAAATGGCGCCGGCCCTGCGCCGCGTGTACGACCAAATGGCCGAGCCGCGCTGGGTGCTGTCAATGGGTTCGTGCGCCAACGGCGGCGGCTACTACCATTATTCCTATTCCGTGGTGCGCGGCGCAGACCGCGTCGTGCCGGTGGATGTGTACGTGCCCGGCTGCCCGCCGACCGCCGAAGCCCTGCTGTACGGCCTTATCCAGCTTCAAGGCAAAATTAAACGCACCTGCACGATTGCACGGAACTAGGGTGCAGGCTGCTTTTGGAACGATGGCAGCCTGAAACCGAAAAAAGCAGCCTGCATACTAAAAAGGCAAAACATGGCCATTACCTACGACCAACGCCGCCCTGAAATTGATGACATTATCGCCATTTACCAAAGCAGCGGCATCAAACGCCCCGTTCAGGATACCGACCGCATCCGCGAGATGTACCGCCACGCCAATCTCGTCATCACCGCATGGGACGGTGAAAAGCCCGTCGGCATTGCCCGCGCGCTGACCGATTTCAGCTACTGCTGCTACCTGTCCGATTTGGCCGTGCGCGCCGAATACCAGCACCAAGGCATCGGCAAACGCCTGATAGGCGAAGTGAAACAGGCAGTCGGCGAACAAAGCATGCTGCTCCTGCTTTCCGCGCCCGCCGCCATGGACTATTACCCGAAAATCGGCATGGAGACCGTGTCCAACGGCTTTATGATTAAGCGGACGTGATAACAGGGGCATTTCAGGCAGCCTGAAACCAAGGAAAAGCCATGCAGTCCAAATTCATCGAATATCAAGGTGCGCTGCTGCACTACCAAATCGGCGGCAAGGAAGCGGCTTCTGTTATCGTGCTGCTGCACGGTGGTTTCGGTTCGATTGCCGACTTTGCCCCGCTGTTGCCGCGTTTGCAGCAACACTACCGCGTGATTGCGATAGACACGCGCGGACACGGACGCTCCACGCTCGGCACAGCCGCACTGACCTATGCCCAAGCCGCCGATGACGTGCGCCAAATCCTGCGGCACGAAGGCGTGAAGCAATATAGCCTGTTCGGATTCAGCGATGGCGGAATAACTGCCTACCGATTGGGCGCGGAAGACAAAAATATCGCGAAAATCATTACCGTGGGTGCGGAGTGGCACAAAAAGCATTTGAACGGTGTCCGCCCGATGTTTGAAGCGGTAAACAGTTATTTTGTAAAAGAAAATCTGCCCGAACAGCTTGCCGCTTATCAGGCAGCCAATCCCGAGCCGGATGCGGAAAAATGGGCGGCGGCATTGAAAGCCATGTGGCTGGACGAGGGCGAAAGCGGTTATCCTAACGAAAACATCCGCCAAATCCAAGCCCCCGTGCTGGCGGTGCGCGGCGAAGCCGATTTTCTGCTCGCCTTTGACGACTGGGCCGAACTGAAAACCGAATTACCCGATGTGCATTTGATGAGCGTGCCGTTTGCCGCGCACGAAGCCGTGAAAGAGCAGCCTGAAATCGTATGGGCGGCCGTGCAGGCATTTCAGGCAGCCTGAAAAATTATATCGGGATGCGCACCGGCGCCAAACCAAAGACATTTAAGGGGATAGCAGTGGCACTCTATGCAGATGGTAACGGTAAATACCAAAAAGAATATGATGAGTTATGGAGTGCGCTTGTGCCTGAATCAGGTAGTGCTGCGAGTCTGCAAGGCGAACTTGTGCGTTTAATCGGCAGGCTGGCCAGCGAATATTACCGCAATGGCAACATGAACTGGGATCTTGGCTATCAAAACATGGCGCATTGCCTGCAAGCCGAATTAAATAAAGCCTTCCCTGAAAAACGAGAAATAATTAACGGTATTGTTGCCCGGATTATTTCTGATGCCGAGACAGGCGAATGCGACTACCGGGATGATGAAGACGAATACGATATCCTTACAGATTATGTCGTTGAGTTTTGCCAAAAATATCTGGAAATGATCCCGAATAATTGTCCTCAAATTTACGGATATGATTTTTAAAGTTTTCAGGCGAACTGAAAAACCCAACACCCCAAAACTAGGAAACGTACCATGCACGTTTTAGACCTACAAGCAGCCTGCACCCGCATACTGGGCGGCAAGGCGGACAACATTATCCTTGCATTCGGCGAACTCACCGTCGAATGCCGTCCCGAGCACTACCTCGACATCATGCAGACCCTGCGCGACCATGCCGAGCTGCATTTTGAAACGCTGATTGACCTGTGCGGCGTAGATTACAGCACCTACAAAAACCAAGCATGGCACGGCAAACGCTTCGCCGTGGCCAGCCAACTGTTGTCCGTGCAGAACAACCAGCGCGTGCGCGTGCGCGTGTGGGCGGACGACGACAGCTTCCCCATCGTCCACACCGTTACCCACCTATATAACGGCGCAGACTGGTACGAGCGCGAAGCCTTCGATATGTACGGCATCATCTTCAACGAACACCCCGATTTGCGCCGCATCCTGACCGACTACGGCTTTGTCGGCCACCCGTTCCGCAAAGACTTCCCCGTGTCCGGCCATGTGGAAATGCGTTATGACGAAACCGAAAAACGCGTTATTTATCAACCCGTAACCATTGAGCCGCGCGAAATCACGCCGCGCATTGTCCGCGAGGAGAACTACGGTGGCTAAACTCAGAAACTACACCATCAACTTCGGCCCGCAGCACCCCGCCGCCCACGGCGTATTGCGTATGATTTTGGAATTGGACGGCGAACAAATCGTCCGCGCCGACCCGCATATCGGCCTGTTGCACCGCGGCACGGAAAAACTGGCCGAAACCAAAACTTACCTGCAAGCCCTGCCGTATATGGACCGCTTGGACTACGTTTCCATGATGGTGAACGAGCAGGCCTATTGCCTTGCCGTGGAAAAACTGCTCGGATTGGAAATCCCCATTCGCGCCAAATACATCCGCACCATGTTCGCCGAAGTAACGCGCATCCTGAACCATCTGATGGGCGTAGGTTCGCACGCACTGGACATCGGCGCGATGACCGCGATTCTGTATGCCTTCCGCGACCGCGAAGAGCTGATGGATTTGTATGAAGCCGTGTCCGGCGCACGCATGCACGCCGCGTATTTCCGCATCGGCGGCGTGTACCGCGACCTGCCCGATTTTATGCCGAAATACGAAAAAAGCAAATTTCGCAGCGCGAAAGTGTTGAAAGAACTCAACGCTTCCCGTGAAGGCACCATGCTCGACTTCATTGACGCCTTCTGTGAACGCTTCCCCAAAAACATTGACACGCTGGAAACCCTGCTCACCGACAACCGTATTTGGAAACAGCGTACGGTCGGTATCGGCGTGGTTTCTCCCGAACGCGCCCTGCAAAAAGGCTTCACCGGCGTGATGCTGCGCGGTTCCGGCGTGGAATGGGATGTGCGTAAAAAACAACCGTATGAAGTGTACGACCAAATTGATTTTGACATCCCCGTCGGCGTGAACGGCGACTGCTACGACCGCTATCTCTGCCGCATGGCCGAAATGCGCCAGTCCGTCCGCATCATCAAACAATGCGCCGACTGGCTGCGTGCGAACCCCGGCCTGCCCGTGATTACCGACAACCACAAAGTCGCCCCGCCCAAACGCACCGAAATGAAACAGGGCATGGAAGACCTGATTCACCATTTCAAACTGTTTACCGAAGGCATGCACGTTCCCGAAGGCGAAACCTACACTGCCGTGGAACACCCCAAAGGCGAATTCGGCGTGTACATCATCTCGGACGGCGCGAACAAGCCTTACCGCCTGAAAATCCGCGCCCCCGGCTTTGCCCACCTGCAAGGCATGGACGAAATGGCGCGCGGCCACCTGCTCGCCGACGTGGTGGCGATTATCGGCACGCAGGATATCGTATTCGGGGAAGTGGACAGATAAGCCGCAAAAAGCAGCCTGCACTTTTCCGCTGCCTGAAACCCGCCTCATCATTTTATCGAGAACAAAACCATGTTATCCGCACAATTGTTGCAACAAATCGACACAGAATTGGCCAAATATCCCGCCGACCAACGCCGCAGCGCCATTATGGGCGCGTTGCGTATCGCCCAAACCGAGCTTGGCTACCTTGCGCCCGAAACCATCGAATATGTGGCGCAATATGTCGGCATTCCGCCCATCGCAGCGTATGAAGTCGCCACGTTCTACAATATGTACGACCTCAAACCTGTGGGCAAATACAAACTCACCGTCTGCACTAACCTTCCCTGCGCCCTGCGCGGCGGCGTGGATGCGGGCGAATACCTGAAACAAAAGCTCGGCATCGACTACGGCGAAACTACTGCGGACGGCAAATTCACCTTGGTAGAAGGCGAGTGCATGGGCGCATGCGGCGATGCCCCCGTGATGCTGCTGAACAACCACAAGATGTGCAGCTATATGGATGCGGAAGCGATTGACAAGAAACTGGCAGAGTTGGAGTGAATGTTTGGGCAGCCTGAAAAGCAGCCTGCACCCCAACCAACCCAAGCAGCCCGTTTGCAGGCTGCCTGAAACCAATTGAAACCAAGTTAGGCACAAAATGGCAATCTACCAATCAGGTGTTATTTTCAAAGACGTAAACACCCAAAACCCCGACTGCTGGACACTCGCCGCCTATCAGGCGCGCGGCGGCTATCAGGCACTGAAAAAAATCCTGTTCGAAAACATTCCGCAGGACGACATCATCAACGAGCTCAAAGTCTCCAACCTGCGCGGGCGGGGCGGCGCGGGCTTCCCCACCGGCATGAAATGGAGCTTTATGCCGCGCGGCGCAGAAGGGCAGAAATATGTCGTCTGCAATACGGACGAAGGCGAACCCGGCACGTTCAAAGACCGCGACATCATCATGTATAACCCCCACGCCGTGATAGAAGGCATGATAATCGGCGGCTATACCATGGGCGCATCCGCAGGTTATAACTACATCCACGGCGAAATCTTTGAAGGCTACCAGCGTTTTGAAGCCGCATTGGCAGAAGCGCGCGAGGCCGGCCTGCTCGGAAAAAACATCCTTGGCACAGGCTTTTCATTTGAACTATTCGCCCATCACGGCTATGGCGCATATGTCTGCGGCGAAGAAACAGGGCTTTTGGAATCGTTGGAAGGCAAAAAAGGCCAGCCGCGCTTCAAGCCCCCGTTTCCCGCCGCAGTCGGGCTATACGGCAAACCCACCACCATCAACAACACCGAAACCTTCGCCTCCGTGCCGTTCATCATCCGCGACGGCGCGCAGGCGTTTGCCGATTTGGGCATAGAGAAAGCAGGCGGCACCAAACTCTTTTGCATTTCCGGCCATGTGGAACGCCCCGGCAACTATGAAATCCCGCTGGGCACACCGTTTGCCGAACTCTTGGAAATGGCAGGCGGCATGCGCGGCGGCAAAAAACTCAAAGCCGTTATTCCCGGCGGTTCGTCCGCACCCGTGCTGCCCGCCGACATCATGATGCAGACCAATATGGACTACGACAGCATTGCCAAAGCCGGTTCCATGCTCGGTTCGGGCGCGGTTATCGTGATGGACGAAGACGTGTGCATGGTCAAAGCCTTGGAGCGGTTGAGCTATTTCTACCACGAAGAATCCTGCGGGCAATGCACGCCCTGCCGCGAAGGCACCGGCTGGCTTTACCGCATCGTCCACCGCATCGTAAACGGCGGCGGGCGCATGGAAGATTTGGACCTGCTGGAAAGCGTGGGCAACAACATGGCCGGTCGCACCATCTGCGCATTGGCCGATGCTGCCGTGTTCCCCGTGCGCGGATTCACCAAACACTTCCGCGCCGAGTTTGAACACTACATCGAGCACGGCAAACCGATGAAACCCCATAAATGGTGTTAACCATATAGCACAGCCTGAAATTTTTGAGATGGCGCGAGCCATATTTTATTATCGTTATATCAAGGAACAGACTGATGAAAAAAACAGTTACATGGATTTTGTTTGCCGTATTCACCGCGTGGAACACGCCGCAGGCATTGGCTGGAAATCATGACGATGCCCAAAAAATTGCAGTGGTCAAAGGATTTTTGGACTGCAATGCCAAAGGTGCGTGCCTTAATGAAAAAACCGCCGATACGGCGACCAAACGCTTCCTCAGCAGGACGGCAGTTGCGGTGCTGAATCAAGAGAAAGGGCGTTTTCAGGCGGATGATGATTGCAGCACGGTGATTCCCAGATGTTACAGCGGCCTTTGGTCGGAACCCGGCAACGGCGGCTTTGCGTGGAATACGCCCAAATTTACGGTGCAGGGCAACACGGTATCCGCCGATTTCGGCAAGGCGGACGGCGTAGCCCGTTTCAAGCTGGTCAGGGAAAACGGACAGTACAAAATAGACAATTCCATCCACGTGTTGCCTGCTTATTCAACAAAATGGTGGCGGTAATACTGTGCAGGCTGTCTGAAACAGGAGTCAAGATATGGCAGATATGAGTGTTGTCGCGCTCGGCGCGGTGGTCGGCTATGTGGTTGTCAGCTATATTCAGAAGACTAAGGCGCAGTCGGATGCAGACAAAATTGCCGCCCTGCTGCTGGGCAACCCTGAAGTTGCCGCGTGGCTCGAACAGAATTTGACGGGCAACAATGTGGCCGACATCAAAGCCATCCGCCTGCAATTCGGGCTGGGGCTGCTCGAAGCCAAAGCCCTGTTGGATAAATATCGGGCGCGATGAAAGCAGCCTGCACACCAGACAGCGGCGCAAACAAACAGCGGATACAGACAGTTAAGAATAATATGATTGCAGGCACGGCCGCCCAAAGCAGCCTGCACCCCTTTTCAAAAATCCGGTAACTAGGAAGAACCATGTTACAAATCCAAATAGACGGCAAACAGATTGAAGTACAGCAGGGCGCAACCGTAATGGAAGCCGCGCACGAGCTGGGGACATATATCCCGCATTTCTGTTACCACAAAAAACTCTCCATTGCCGCCAACTGCCGTATGTGCTTGGTGGAAGTGGAAAAAGCCCCCAAACCATTGCCTGCCTGCGCCACGCCGGTAACGGACGGCATGGTGGTGCACACGCATTCGGCCAAAGCCAAGCAGGCTCAGGAAGGCGTGATGGAGTTCCTGCTCATCAACCACCCGTTGGACTGCCCCGTGTGCGACAAGGGCGGCGAGTGCCAGTTGCAGGATTTGGCGGTGGGCTACGGCATGTCGTCCAGCCGTTACGAAGAAGAAAAACGCGCCGTAAAACCTAAAGAAATGGGCCCGCTGATTTCCACGCAGGAAATGAGCCGCTGCATCCACTGCACCCGCTGCGTACGCTTTACCGAAGAAATTGCCGGCGAGCAGGAAATCGGTATTGCCAACCGCGGCGAATTGTCCGAAATCATGACCTTTGTCGGCAAAGCGGTGGAAACCGAACTGTCGGGCAACGTGATTGACCTCTGCCCCGTGGGTGCATTGACCAGCAAACCGTTCCGCTTCAACGCGCGGACGTGGGAACTGAGCCGCCGCAAATCTGTGTCCGCACACGATGCGCTGGGCTCGAATCTGGAAGTGCAGACCAAAGAACACACTGTGCGCCGCGTACTGCCGCGCGAAAACGAAGCCATTAACGAATGCTGGCTGTCGGACAAAGACCGTTTCGCGTATGAAGGCCTGAACCACGAAAGCCGCCTGACGCAGCCGAAAATCAAACACGGCGGCGAATGGAAAGACGTGGATTGGCAAACCGCGCTGGAATATGTGCGCCACACGCTGCAATGTGTATCCAAAGAATACGGTGCCGACCAAATCGGCATTTGGGCAAATCCCATGAATACAGTGGAAGAGCTGTATCTGGCCAAAAAACTGGCGCAAGGCTTGGGTGTGAAAGACCGCACGGCCAAGCTGCGCGAAACCGCAGGCGTTTCAGGCAGCCTGAACGGCGCGGCATGGTTGGGGCAGAGCATTGAAGAATTGGGTGCGTGTCAGGCCGTGCTGGTAGTCGGTGCAACCCTACGCCAAGAGCAGCCGCTGCTGACCGCCCGTCTGCGCCGCGCCGCCAACAACGGCATGGCGTTGAGCATCATCGCCGCCAATCGGGAAAAGTTGAATATGCCGCTGGCAATGCAGAAAATTCTGCATCCGGGCGAATGGGCAAACTGTCTCAACCAAACGGCCAACGATGCCGGAAACGCCCTTTCAGGCAGCCTGAAAAACGCCGAACGTGCCGCCATTCTATTGGGCGCGGAAGTGCAGAACCACCCTGATTTCCCCAATATCTATCTTGCCGCGAGCCGCCTTGCCGCCGCCACGGGCGCAGTTTTGGGCGTGTTGCCGCAGGCAGCCAACAGCGTGGGTGCGGACGTGCTGGATTTTGGTTGCGGCAATATTGCCGATATGGTTGCGCAGCCCAAAAAAGCCGTGCTGCTGCTGAACGTTGAACCCGATATGGATGTGGCCGGCGGCGCACAG
The DNA here is from genome assembly GCA_963520685.1 of uncultured Kingella sp. Taxonomy (GTDB): domain Bacteria; phylum Pseudomonadota; class Gammaproteobacteria; order Burkholderiales; family Neisseriaceae; genus Kingella_B. The sequence continues at coordinate 8,623 of CAUQSD010000036.1, read as the reverse complement.
GCAGTTGCCGCCCTGAAACAGGCGGGCAGCGTGCTGGCGTTTTCGCCCTATGCAAGCGAAACCCTGCTGGATGTGGCAGACGTATTGTTGCCGATTGCCCCGTTCACCGAAACTTCCGGCAGCTTCATCAATATGGAAGGACGCTTGCAGTCGTTTCACGGCGTGGTCAAAGGTTTGGGCGACAGCCGCCCGCTGTGGAAAGTGCTGCGCGTGCTGGGCAATCTGTTTGACTTGGCAGGCTTTGATTTTGAAACCAGTGAAGAAGTGTTGGCGGAAGCCTTGGGCGATGCTGCTCTGTCTGAGAAACTCGGCAATGCAGCAGGCAGCCTGAACGCCCAGCCCAGCCGCATATCGCACAACACGTTGGTGCGTGTGGGCGGCACAGGCATCTACCACACCGATGCCATTGTTCGCCGTGCAGAATCTTTGCAGCAGACCGGTCATGCCGCCGTTCCCCCCGCCCGCGTCCATCCCCGCACATTGGAAACGCTCGGCATTGCCGACGGCGAAACAGCCCAAGCCGTGCAGGGCGGCAGCGTCGTTTCCGTGAGTGTGCGCGCTGACCGAACCCTCCCGGAAAACGTGGTACACCTGCCGGAACACCGCAGCAATGCCGCGTTGGGCGGCATGATGGGCGCAATTGAATTAAGAAAGGCAGCCTGAAAATGCAAGAATGGTTTCAAACACTGTTTGCACAAACGCTCGGAATGGGCGCGCTCGGCAGCGACATCGGTTTACTTGTCGCGATTTTGGTCAAAATCGTCATCATCCTGATTCCGCTTATCTTAACCGTGGCGTATCTGACCTATTTCGAGCGCAAAGTCATCGGCTTTATGCAGCTTCGCGTCGGCCCGAACGTGGTCGGCCCGTGGGGCTTAATCCAGCCGTTTGCCGACGTGCTGAAACTGCTGTTTAAAGAAGTGACCCGCCCCAGTTCGTCCAACAAATACCTGTTCTACATCGGCCCGATGATGGCGCTTGCCCCGTCGTTTGCCGCGTGGGCGGTCGTGCCGTTTTCCGACACATGGGTGCTGACCAACGTGGACGCAGGCCTGCTGTATATCCTGATGATTACGTCCCTGTCCGTGTACGGCGTGATTATCGCGGGCTGGGCTTCCAACTCCAAATACGCCATGCTCGGCGCAATGCGGGCTTCGGCGCAAACCATTTCCTACGAAATCGCCATGTCCGCCGCGCTGGTGTGCGTGATTATGGTTTCCGGCAGCCTGAACTTTAAAGACATCGTGGCTGCACAAAGCAGCGGTATTGCCGGCGGTTCCATCTTTTCGTGGAACTGGTTTACCCTATTCCCCGTGTTTCTCGTGTACCTAATTTCCGCCGTGGCAGAAACCAACCGTGCGCCGTTTGACGTGGCGGAGGGCGAAAGCGAAATCGTGGCCGGACACCACGTGGAATATTCCGGCTTTGCCTTCGCGCTGTTCTTTTTGGCCGAATATATTTTCATGATTTTAATCGGCGCACTCACCGCCATCATGTTCCTTGGCGGTTGGCTCTCGCCCTTCCCGCAAAGCTGGGGCGTTATCGGCACGCCGAGCCCGATTTGGATGTTCGCCAAAATGGCGTTTGTACTGTACGGCTATTTGTGGATTCGCGCCACCTTCCCGCGCTACCGCTACGACCAAATCATGCGGCTGGGCTGGAAAGTGCTGATTCCCGTGGGCTTCATTTCCATCGCCGTGCTGGCAGCGTGGATGGTGTCGCCGCTGAGCTTGTGGAAATAAGGGTAGCCTGAAATCCAAAAGCAGCCTGTGAATTTACCGTAAAAGGAAATGACATGAAAACGCTCATTAATCTGTTCCATCCCGACCTTACTCGATCCAAAGTAAACCGTGCATGGGCGGAACGGTTGGCACGCGAACCGAACGTAACCGTCCGTAAGCTTTATGAACTTTATCCCGACGGTAAAATTGATATCGCCGCAGAACAGTCCGTGTTGTTGGCGCACGACAGACTGGTGTTTCAGCATCCGTTTTACTGGTATTCCATTCCCCCATTGATGAAACAGTGGCTGGACGACGTGCTGACCTATAACTGGGCATACGGCCCCAAGGGCGGCGTATTGGCGGGTAAAGAGTGGGTGTGCGCCATTTCTACGGGCGGACCGGCGGATTCGTATCAAGCAGGTGGCTATAACAGCTTTTCCATGTCCGAATTTTTAAAACCTTTGCAGCAGACCGCGAATTTACTGAAAACCCCGTTTCTGCCGCCGTTTGTTTTTCACGGTGCCGTAGTTGCCGATGATGTGGCGATAGCGCAATCTGCCGAAGATTGCGTCGCCCATGTATTGAATCCCTTGCTGGATCCCGCTAAAAAACTTGCCGCCCTGTCCGCCAAAATGGAACAGGAAGGCGTAAGCTTGTAACCGCGGTTTCAGGCAGCCTGCACCCGCAAAACAAAGACACCACCATGTTCATCATCGCCCTGACCTACACCGCTCCGATCGAACAAGTGGAGCAGCACCTGGCCGCCCACCGGCAGTTTTTGGACAAACACTACCAAAGCGGCGCATTCCTGTTTTCGGGGCGTAAAGAACCGCGCACCGGCGGCATTATCGTTGCCCGTGCCGCAAGCCGCGCCGAGATAGAGCGCATTATTGGCGAAGACCCGTTTCACCAGGCCGGCATTGCCGATTACGAAATTACCGAATTTATCCCTGCCAAAACCGCCCCCGATTTGGCGCAATACGCAGAAAACTGAACGGCGCAGACGCTGCCACCGCAACAGATAAAAAGCAGCCTGCACCCCGAACACCCAACCCGAAAGAGCAAACCAAAATGGCCAATTTCTTCAAAACCTTCCTGCTCGGCGAACTCGTCAAAGGCATGGGCGTAACGCTCAAAAACTTCTTTGCCCGCAAAGACACGATTTACTTCCCCGAAGAAAAAACCCCGCAATCTGTGCGCTTTCGCGGCCTGCACGCCCAACGTCGCTATCCGAACGGCGAAGAACGCTGCATCGCCTGCAAACTGTGCGAGGCCGTCTGCCCCGCCATGGCGATTAACATCGAATCCGAAGAACGCGAAGACGGCACGCGCCGCACCACGCGTTACGACATCGACCTGACCAAGTGCATTTTCTGCGGTTTCTGCGAAGAAGCCTGCCCCACCGATGCGATTGTGGAAACGCATATTTTCGAATACCACGGCGAGAAAAAAGGCGATTTGCACATGACCAAGCCCATCCTGCTGGCCATCGGCGACAAATACGAAGCCGAAATCGCCAAACGCAAAGCAGCAGACGCGCCATACCGCTAAGACAGCCTGAAAACGCAAAACGCGGGTCTCAATACAGCTAAAACACAAACAGGCAGCCTGAAAGAAACAAAAATTTAAACTGTCGTCATTCCCGCGCAGGCGGGAATCTTGGCAGCACAACAGCAACAGCAGCCAATCCAACTGCCGCCGAACCCCAACAAGATTCCCACCTACGCGGGCTGAAACCACACACCGAAGCCGAGAGCCATGAACAAAAAAGACACCATCCGCCACATCTTCCGCGACATCGTCGGCGGCAGCCAAGTCGACGAAGCCGAAATCCGCCGCCTGTTCGCCGTCGGCTACGTACAGAAAGTGGATGGCAAAACGCTGGACTTGGACGGTTTTATCGCCCATATGCGCGCCCAAAAACAGCACATCGCCGAAGCAGAAACCGAGTTTCTTGCCCTGGCCGAAGACGGCGGCACCGTGTTCAGCAACCACATCGTCCGCGCCAAAAAAGCCGACGGCAGCCGCATCGCCGTGCAGGTGCTGGCACAATTCGAGTTCGACGAAAACGGCCAAATCGCCCTGTGCGACGAACTCACCCGCCTGCTTGAAGGCGGTAGTGAAGACGCCGACATCGGCTCGCGCCGCTAAGGCAGCCTAAAACCCATTTCCCCTTGCGGGGAAACGTCGGATTCGAGAATCCGACCTACGCGGGCAGCCTGAAACGCCCAAGCCCGCGGCAAGGCAGCCTGAAAGGCAGACTGAAAACTAAAAAGCAGCCTGCACCCGAAAAAATTTTAAACACCCAAACCCAGAAAGTACAAAACCATGACTTTCCAACTCATCCTGTTCTATCTGTTTGCCGCCGTCATCCTATACGGCGCGCTGCAAACCGTAACCGCCAAAAACCCCGTGCACGCCGCGCTGCATCTGGTGCTCACTTTCTGCGCCTCCGCCATGATGTGGCTTCTGATGCAGGCCGAATTTCTCGGCATCACGCTTGTGGTCGTGTATGTCGGCGCGGTGATGGTGCTGTTCCTGTTTGTCGTGATGATGCTGAACATCGACGTGGAAGAAATGCGCCAAGGCTTCTGGCGGCACGCCCCTGCCGCGCTGGTGGTCGGCGTGCTGATGGCCGCCCTGCTGATTGCCATCTTCCTTGCGCCCGACACCGCGCTCAACCAGTTCGGCCTGATGAAAGACATCCCCGCCGATTACAGCAACGTGCGCGATTTGGGCAAACAGATTTACACCGCCTATCTGCTGCCGTTTGAACTCGCAGCCGTGCTGCTCGTGCTCGGCATGGTGGCCGCCATTGCGCTGGTACACCGCAAAACGAACAACCCCAAACGCCAAGACCCGGCCGAACAGGTTAAAGTGTCCGCCGATAAAAACCGTATGCGCCTTGTGAAAATGGAAAGCGTGGTGCAAACCCCGACCACCCAGCCCGAACCCGCCGAAAACCTGGAGACCAAAGCATGATTACGCTGACCCACTATCTCGTCCTCGCCGCGCTCCTGTTCGGCATTAGCGCGATGGGGATTTACATGAACCGCAAAAACGTGCTCGTGCTGCTGATGTCCATCGAACTCATGCTGCTGGCCGTGAACTTCAACTTTATCGCCTTTTCGCAATATTTGGGCGACACGGCAGGGCAGGTGTTCGTATTTTTCGTGCTGACCGTGGCTGCTGCTGAAAGCGCGATTGGTTTGGCGATTATGGTGCTGGTGTACCGCAACCGCAAATCCATCGATATTGCCGATTTGGACAGCCTGAAAGGGTAAGGCGGTTTCAGGCAGCCTGAAAACATAAATAATGGATTTATATCATGAACAAAGAAAATTTACGACGAACAATCAAACAGTTTTTAAGTACACTTACAACTGTTGGTGTAATGGCAACTGCACCTGCAGTTTATGGTCATTCCGTGCAAAAAATAAGCCCCGAATTAACTATCCAGAAGCTGGCAAACTATCCAACTAACCGTGAAGCACGACGTAAACTAACCACTGAAACAAAAAATGCTTTTTCAGAGTTATATCGCCATTTAAGTGTCCAATTTTCCCAGAAATTTCAAAAATTTGCCGATGCTGTGCAACTGTTCTCCTCATTGCTTTCAGATATAGCAATGCATGATAATTTGAAGAAATTTATCAATATTAATGATCTAGTAGATATAAGAAATGATATTCAGCAAAGTATAGAGCAATTTAAATTATTGGATAGGGTTTTGATAACATTGGAAAAAATAACAGGCGAGCAAGACATTTACCAAATCCACTCCCTATTTGGGAAAATAATTGAAGCAGAAGAACAAACTCTACATATTGCCAATCAATTTTATGCTACGTTTTATCATCAAGAATTAGAAAAAATAGTAGAAGAGCGTCAAGAAGTTGCTTTTGTATTTGACGAGACTCATTCACGTGATGATATTCGTCGTATGTTGTTTGGAGATTCTTAATGAGAGTAGAAATTGCTAAACAAATGAAAGAGGGAGAGTTGAATACTCTATATTTTAAAGATATTAAATTCTTTAATGATAAAGAAAAAGAAGCATTTATTGATTTTATTGAAAAAGTAAAACAAAATTCTGAATTGGCAGGAAAAAACAAACCATCATGGAAGGATGATAGTTGGAATGACATTTTAGGAACAACGAGATACGAGAAATTAAATTGTTGGCATTATCATAGTGGCCCGAGTTATGACAAAAAGAAATATGTAGTTAAAGTCAAAGGACTTGCACTCAATTTGGATGGGGATACTTCAGCAGAAGTAATTCATTATTTAAAGATAGAAGAAAACACCGTCTTTATCCAGGTATTTTCTCCTAAACATGAGCCCTTTCCCAAGGTTAATGATACGCCCAACCCTATTTTGGATAGAACCTCTGAACAAGAGATTGTAGAATTATCAGAAGTTGAGAAAAAAGTTGCTAAGTTTGAAAAAATTCTCTCCGAAATGGATGAAACAAACTAAATGTCATATTTTAGATTTTTAGCCGAAGTAGTTCGACAAAACCTGATAATTTTTCATTGAACAATATCAGGAGAAAATGCTACTAGACCTAAATATAGTACAGGCAGCCTTAATACTACAAACAAAGCCGTCTGAAACCTAAAGAAACTTTCCAAATCCCCATAAAGGTTCACTCAAAATGACCGACATGACTTTATACCTCATCATCGCCCTCGCCCCCCTTGCAGGCTGCCTGCTGGCGGGGCTGTTCGGCAACCAAATCGGGCGCCGCGGCGCGCACACGGCGACCATCCTCGGCGTGGGCATTTCCGCTGCGTTGTCCGCTCAGGTGCTGTGGGGCTTCATCAACGGTACGCGCGCCAAGTTTGACGAAAACGTCTATACCTGGCTCACCATGGGCGGCACAGATTTCTCGGTCGGCTTTTTGGTGGACAGCCTCACCGCCATGATGATGGTCGTGGTCACGTCCGTGTCACTCATGGTGCACATCTACACCATCGGCTACATGAAGGACGAAGAAGTCGGCTACCAACGCTTTTTCAGCTATATCTCATTGTTTACTTTCAGCATGCTGATGCTGATTATGTCCAACAACTTCATCCAGCTCTTCTTCGGCTGGGAAGCCGTTGGCTTGGTGTCGTATCTGCTGATTGGTTTCTATTTCAAACGCGACAGCGCCATTTTCGCTAACCTGAAAGCCTTTTTGGTGAACCGCGTGGGCGACTTCGGCTTCGTGCTCGGCATCGGTTTGGTGCTGGCGTATTTCGGCGGCAGCCTGCGCTATGCGGACGTGTTCGCCTATCTGCCGAACGTGCAGAACGTACCGTTTTTGGGCACCGACCTGATTACCGTCACTTGCCTTTTGCTGTTTGTCGGCGCAATGGGTAAATCCGCGCAGTTTCCGCTGCACGTTTGGCTGCCCGATTCCATGGAAGGCCCAACCCCCATTTCCGCGCTGATTCACGCTGCAACCATGGTAACCGCCGGCCTGTTTATGGTGTCGCGCATGTCGCCCATGTATGAATTGTCCACCACCGCGTTGTCCGTCATCATGATAATTGGCGCGATTACCGCGCTGTTCATGGGCTTTCTCGGCACGATTCAAAACGACATCAAACGCGTGATTGCCTATTCCACTCTGTCGCAACTGGGTTATATGACCGTGGCTTTGGGCGTGTCCGCCTATTCAGTCGCCATGTTCCATGTGATGACGCACGCCTTCTTTAAAGCCCTGCTGTTCCTGGCCGCAGGTTCGGTCATCATCGGCATGCACCACGACCAAGACATGCGTAACATGGGCGGCCTGCGCAAATATATGCCGATTACCTGGCTCACCATGCTGATTGGCAACCTGTCGCTTATCGGCACGCCGTTTTTCTCCGGCTTCTATTCCAAAGACAGCATTATTGAAGCCGTGAAAATGAGCCACCTGCCCGGCAGCGGCTTCGCCTATTTCGCCGTGCTCGCCAGCGTGTTTGTTACCGCGTTTTACGCCTTCCGCCAATACTTTATCGTGTTCCACGGCAAAGAACGCTGGCGCGAGGCGGCGCACGATCATCATGCGCATGACGACCACGGCCACCACCACGGCCTTGCTCCTGACCAAAATCCGCATGAAAGCCCATTGGTTGTTACCCTGCCGCTGATGCTGCTGGCGATTCCGTCCGTGATTATCGGTTATCTGACCATCCAGCCCATGCTGTACGGCGACTTCTTCAAAGACGTGATTTTTGTCGATGCTGCTGCCCACCCCGTGATGCACGAGATGGCGCAAGAATTCCACGGCGCAATGGCCATGGTAACGCACAGCATCACATCGCCCGTTTTATATTTGGCGATTGGCGGTGTGGCCGCTGCGTGGTTCTTGTATTGCGCCGCGCCGCAACTGCCCGCCAAAATTCAGGCAGCCTGCAAACCGATTTACCGATTGCTGGAAAACAAATATTACTTGGACGCGATTTACTTTGCCGTGTTCGCACGCGGCGCACGCGTGCTGGGCAACCTGTTCTGGAAAGTCGGCGACACCATGATTATCGACAACGGCATCGTGAACGGAGCCGCCCGCGCCGTCGGCAGCATTGCCGCCCAAGTACGCAAAATGCAGACCGGCTTTGTTTACACCTACGCCGCCACCATGGTCTTCGGCCTGCTGGTGATGATTGTCGCGTTTTTCTGGAATTTGTGGTTTAAATAAAGTGCAGGCTGCCTGAAAACCAAAAGCAGCCTGCACCCGAAGGAACGCCTTATGGCCGCCATCGAAATTATCCGTTCCGCCGAATTTGCCGCCGAACGCGCATGGGGCGCACGCGATATTGCCAATATGAACGGCATCACCGTGCGCCTGCATTGGACAGACCAGCCCTACCGCTGGCACATCAACGACGGCGAAGAAGTGTTTGCCGTGATGGACGGCGAAG
>CAUQSD010000035.1:0-19917 GCA_963520685.1 uncultured Kingella sp. | reverse complement strand
CATAATAAAATCCCTTATAGTTCAATTAATAACAAGGGATTTTATCAGAATCTCATGAATAAATCAACGGATTATTAAAACACAGCCTTTTATTTTAATCGACTATAGTTATTTCATGCCCGCCGATTGTGTATCGCGAATCAAAACCGCAATGCTACCGCGCCGGTCCACCTTGACGTACTACCATACATCTTGCCGCTCACCGTCTCGCATCGTTTTTATTTTAATCCGCCATATCGCGCGGAACAGGTGCAGCGGAAACACGCGCAACCCGCCGCAATCTGCACTGGCTGCGCCACACGCCCAGCACCGCCCACACCATAAACGGCTGGCACGCTGCCGACAAAAGATAGCGCGGATTGTCTGCCGACAGCGTCAGCCGCCCGCTGCCCATCCAGTCCGCCAGCGTCCAAAACCACAGCCACAGCGAAGGCGCGGCAAACGCCAGAACCGCCAGTGCGGACAGAAACCGCAGCGGCGTAACCGCCAGTTTCTCACCCGCATCACTGCGCCGCCGCATACGCAGCAGCACCCACACTGCTGCCGCCAACAATGCCGCCATGCCGCCGTTTGCTACCGCCTGCAACCAACCGAATGCAGTTTCCGGCGCAACAGGCAGCCCGTCGTGCGGGGCAGGCGAAACAGGCAGTAGCGCATCACGGATATTGCTGCCCACTCCCGCAAACAAGTCCGCCAACACCAGCCACACAGGCAGCCATTTCAGCAGATATTTCAAATGTCGGTCCCTCTCAGGCTGCCGTTTGCACGTACCGCGTTTCAGGCTGCCCCAAAAAAGCGCGCATTCTAGGATGGGCACGGGCGGTTTTCAACCGAAGGCAGCCTGAAAGGTGATGGCATACCGTTGGGAACATTATTACAATAGCGGCTTTTATCCGCAGACACCCGCCTCAAAAGGACATCCCCATGCGCTATATCCGCCGCAACACAGACGACACGCCTCCCTTCAATCCCGACGACGAACGTTGGGCACAGCACACCCTGAGAGACATATTATTCGCCGCCTATCGCGAACAACGCCGCGCGCGCCTGTGGCGCAATATTTGGCGCGGTATCGGACTTCTGGTGTTCTTCATGCTGATGATGCTGCCGCGCACAGGCAACCGACAGGACAACGCATCCATGCTGCCCAACAACGTGCGTGGCGAACACACCGCCATCGTCCGCCTGAACGGCGAAATCAGCAGCGAGCACGACCCTGTCCGCACCCTGCGCGAAGGCATGGAAGCCGCATACAAAAACAGCAACGTCAAAGCCATTCTCATCCGCGCCAACAGCCCCGGTGGTTCGCCTGTCATCTCCAATATTGCCTTTGCCGAAATCCGCCGCATGAAGGCCGAGCATCCCAACATTCCCGTGTATGCCGTCGTTGAAGACATGTGCGCCTCCGGCTGCTACTACATCGCCGCCGCCGCCGACAAAATCTATGCCGACCCGTCCAGCCTTGTGGGCAGCATCGGCGTTATCGGCAGCAGCTTCGACCTGACCGGGCTGATGGACAAACTGGGCGTGAAACGGCGCGTGCGCATTGCCGGCAGCAACAAAGGCATGGGCGACCCGTTTGTTCCCGAAACGCCCGAGCAGCAGGCTCTGTGGCAGCAGATGCTGGACCAAATACACGCAGAATTTATCAAATCCGTGCGGGAGGGGCGCAAGGGCAGCCTGAACGAAAAAGGCTATCCCGACCTGTTCAGCGGCCGCGTCTTCACAGGGCTGGAAGGCAAAAAGGCAGGGCTGGTAGACGACTTCGGCAACATATATAGCGTGGCGCGCGATGTGGTGAAAGCCCCCGAACTGGCGGACTACACCCCCGAAGACAACAACCTTGCCTCCCTGCTGCAACGCCGCTTCGGTGCGGAAGCGCAGTCCAAATTGTCCGACTGGCTGGGGCGCGTGTGGCAATGATTCCCACATCCGCGTTTCAGGCAGAGACCTTTGCAAAACCTCAGCTTTGGGCACAGTTCAAAGCAATAGCATCACAGAACGCATAGATAATATGGAAATATTTTCAAGCGTTAGAAGAAGTGTATGGCAAGAAATAAACCAAAGATAAGGGGGTTACAAAGACCTCAGGCAGCCTGAAAACCAAAAAAGCACAGATTAAGGTCTGTGCTTTTTTTATGCCGTTGATGTGTGCAATACCGGTTGCCGTTTCAGGCTGCCTTACGCACCCTGCCCGTAAACGCGGCGGCAGATTTCCGCCGACAAATCCGAACGGTTGAGCGTATAGAAATGCAGGCCGGGCGCGCCGCCTTGCAGCAGCCGCACACACATTTCCGACACCACGTCCAAAGCAAACGCACGCACCGATTCGGTATCGTCGCCAAACGAATCCAGTTTCAGGCGCAGCCAGCGCGGGATTTCTGCACCGCATGTTTCCGAGAAACGCACCAACTTGGAGAAACTTTCAATCGGGATAATGCCCGGCACAATCGGCACATCCGCGCCCGCTTTTGCCGCCTCATCCACAAAATGAAAATAGGCATCGGCGTTAAAAAAATACTGCGTAATCGCCGAGTCCGCGCCCGCCTTCACCTTGGCAGCAAAATGGCGCACATCGTCTGCCGCATTCTTCGCCTGCGGGTGGTATTCGGGATAGGCGGCAACGTCTATGTGGAAATGGCTGCCGAACTGCGTTTTCACCAGCGACACCAGCTCGTGCGCATAACGCAGGCCTTCGGTGGCCAACCCCGTGCCGGACGGGATGTCGCCGCGCAAGGCAATCAGGCGGTGCACGCCCATCTCTTTGTATTGCGACAAAAGCGACAGCACTTCGTCTTCCAGCATGCCGATACAGGGCAGGTGCGGCGCGGCGGGTATCTGCCCTTCGTCCAAGATGTCGCGGACGGTTTGCAGCGTGCCCTCCCGCGTTGAGCCGCCCGCACCCGAGGTGCAGGAGAAAAACTGCGGCGAAAATGCGGCAAGCTGGGCGCGCACGTCCACCTGTTTGGCGCGGCCTTCGGGGGTGCGCGTGGGGAAAAATTCAAAGCTGAGGTGTTTGGCGGTCATGGTGTTTCCTTGTGTGGGAGACGGGCTTTCAGGCTGCCTTGTTTTCAGGCAGCCTGAAACTGAAAATCAGGTGTTCAGGCTGCCTTCGGGACGGGGGCGCACGGACGCCGAATCCGCAAAAGCAGCCTGAAGCGGCAGGCGGCAGAACAACACCGGCATCGGTATGCGCCTACAAAAAAAGGCAGCCTGAAACCCTTTTCCGTTTTCAGGCTGCCTTGGCGTTTGGTTAGCGGGTAACGTTTTTATCCGCCAATTCCTTACGCAGTTTTTTGGTAACCGCCATCATCACTTCCAGCTGTTCCAAGGTTTCTTTCCAGCCGCGGGTTTTCAGGCCGCAGTCGGGGTTCACCCACAGGCGCTCTACAGGCACCACTTCCATCGCTTTGCGCAGCAGGCGTTCCACTTCGGTTTCGGTCGGCACGCGCGGGCTGTGGATGTCGTACACGCCGGGGCCGATGTCGTTCGGGTATTTGAAGTCGCCGAACGCGGTGAGCAATTCCATGTCGGAACGTGAAGTTTCAATGGTAATCACGTCTGCATCCATGCTGGCGATGGCGGGCAGGATGTCGTTGAACTCGGAATAGCACATATGGGTGTGGATTTGGGTGCTGTCTTCCGCGCCGGTGCTGGAGAGGCGGAAAGCTTCGCAGGCCCAGGCCAGGTATTCGTCCCACTGCGCTTTTTTCAGCGGCATGGCTTCGCGGATGGCGGGCTCGTCGATCTGGATAACCTTGATGCCGGCTTTTTCCAAATCCAGCACTTCGTCGTTCAGCGCCAGTGCGATTTGCTTGGCCACTACGCTCAGCGGCACGTCGTCGCGCACAAACGACCATTTAAACATGGTTACCGGGCCGGTGAGCATGCCTTTCATCGGGCGTTTGGTGAGGCTCTGCGCGTAAGTAGACCAGTAAACGGTCATCGGGTTGGGGCGGGACACGTCGCCAAAAATAATCGGCGGTTTCACGCAGCGGCTGCCGTAGCTCTGCACCCAGCCGAATTGGCTGAAGCAGTAGCCGGCCAGCTGTTCGCCGAAGTATTCCACCATGTCGTTGCGCTCGGCTTCGCCGTGTACGGGCACATCCAGCTCCAATTTCTCTTGGATTTCCACGCAGTAGGCGATTTCTTTCTTCATCGCGGCATCGTAGTCGGCGGCAGAGAGCTCGCCTTTCTTAAACGCAGCGCGCGCTTGGCGGATTTCAGTAGTTTGCGGGAAGGAGCCGATGGTGGTGGTGGGCAGCACCGGCAGCTTCATCCATTCTTGCTGTGCCTGAATGCGCTGGGCAAACGGCGATTTGCGTTGGTCGGCACCTTTGGGCAGGTCGGCCACGCGTTTTTGCACGGCTGCGTTGTGGATTTTCTTGTTGGTGGCGCGGTCGGCGGCGGCGGCATCGGATTCGGCCAAGGCAGCCTGAACGGCAGATTTGCCGTGTGCCAGCGCTTGTTTCACCACGCCCAATTCTACCAGTTTCTGTGCGGCAAAAGCCATCCAAGATTTGATTTCGCCGTCCAGTTTTTCTTCCACAGCCAAGTCTTGCGGGCTGTGCAGCAGCGAGCAGGAAGGGGCAATCCACAAATTGTTGCCGAATTTGGCTTTCACAGGCTCAAGCGTGTCGATTACCTTGTTCAGGTTGGCACGCCACACGTTACGGCCGTCAATCAGACCCACAGACAGTACGCGGTTGTCCGGCCAGCCGTCGGCGAACACGGAGAGCTGCTCCGGTGCGCGTACGCAGTCGATGTGCACGCCGTGTACGGGCAGGGATTTCAGCAGGTTCAGGTGTTCGGCCACGGAGGCGAAATAAGTGCCGATGACGATGCGTACGCCGGTGTTGGCCAATTCCTGATACACGGGGGCGAATGCGTCCAGCCATACCTGCGGGGCTTCGGCGGCCAAAATCGGCTCGTCAATCTGAATCCAATCCACGCCTTCGGCAGCCAGTTCGCGCAAGAGTTGTGCATAGGCAGGCAACAGTTTGGGCAGCAGCAGTTTGGTTACACGGCAGCCGAAGTCTTCTTTTTTCTTGCCCAACCAAGCCAGCGTAACCGGGCCCACCAGCGTGGGCTTGATGTCGTGGCCTTGCGCTTTGGCTTCTTTGATTTGGGCAATCAGGTTTTTGGCGTTTACCTTAAATTCGGTGTCGGCCGACCATTCGGGCACGATGAAGTGGTAGTTGGTGTCGAACCATTTGGTCATTTCCATGGCAAACTGGGTGGCGTTGCCGCGTGCCAGCTGGAAGTATTCCGGCAGGGTCAGCTTGGCCGCATCAAAGCCGAAACGGGAGGGGATGCCGCCCAGCGTGCAGAGCAAATCCAGCACATGGTCGTAAAACGAAAAATCGCCCACCGGCAGCAAATCGGCGCCGGCGGCTTTTTGGGTGGCCCAGTTGGCGCGGCGGATATCGGCCGCTACCTGCTGCAATTCGGCTTCGGATTTCGCGCCTTTCCAAAAGGCTTCAACGGCAAATTTCAGCTCGCGCTTCGCGCCGATGCGCGGATAGCCGGAGAGGTGGAATGTTGTCATGGTTCTGCTCCTTATCGGTAAAAAAATGAAAAAATCTGCAAACCGCTATCTTCGCTGTTTTTCTGCATGAGCGCAACCGCGAAATTTGGCGGGTTTGCATGAATTGGTTTAATACTGCACCGCAAAACTGCGCAGAAAACCGATGGCTTGGCTGCAACAAACAAAAACAAGACAGCCTGAAAACCGGTTGGTACGGGTTTCAGGCTGCCTTTTCATGCTGCTATCCGAAACGGGATTTAGACCATTCCAAAATCGTCTGGCGACGTATTCGGTGCAGCTTCTTCCTGTTTGTTTTCTGCGGATTTCACGGCATTGGTGTTGGCTGCAACAGATACTGCTTCTGCCTTCGACACGTTGTCTGCCTGCAATTTCTCAGAAAGTCTGTTTTCCGACTGTTCCAAGCTGTTGGCAGACAGATTTTGCCGCAACTTTTGGCTATTACCCAAGTGGGCTGCCAGTGAAATTCCCCCCTGTACAGGATGCACATCAAGGTTAAATGAGGTAGGTTCACCCTCTATTATTTCATTTATTTGTTTCATCCTCCCTTCACCGGTTGGAATAAGACGAATGCTATTTTTCAAACTCTCTGTTTCGCTTCTACTTGCACCTGGGTACATATCTGCAATATTACTTATCGTCTCTACACGCTTTTCTTTTGCGGCTTCTGAATTACCATTAGCTTATAAAGCTTCTGCATCACTTAAATTACGATAAGCTTTATAACCATAATAAATAGGTTTAAAAAACCGAATAAAGAAAAGGAATATCCTCTTTTTTTAATACCTGCCATAATTAATTTCCTTCAAAAATTAAGAATCACTAAACAAAATATATTGTCTAAACTAATACCAAAAATCCCTTAACATTTCATTAGCTTTTCCCCCTTACACGCATTGAATCTGAATTTGCCGCCTTTTCAAACCAAAATCTGGCTTTCTGGGGATTATGATCTTTCCCTTCAGTTATATAGTGCCATCCCAAATAATAATAGGCATCGGGTTCTTTTTGTTCTGCTGCACGCCAATACCATTTTAAAGCCAAATCTGAATCTAACGACACCCCTCTTCCAGTTTCATACAAAGTACCTAAGCTTGCCTGTGCCCTCGGGCAGCCTGCCTCGGCCAAAGAATGCCAAATCTTGAAGGCTTCCACATATTGTTTTTGCCTGTGTTTTCCCACACCAATTTGATAACCTTTGCAGATACCCGATTCCCCCATCCAATCGGCTTTCTTATCTAACTGGACAGGTTGTTTTTTTATTGAACCGCATGAAACTGCTGTTGCAAGAATCAAGGCGACAACATATAACCTATTGCTTCTTTTATACATAGCTTTCGAAGAACCTCCAACTTTCAGTTTGGTGGATTATCTAAATGATACGAAATGACTGTCAAGTCATTAAAAATAAATATATAATTATCCATTTCGCCACCTGCCGCACCAACTCTTTATGAACAAACTCCTCGCTCTGCTGCTCTGCACCGCCCTTATCTCCCCATATGCTTTTGCCGCACCCGCCCCATCCGCCGATACAGAACTCGGCAATGTCCGCAATGCCATCGCCGCCGCAGAAAAAGACCTGCAAGCGAAACAGGCTGCGCAGGCAAAAGCGCAGCGGGCATTGCGAGAAGCACAGGCCGCTATTGCCCGCACCCGTCGCGAAATCGCCCGCCTCAACAGCCAAGAACAGGCCGGCTGGCAGAAACTGTCTGCCCTGCAAGCCGAATTGTCCAAACTACAAACCAACATCAGCAGCACCAAAGCCCAAGTTGCCGCCCTTATCGCCGCCAACTATAAAAACCCGCAGCAGGCCGCGTTTGCCTTGCTGTTGAAAAACGCCGATGCCAATCAAAAAAGCCGCTTTCTCGCCTATACCCGCCGCATCAGCGCGGCAAACGAGCACCTGATACGGCAGCTCGCCACCCAGCAGGCCGAGCTGAACGCTCAGGAAAAAGCCGTCAGCGAAGAAATCGCCCGCATCGGCAAGCTGACCGCCGAGCGGCAGGAAAAGCTGCGCCGACTTGGCAAAACGCAGAGCGAAGCGCAGACAGAGAGCAAAAAACTCAACCAAAGCGTTGCCGAAAGCCGCCAAAAACTCGCCCGCCTGCAAGAAAACGAACGCCGCCTGAACCAAATCATCGCCGGCATCGCCGCCAAACAGGCCGCCCAGCGTAAGGCCGAAGCCGCCCAAAAGGAACAGGAAGCCCGCAAACGTGCCGAAAATCCAAAATCCACGCTCACCCGCGAAGACCTCGCCCTGCGCCCCGAATCACCCGAATCACCCGCCAAGCCCCTGCGCGGCATTATGCCCGTTTCAGGCAGCATCACCGGACGCTTCGGCACAGCCCGCGAAAGCGGGGGCACATGGCGCGGCATCTTCATCTCCGCTGCCGCAGCCCCCGTACGCAGCATCGCAGACGGCACGGTTGTTTACGCCGCCAGCCAATCCGGCTACGGCAACATGATGATTGTGGACCACGGCAGCGGCTATATGTCCGTGTATGCAGGCTTGGGCAGCATCGGCGCAAGTAACGGCAGCCGCGTCCGCGCCGGTCAGCAAATCGCCACCAGCGGCACCATGCCCGCAGGCGAACAGGGACTGTATTTGGAACTGCGCTACAAAGGCCGCGTAATGAACCCGACGGTTTGGCTGCGGTAAATAAACAAGGCAGCCTGAAACCTTTCCGTCATGCCACGCTATCTCACCCCCGCCGAAACCGCCCTGCTCTTCCCGATATTCCGCCGTGCATTGGATTATGCCGCCATCCGCATTTATCCGCGCCGCTATCTACCGCTGCAAAATGCCCGCACCGCCATGTCGCCCAACGGCTGTTCGTTCTATCCTGCCGCGCTCTACTGCCGCGATTTTGCCCAAGCAGGGCGTGCACTGCGGCATCTGTTTGTGCACGAATGCGTACACATTTGGCAGCAGCGGCTGGGTTTTCCCGTGCGTCTGTGCGGCATCTGCCTTGCGTTGCAGGGCGGTTATGTTCGCAACCGTGCCTATGCCTACCGCCACCTGCTTGCCGTGCGCAACGATTTGGCGCAGTTCAATATGGAGCAGCAGGCTCAGATGATTGCCGATTATTTCTGCCCGATTACCGATGGAGCTGCCGACACCGATTTGGCGCGTGTGCTGCGCCGCTTTCTGCACGACCCTGCCGACAGCAGCCTGCTGCCGCAACGTATCTGCCTGTGATTTTTTTCAGGCTGCCTGAAACGCGTGGGCAGCAAGTGCCCACCCTACGGAAAACGATGTTGTGCATATCCGCTTCTGCGTGTCGGCTATAAACTGTTTTGCCGTTGGCAGCCTTGTTCCGAACCCGCGCTGCACAACAAGGATGATGAATTTTCAGGTTGCCTACAACGCGTGGGCAACAAATGCCCACCCTACGGAAAACGGTGTTTTCAGGCTGCCTGAAAGCCGCCCACAAAAAAACGGTCTGCTCTGCGGCAGACCGTTTCCCATATCCGTTTCCGTTTCACTTGACGCGCATATCGCCCGTTTCCACGAAACGCTGGTGCCAAGACAAGGCTTCATTGAGCAGATGCGGCGTGTGCAGGCCGCCGCCCGATTTTTCGGCGCGGTCGTAATAGTCGCGCAGCATATCGCGGTAGTCGGGATGGGCGCAGTTTTCAATAATCAGGCGGGCGCGCTGGCGGGGGGATTTGCCGCGCAGGTCGGCCATGCCTTGCTCGGTTACGACGAACATTACGTCGTGTTCGGTGTGGTCGTGGTGTGAAACCATCGGCACGATACAGGAAATCGAGCCGTTTTTGGCAACCGAAGGCGACACGAAGAACGAGTAAAACGCGTTGCGGGTAAAATCGCCCGAACCGCCGATGCCGTTCATCATGCGGGTTCCCATGACATGGGTGGAATTAACGTTGCCGTAAATATCGGCTTCTATCATGGCGTTCATGCCGATAACGCCGAGGCGGCGGATGAGTTCGGGACTGTTGGTGATTTCCTGCGGGCGCAGCACGATTTTCTTGTGCAGCATGTCTATGTTGTCGTTGAAGCGTTGCAGGGCTTCGGGGCTGAACGACAGGGCGGTGGCGGAGGCAGCCTGCATTTTGCCCGACAGGATTAAATCCAGCATGCCGTCCTGCATCACTTCGGTGAAACCGGTCAGATGGTCAAACGGGCTGTCCTGCAAACCCGCCAAAACGGCGTTGGCGACGTTGCCTACGCCGGATTGCAGGGGCAGCAGGTTGTGCGGCAGGCGGCCCTGTTTCACTTCGTGTTCAAAAAATTCAATAATCTGGCCGGCAATGCGCTTGGAGTTTTCATCGGGTTGGGCGAATTTGTTCACGCGGTCGCCTGCATCGGTGAAGACGATGGCGGCAATTTTGTCCAAATCGCAGTCAATATAGGGGGAGCCGATGCGTTCGTCTGCCTGCGTGAGCGGCAGGATTTTCCGATGCGGCGGCGTACCGATGTCGGGGAACACGTCGTGCATCAGTTCCAAATGGGCATTTTGGCGAGTATTGATTTCCAAGATGACTTTTTTGGCGGATTTGACCCATTGGTTGTTCACGCCGACGCACATGGAGGGTATCAACCGCCCCTCTTCGGTGATGCCGACCACTTCTATCACGGCAACATCCATTTCGCCGAAGAAGCCGAAGCGCACCTGCTGCTCAATGTGCGACAGGTGGATGTCGGTATAGGCGGTTTCCCCTGCATTGATGGTGTTGCGCAGCATGGGGTCGGTGATGAAGGGGCTGCGGAATTTCAGGCAGCCTGCCTCGGCCAGCACGCCGTCGCATTCGGGCGCGGTGGATGCACCCGTTATCAGGCTGATTTGGAAGGGTTTGCCTGCTTTGTGTGCGGCTCGGGCGCGTTCGGCAATGGCAGCCGGCAGGGCTTTGGGATAGCCTGCGCCGGTGAAACCGCTCATGCCGACCAGCATGTCGTGCTGCACCATTTCTGCGGCTTGCTCCGCACTCATGATTTTGCTGCGAAGGCCTGCGTGGCGGATGCGTTCTAAGGCTTGTGTCATGGAAGGTCTCCTGTTGGGGCGGGTTTTCAGGCTGCCTGAAAACGGAATTTTTGGGTAAAACCCGCACTTTTTAACTGTTTTTTTCTTTTTAATCAAGCAATATGCGTATAAAAATCCTTTCTGCAATCAAACAAGGCGTACTGTTTTTGGTATTGCTCGCCGCCATCGGCACGGCAGCGGACTGGCTGCGTGCACCGAAACTGCCCGTTCAGGCTGCCTCTGCACCGCTGGCACTGCTTTCGGGCGGTGAAACCACGCTGGCGCAGGCAAGCGCGGGGCGCACGGCGGCGGTGTATGTGTGGGGAAGCTGGTGCGGCATTTGCCGGCACACGTCGCCCGCCATCCAAAAACTGCACGAGAACGGCATCCCTGTTTACAGCATTGCCCTGCGTTCGGGCAGCGATGACGAAGTGCGGCAATATCTGCACAAAAACGGCTACACCTTCCCCGCCGCCAATGACGAACGCGGCGCGCTGTCGCAGCAGTGGGGCATAAAGGTTACGCCGACCATCATCCTGCTGAAAAACGGAAAAGTGCTGCATACCACCACAGGATTGGCCGGCTATTGGACGCTGCGGGCGCGCATCGCGCTGGCGGATGCCTTGGGCTGACACAGGCAGAGACCTTTGCAAAATCCTCATCTTTGGCCCATTTCTTCGCCATGCGCTTCTCTAATGCTTGAAAATATTTCAATATTCTCTGCGCATGATGCGATGCTATTGCTTTGAAATGCGCTCAAATCTGAGGTTTTGCAAAGGTCTCTGGCAGCCTGAAAGCCGCGCACAAAAAAGCAGCCGTTTTCAGGCTGCCTTTAAAGGTTGGACAAAATTTCCCATCACATCAAACTTCCCGCTGCGGCTGTTTGGAAACAACACGCCCGCCCGAACGCAATGCCCATTTGATGTCGGCAAAACGCGTGCGGCCGTCGTGCGACATCACGCAGTTTTTGCCATAGTTCACATAAGCCACGTTGTATTGCAGCAGCAAATCAAGCGCGCGCGTTCTACCCTCCGCAATGCCGCCTTTCATCAGGCTGCCGATGTCCGCCTCAATCTGTTCTTTTGGCCCGTCCGCAGCGCGCAATGCCTGCATCACCAGCGCAAGATTCATTTTGGTTACGACCGTGTGGAAAAAATAATTACCCTGTTGCATGTTAAAAAGAAACCCATTCCATGTGAAAGAAAAACGCTATTGCCTGTGCTTTTTCGTTTGATTATTGCAATACAGCAGGCACGAAGCAACCGGCGTGCCAATTTCCACACGAGGCAAAGCTGTTAAAATACGCGCTTTTATTTATTCCTAGTTCAGGCAGCCTGAAAACGCCGCACCGGCTTTCAGGCTGCCTTCCCGTGCCTGATTATGTCCTACCCCATCCCTCCCGCAAAACAAAAAACCGTTTGGTCCGCCCTGTCCGCCGGCAGCCTGCCGCTGGTTCTGTCGCAGCAGCTGCCGCAGGGCACGCCCACAATCGTGCTCACCGCCGACAGCGAAACCGCCCTGCGCCTGCAAACCACGTGGCAATTCTTCCGCCCGCAGGACAACGCGCTGTTCCTGCCCGATTGGGAGACGCTACCTTACGAGCGTTTTTCGCCGCATCAGGATTTGGTGTCTGAGCGGTTGTCCGTTTTGTGGCAGCTGAAAAACGGCGCGGTGGACGTGCTGTTCGCGCCCGTGTCCACCGCCATGCAGCGGCTTGCGCCGCCGTCTTTCCTGATGGGGCGCACGTTTTGGCTGAAAACGGGGCAGACGCTGGATTTGGACAGGCTGCGCGAAAACCTGGTGGAAGCAGGTTATGCCGCCGTGTCCAACGTGGTGGCGGCGGGCGAATTTGCCGTGCGCGGCGGGATTGTGGACCTGTTCCCCATGGGCGCGGATTTGCCCTACCGCATCGATTTGTTTGACAATGAAATCGACAGCATCAAAACCTTCGACCCCGACACGCAACGCACGCTCGCACCCGTGTCCGAAATCCGCCTGCTGCCCGCGCACGAGTTTCCCACCGATACAGACGCGCAGAAAATCTTCCGCAACCGTTTCCGCGAAGAAATCCCAAGCAACCCGAACGAGGCGACCGTGTACCAAGCCGTGGGCAAGGGGCAGTTCGGTGCGGGCGTGGAATATTACCTGCCGCTGTTTTTTGAAGACGGCTGCGCAGATTTGTTTGATTATATTGGAGAAAACGCGATTATCATCTGCACGGACGATGTGCACGCCCACGCACACCGTTTTTGGGACGAGGTGAAATCGCGGCACACGATGGCACAGGGCGACCCGAGCTATCCGCCACTGCAGCCGCAGTCGCTGTATCTGCTGCCCGACCAGTTTGCAGGCTGCCTGAAACGCTATCCGCAGGTGTGGACGCAGGCGGATGCAAAGAGCGGCCTGCCGGACGTGGCCGTGAACCGCCAGTCGGACGAGCCTTTGGCGGCGTTGGCGCGCTTTCAGGCTGCCTTCGGCGGCAAAATCCTGCTGTGCGCGGAAAGCGCGGGGCGGCGCGAAACGATGACGGGTTTTTTGAAGCAGCACGGCTTTGACGTGAAACCCGTGTCGGGCTGGGCGGAATTTTTGTCGGACCAGTTTTCAGGCAGCCTGAAAGCCAACAGCGTGGCGCTGGCCGTTGCGCCGTTGTCGCAAGGGTTTGTGTTGGGCGAAAGCAGCCTGCACGCCGAAGGGCTACCTGAAAATGCTGCGGATAAACTTTCAGGTAGCCCGAACGCCGAAAGCAGCCTGCACCCTTTAATCGGGCAGCAATCCGCCCCCTCCCCCGTGGGGGAGGGCTGGGGAGAGGGCAACACGTCCGCACCCCAAACCGAAATTTCCGCCACCGCAGCAAGCTCTCTCCCGCAGGAGAGGGGACAAAGTGCCGCAGCTTCAACGGTTTCAGGCAGCCTGAAAACGAGTGCGGCGGGTTTCTGCGAAGCTAAAACAGAAAGCAGCCTGCATACCGAAGGGTTACCTGAAAATGCCGTATCCGAGTTTTTGCTTCGCAGAAACCCGCTTTGCTCGTTTTCAGGTAGCCCCAACGCCGAAAGCAGCCTGCACCTCGCCGTCATCACCGAATCCGAACTATATCAATACGTTGCCCGTTCGCGCGTCCACAGCCGCCGCAAGAAGCACGCCGCCGTGTCGGACGGCAGCCTGCGCGATTTGGCGGAAATCAGCATCGGCGCCCCCGTGGTACACGAAGAACACGGCATCGGGCGGTATCGCGGGCTGGTACTGATGGGCGAAGACGAAATGCTGCAACTCGAATACGCGGGCGAAGCGCAGCTCTATATCCCTGTTTCGCAACTACATTTAATCAGCCGCTACTCCGGCCAGGCGCATGAAAACGTCGCCCTGCACAAGCTCGGCAGCGGCGCGTGGAACAAAGCGAAGCGCAAAGCCGCCGAAAAAGCACGCGACACCGCCGCCGAGTTGCTCAATCTCTACGCCCAACGCGCCGCCCAATCGGGACACAAGTTTGAAATCAACGAGTTGGACTATCAGGCGTTTGCCGACGGCTTCGGCTACGAAGAAACCGAAGACCAGGCCGCCGCCATTGCCGCCGTGATTAAGGATTTGACGCAGGCAAAGCCGATGGACCGCCTCGTGTGCGGCGATGTCGGTTTCGGCAAAACCGAAGTCGCCCTGCGCGCCGCGTTTGTGGCGGTGATGGGCGGCAAACAGGTCGCCGTACTTGCCCCGACCACGCTTTTGGTCGAGCAGCACGCGCAAAATTTCGCCGACCGCTTCGCCGATTTCCCCGTGAAAGTCGCCAGCCTTTCGCGTTTCAACAACAGCAAAGCCACCAAAGCCGCGCTGGAAGGCATGGCGGACGGCACGGTCGATATCGTTATCGGCACGCACAAATTGGTGCAGGACGACATCAAATTCAAAAACTTAGGTTTAGTGATTATTGATGAAGAACACCGCTTCGGCGTGCGCCAAAAAGAGCAGCTCAAACGCCTGCGCGCCAATGTCGATATCCTCACCATGACCGCCACGCCGATTCCGCGCACCCTCAGCATGGCGCTCGAAGGCCTGCGCGACTTCTCGCTGATTACCACCGCGCCCAGCCGCCGCCTCGCCGTCAAAACCTTTGTCAAACCGTTCAGCGAAGGCAGCGTGCGCGAAGCCGTGTTGCGCGAACTCAAACGCGGCGGGCAGGTGTTTTTCCTGCACAATGAAGTGGATACGATTGAGAATATGCGCGAGCGGCTGGAAACCCTGTTGCCCGAAGCCCGCATCGGCGTGGCGCACGGACAACTGCGCGAGCGCGAGCTGGAACAAGTCATGCGCGACTTTTTGCAGCAAAGATTCAACGTGTTGCTCTGTTCCACCATCATCGAAACCGGCATCGACATTCCCAACGCCAACACCATCATCATCAACCGCGCCGACAAATTCGGGCTGGCGCAACTGCACCAGCTTCGCGGGCGCGTCGGCCGCAGCCACCACCAAGCCTACGCCTACCTGCTCACACCCGAATACATCACCAAAGACGCAGAAAAACGCCTCGACGCCATCGCGGCGGCAGACGAACTCGGCGCAGGTTTCACCCTCGCCATGCAGGATTTGGAAATCCGCGGCGCAGGCGAAATCCTCGGCGAAGGACAATCCGGCGAAATGATACAGGTCGGCTTCACGCTCTACACCGAAATGCTCAAACAAGCCGTGCGCGACCTCAAAAAAGGCCGCCAGCCCGACCTCGACGCACCGCTGGGCATCACCACCGAAATCAAACTGCACAGCCCCGCCCTGCTGCCCGAAAGCTACTGCCCCGACATCCACGAACGGCTCGTCCTCTACAAACGCCTCGCCGTCTGCGAAACCGTGCAGCAAATCAACGCCATACACGAAGAACTCGTCGACCGCTTCGGCCTGCCCGAACAACCCGTCAAAACCCTCATCGAAAGCCACCACCTGCGGCTCGCCGCAAAAGAATTGGGTATAGACGCCATCGACGCGACGAGCGAAGCCGTCACCATTACCTTCGGCAAACACCACCAAATCGACCCGACAGAAATTATCCTGCTGATTCAGAGCGATAGAAACTATCGGCTGGCAGGAGCAGATAAGTTGAAGTTTACGGCTCAGATGGAGGATGTGGAGATGAGGATAAATACGGTGAAGAATGTGTTGCGAAGATTGAAGGCGGGTGTGGTGGCGAAAGGGAATGAGGTGGGCTGAGAGGGTGCAGGCTGCTTTTTCAAGCCATAAAACAGTTTGTAGGGTGGGCACTTGCTGCCCACGCGTTGCTCCAAGGCAGCCTGAAAACGCGTAGGCAATAAGTGCCCACCCCACGCAAACCAGTATTGTGCATATCAATTTTTAAGGGTTTTAAAAAATTCCAACCTGCGCATTACCAAGGATTTGTATCCCACACCACAAAAAAGGCAGCCTGAAACAGGTATTCCCCCGTTTTCAGGCTGCCTTTGCCATGTTGAAACCGCTGTCTCACACCCCGCGCAGCAGTTCGTTGATGCTGGTTTTGCCCCGTGTCTGCGCGTCCACTTTTTTCACGATGACGGCGCAATACAGGCTGTGCGAGCCGTCTTTTGCGGGCAGGCTGCCGGACACCACCACCGAACCGGCAGGCACGCGGCCGTAATGGATTTCGCCGGTTTCGCGGTCGTAAATTTTGGTGGACTGGCCGATGTACACGCCCATGGAAATCACGCTGCCTTCTTCCACAATCACGCCTTCCACGATTTCGGAACGCGCGCCGATAAAGCAGTTGTCTTCAATAATGGTAGGGGCAGCCTGCAAAGGTTCCAGCACGCCGCCGATGCCCACGCCGCCGCTCAAATGCACGTTTTTACCGATTTGCGCGCACGAACCCACGGTCGCCCAAGTGTCCACCATCGCACCCTCGTCCACATACGCGCCGATGTTCACATAAGAAGGCATCAGCACCACGTTTTTGCCGACAAAGCTGCCGCGGCGCGCCACCGCACCGGGAACGGCGCGAAAACCGGCAGCCTGAAAATCCGCCTGCGTCCATTGCGCGAATTTGGTCGGCACTTTGTCAAAATAACGGTTCACGCCGTCATCCAGCATTCCGTTGTCGGCAATGCGGAACGACAGCAGCACGGCTTTTTTCGCCCATTCGTTCACCTTCCATTGGCCCACGCCCAAGCGTTCGGCCACGCGCAGGCTGCCGTTGTCCAATTGGCGCAGCGTTTCCAGCACGGCTTCCTTCACTTCGGGCGACACGGTTTGCGGCGTGATTTCGGCGCGGTTTTCAAAGGCGGTTTCAATGGTGTTCTGCAAAGACATGGGAAAAATCCTCAATCGGGTTGGAAAGCGCGGATTGTAGCGCAGAACCGCTTTTCAGGCTGCCCGCACAGGGCAAAGCGGCTAAAATAGGCAGCCTGAAAAACAACCCGCATAACGGAATCAGCCATGAAAAAAATCCTGTTTGTCTGCCTTGGCAACATCTGCCGTTCGCCCATGGCGGAATACATCTTTAACGACACCGCCGCCAAAAACGGCATCCGCGCCCATGCCGAGAGCGCAGGCACAAGCGGCTGGCACAACGGCGAATACATGCACTGCGGCACGGCGGAAATTTTGGACGGCATGGGCATAGATTCGCACACATTCACCAGCCGGAAAATCAAACCCGCCGACCTTGCCTCATACGACTACATCATCGTGATGGACGACAGCAACCTCGCCGATGTGGAAAAACTGTTCGGCAGGCAGCCTGAAAAAATCTTCAAGATTACCGACCTTGCCCCAAGCTGCGGTTACGACCACGTTCCCGACCCTTGGTACACAGGCAACTTCAACGAAACGCGCAATATCCTAACCGCCTGCTGCGAAGCCTTGGCCGGGCAAATCCGGCGCGGCGAAAAATAGCCGCACCGAAATACCGAATCGCTGCCCGTTCAATACGCAGACCTCCGTTTCGCCTGTTCAACCGCAAACGCCGTCTGCCGTTTCGGGCGGCGCGTGAAAAAATCCGCATCGCCGCCGCTTTCCGCCCCATTCGGCACAATCGCCAAAATCTTACCTGCCAAATTGCCCTCACGGGTTTTCCAAGCATCCAAAAACTGCGCCCTGCTCATGGACACATGACCCAAAGACGGGTCGGCAAGCAAAACCATTTGAACACCGGTTGTTTTTTCTATTGGCATTTGTTTCCCCAAAGGCAGCCTAAAAACAAATCTGCCGCCTGCTGTTGGATTTATCCGCCGCCGCCCCATATTTCCTAAGATTTGTTAAACGAAAATACGGAAAATCAAAATGGCAGAAAAAAACTATTACGACATACTCGGCGTGGACAAAACGGCAGATGCCGACACCATAAAAAAGGCCTATCGCAAACTGGTGCGCAAATACCATCCCGATGTCAGCAAAGAACCCGATGCCGCCGAGCGGACCGCCGAAATCAACCGCGCCTATGAAACCCTGTCCGATGCCGGAAAGCGTGCCGAATACGACGACATGCTGGCCAACCCGTCCGGACGCGGTTTCCACGGCGCGCAGGAAGGTTCGGGCGGCTTCCGCTACGAATTTCAAGGCGGCGAACCTTTCGGCGCGGGCGATTTCAATTTTGAAGACCTGTTTGCCCATTTCGGCGCGCAGGGCGCACGGGCTCAGAGCCGCCCAAGCGGTCCGATAAAAGGCGAAGACCAACACGCCGAACTGAGCATAGACATCTACGCCGCCTACACGGGTGCGGAACGCACGCTCACGCTGAACATGCCTGCGGTAGACGAATACGGAAGAACCGCATACCGCCAAAAAACCCTAAACGTGAAAATCCCCAAAGGCATTGCCGAAGGGCAGCAGATACGCCTGAGCGGACAGGGATTGCCCGGATACAACGGCGGCGCAGCAGGCGATTTGTATCTCAAAATCAAATTCCACGACCGCCCCGATTTATATGTCAAAAACAAAAAAGACGTATACCAAACCATAGACATAAAACCTTGGGAAGCCGTGCTGGGCGGCCGCATCACCGTCCCCACCGCAGAGGGCCGTTTGCAGGTGAACCTGCCCGCAGGCAGCCAGGGAGGCAAAAGCATCCGCCTCAAAGGCAAAGGCATTCCCGCCAAAGAGGCAGGCGACCTTTATCTCAACCTCCGCATCAGCGTTCCCCCCGCCGAAAACGAAGCCGACCGCAAAGCATGGGAACAGCTTGCCGCCCACTTCGGCAACCGCGCATAAGAAAGGACAGAATCATGGCAACCGACATCACCCTCACCTTTGACGAAATCATCGCCGCCAGCCGCTGCCGCCGCGAATGGCTGCTTGAACTGATAGACGAAGACATCATCAGCATCAGCGGCCGCCCCGAACATACGCAGTTCAGCGGTTTCCAGCTCGCCCGCATCCGCCGCGCCCAACGCATCAGCCGCGACTTTGACGCAGGCATCCCCGCCCTCGGGCTGATTATGCGTCTGCTGGACGAAGTGGAGGAACTCCGCAAAAGCGAGCGTCCTGCCAGCCTGCTGGCAGAAGAGTAACGCCGCGTCCGCCGCAAAAAAGGCAGCCTGAAAACTACAAAACGGCTTTCAGGCTGCCTTTTCGACCAATTTTAGATGCAGAGTTTTGGAATAGGCGAATTCAAATTAAGAATAGGAGAGACGGCAGACCAATGCAGCAGCACCCTCAATTTTATCTGCTGTTTAGATACACCCGTAGGGTGGGCACTTGCTGCCCACGCGTTGCATCAAAGCAGCCTGAAACCGTGTAAGCATAAACGCTCACACTACAAAAACTGTCCGCACACCCTTCATCCAAAGGAAGTCTGAAACATCGTTTTCCCTCAACATTCAAAATCCTCCATATTTAAATTATGTAAAAATCACATTTAAATTATGTTAAAATTACACCACCAAATTCTTGGTACTTTTTTATGGAGAACAAAATGGCACGTTACGATGACGACTACCGCGATGAAATAAGTACAGGCGACTGGATTATCAGCTTAATTCTGTCCTATATACCCATTATCGGCTTCATCATGTTGCTCATTTGGGCATTTGGCAGCAATACCCCACCCAGCAAAGCTAACTGGGCAAAAGCACAACTCATTATAGCAGTGGCTTTAATTGGTTTAGTATTTGCACTATCCTTCCTCGGGGTATTAGGTACAGCAAACTCAATGCGACACTGAACATAAAATACAGCACGAGGTTGCCCGAAGCCGCGTGCATGGGCATAAATGTTCATACTACAAAAGCTGCTCTACCCTCTCCCGTGAGAAAGGGAACAGTTTTTCCAAAATTCTCAAAAAAGCAGCCTGCATTTTGCAAGACTCTGTGCAGGCTGCTTTTCTTCATACGGCATCCGCGCAGTATTTTCAGGCTGCCTGAAAATATAGTGGATTAAAATAAAAATGAGACAAGGCGGCGAGCCGCAAGGCGT
>CAUQSD010000034.1:0-20007 GCA_963520685.1 uncultured Kingella sp. | reverse complement strand
CCTGTACGCCTTGCGGCTCGCCGCCTTGTCTCATTTTTATTTTAATCCACTATATGCCGCATGCAGAAACCGATGCACATTGTGCCGGTTTATGGCTGCTCGGTCTCAGGCTGCCTTACTTTGGCCAACTCCTGCCGCATATCGGCGATAACCGCTGCGTAGTCGTCTGCACCGAAAATCGCCGAGCCTGCAACAAAGGTATCTGCGCCTGTGCGGGCAGCGGCGGCAATGTTGTCGGTTTTGATGCCGCCGTCCACTTCCAGCGCGATGCGGCGGCCGCTGCGGGCTTGGTATGCGTCCAGCAGGGCGCGGGTTTGGCGCAGTTTGTCCAGCGTATGCGGGATGAATTTTTGCCCGCCGAAACCGGGATTGACCGACATCAGCAGCACCATGTCCAGCCTGTCCAACGCGTGTTCCAGCACGTTTAACGGGGTTGCGGGATTCAGCACCAGCCCTGCCTGCCTGCCTGCGTCTTTTATCAGGGCGAGGCTGCGGTCCGGATGGCGGCTGGCTTCGGGGTGGAAGGTGATGATGTCTGCGCCCGCTTTGATGAAGGCGGCAATCATGTCGTCCACGGGTTCTATCATCAGGTGTACGTCTATCGGGATGGGGCTGTGCGGGCGCAGGGCGGCGCAGACCATCGGCCCGAACGTGAGGTTGGGAACGTAATGGTTGTCCATCACGTCAAAATGCAGCAGGTCTGCGCCTGCGGCGGCAACGGCGCGCACTTCTTCGCCCAGACGGGCAAAGTCGGCGGACAGGATGCTGGGGGCAATGCGGTAGGACATGGGGTCTCCGTGGGTGCTGTGGGTTGAAATCGTAATGTGCCTGCATCGGATGAAGGCAGCCTGAAAATGAATCTGCGTAATGCCGGTTTGCCGTTTTCGGATGGATGCGCAACGCGTGGGCAGTAAGTGTCCGCCCTACTTGGCCGAGCGGGTTTCAGGCTGACTTTGGGAGGCATGGAACGCGTGGGCAGCAAGTGCCCATCCTACGCTTGCTGTTTTGTTGAGTTTGAACTTAACTTACGACTTGCTACCTATGGACTATGCTACTCTTCTATATCCTCTTCCCAATCTATAATTTCACGATCAAGATTTTGTTGTACAATTTTATTTTTATCAAAATCAGATGAGTACTGAATAAACCTACCCAAGAATAAGTAATTGTTAAAAAAATCAACTAATTCCTTTTTTATTTCATTAGGGAAAATAATATGTATTTCTTGAATAGTGTCCAGAAATTTTTTATTTTTGTCAAAAATGATTATAATTTTTTTAGGTTGAAAAATAATATTTTGGGGGTCTAAATACCTTCCATTTTCTTGATTAGATAACTCAAAATAAGTAATTTCTGAATACTCGAAATCAGGGTCTATATATACAGAAGACTGAATATTAAAATATCCATCTTCAAATATAATATTGAAACAGTTTGTATCTAATTGATCATAAATAATTTCATAATTAATTACATTTAAAATAATTTTGTCCATATCAAAAATCCTCATTATATACAATTACATTTTGGGGATAATCCTTTTTTTGCGTTTCTACGTTCTCTGCGTCTTATTACAATCCTTGCTTTTTTAGGATTAG
Source organism: uncultured Kingella sp. (assembly GCA_963520685.1). Classification (GTDB taxonomy): domain Bacteria; phylum Pseudomonadota; class Gammaproteobacteria; order Burkholderiales; family Neisseriaceae; genus Kingella_B. The sequence continues at coordinate 18,409 of CAUQSD010000034.1, read as the reverse complement.
CAAGGTAGGGTGGGCACTTGTTGCCCACGCGTCTGTTCCGGCTGTCGCCAAAGGCAGCCTGAACGGGTTTCAGGCTGCCTTAGGGAGACATGGAACGCGTGGGCAGCAAGTGCCCACCCTACGCTTGCTCAATTCCATCAACATATTGAGAATCCTCAATATATACAGTTGAGAAGCTTTGTATAAAGTCGGGAGTTTTTTGGTCATCTCTTTTGGGTTTGAAGAATCCTTTCATAATTGTCCAATCGTATATAGATATATCAATAGGGTACTTTGATAACATTCCACTAATTTTATATTTTTCTATCCATTGAACAGCTTTTTCTTTAGATGAAAAGATAGCCGATGGGAAGCTTGCTCTGCTTCCTTGAACAACCCATATGTAAAATTCATTCATAGTCATGTCCTTTTATGTCTGTCTAGCCACATTCCTGTTTAAATTTTAACCATTTAACAATTTTTTTACCAACCCTCCTAATTCGAGAAATATTTTCAGCTACAACTTTTTTCTGAACTGCTGATAGCTCAGGATCACCAGGTAAAGGTTTACCATTCATACCAATACGTGTTTTGGAGCCACCGCCTGTTACATGCATATGAGCGAGGTAGGGTGGGCACTCGCTGCCCGCGCGTCTGTGTTCCGACTGTCGGCTAAGGCAGCCTGAAAGGGGAAACCGTGCCGGCATCCGTCCATTTTGCGGGAAACGGCGTTGCACGCGTTGGTTGCAAACGGTCTAACGCATCACGTTTGCCCAGTCTTCTTCAAAATACGCAACCAACTTCTGGCTGTTCAGATAATTCGGCTCAACGTTGATGCGCGCCATATCGGGAGGGAAGCGGAACATCGCCGCCATCTCTGCGGGGTTCAGAAAACGGGTCGGCACGCTGATTTTTTCAGGCAGCCTGAAATTCTGTTCCGCTGCGGCCAGCACATAGCCCCATTCGCCGAAGCTCGGCACGTAAACATGGTAGGGCGCGATGTGCAGCCCTGCCGCTTCCAGCGTTGCCGCCACCGACCAAAACGCATGCGGCGCAAAATACGGAGAAGTGGACTGCACCACCATGCGCCCGCCCGCTGCCAGATGCCGCGCCGCCATGCGGTACATCGGCACGGAATAGAGCTTGCCCAGCGCGAAATTGGACGGGTCGGGCAAATCAATAATCATCACGTCAAACGTTTCCGTGCTGCGTTCCAGCCATTGCGCGGCATCGTCGTTCACAATACGCAGCTTGGGGTGGTTGAGCGAATTGCCGTTGAGCGTGGTCAGGCGGGCGGAGGTTTGGAAGGTGCGCGTCATTTCGGGATCCAAATCAACCAGCGTAACCTGCCGCACATCGGGATATTTCAGCACCTCGCGCGCTGCCAGCCCGTCGCCGCCGCCCAAAATCAGCACACGCGACCTGTTTTGTGCCGACTGCATGGCGGGGATAACCAAGGCTTCGTGGTAACGCGCCTCGTCCCGCGAAGAAAATTGCAGGTTGCCGTTGATATAGAGCCGCGTGTCGTCCTTCCACTGCGTAACCGCCAGCCGCTGGTAGGGCGAGCGGCTTTCAAACACAACGGGGTCGCCGTAATAATGCCGCTCCGCCTGCATCACCCAATAATCGGCAAAACCGAATGCCAGCGCCAGCGCGGCCAGCACCGCCAGCGCACGCCGTTTCAGGCTGCCATACTGCGGCAGATGCAGCCTGAACGCCTTTGCCGTGAACAGCGCAACCCCCGCATTAAGCATGCCGAACAGCAACGCAGAACGCGCCATGCCCAAATGCGGTGCCAGCACCAGCGGAAACAGCAGCGACACCGCCAGCGCGCCCATATAGTCAAACGTTAAAACGCGCGCCACCGTTTCTTTGAAATCCCAAGCCTGATTGTTTAAAACCCGCATCACCAGCGGGATTTCCATGCCCACCACCGTGCCGATGATGCCCGCCAGCGCGTAGAGCAGGGTGCGGAAGGGCGCGGCGGCAAAACCGAACGCGGCAAACAGAAACAGCGCAGAGAGCCCGCCCAACAACCCTACCAGCAGCTCGGTTTCAATAAAGCGGGCCAGCGCGTCCTTATCTGCGATGTAGCGCGTCAGATGCGCACCGATGCCCATGCAGAACAGATAAAGCCCGATAATCAGCGAATATTGGAAAATGCTGTCGCCCAACAGATAGCTCGCCAGCGCGGCAGTAATCAGCTCATAAGCCAGCCCGCAGCTTGCCACGACAAACACGGAAACGATAAGGGTGCGCGAATGCTTCATTTGGGGCAGCCTGAAAACGGAAAACGCGCGATTTTATAGCCGATTAAAACCGCAATGCTACTGCACCGCCCCAACCGTTTTTATAATTTCTATTACAATCAAAAATATATACCAAGTAGGGTGGGCACTTGCTGCCCACGCGTCGGGCATCCGCCCGAATACGGCAAACCGGTATTGCCCGCATCAATTTTCATGCGTACCGAAGCACACGGACATCGGGATAAGGCAGCCTGAAACCGCATAAGCCATAGCACGCATTATTCTTGCGCCATATTTTCAGGCAGCCTTACAATGCGCCCTTTTCCGCCCGCACAAGGAGTAAGAGCATGAACACACGCATTTTTTTCGGCACGGCCGCCGCCCTGTTTTTGGCAGCCTGCGGCAACGGTAGCAGCAGCACCCCCGCCTCCGCCCCGCAAAACGCATCGGGCACAGCACAAAACGCCCCCGACCCGCAAACCGGAGGCAGCAGCCTCTTGGACAAAATTAACAGCAAAGGCACCATTATCGTCGGCACGATGGGAACATACGCCCCGTTCACCTACCACGAAAAAGACGGCAAGCTCACCGGCTACGACGTGGAAGTAACCCGCGCCGTGGCAGAGAAGCTCGGCGTGAAAGTGGAATTTAAAGAATCACCGTGGGATGCCATGATGTCGGGGCTGAAAGCAGGACGGTTTGATGTGGTCGCCAACCAAGTTGCGCTGACTTCGCCCGAGCGGCAGGCAATGTTTGACAAAGCCACGCCGTACAGTTGGAGCGGCAAAATGCTGGTTGCCCGCAGCGACCACGCCCCCGTAGCAAGACTGAGAAACATCAAAGGCATAAAAACAGCCGTGATGCTGGCTTCCAACTATGACGAAGTGGCGCAGAAAATGGGTGCGGACATCGTCCACACCGACACAATGGCGCAAGGGCTGATGTTGGTGCAGCAGAAACGCGCCGAATTGACACTCAACGACGAACTTTCACTGCTGGACTATTTGAAAAAAACGCCCGATTCCGGATTGAAATCAGTGTGGCGCACACCCGATACCGAAAAACTCGGCGCAGGTTTGGTCATAAACAAAGGCAACGAAGCCGCGCTGGAAAAAATCAACGGCGCAATGAAGGAATTGCAGGAAGACGGCACGCTCAAACGCTTGGGCGAACAGTTCTTCGGCGAAGATGTCAGCAAGCATTGACGCAAACGGCAAAAGGCAGCCTGAAAACGTGTTTCCAGCGTTTTCAGGCTGCCTTTGATTTGGGGCGCAGATACCCTCCGCCCGAAACAGAGACGGAAGGAGGCCTTTGCGAAACCTCATTTTTGAGTACAGTTCAAAGCAAACGAACAAGTTGAGACCTTTGCAAAATCCCCATCTTTGGCACATTTCTTCGCCATGCGCTTCTCGAACGCTTGAAAATATTTCAATATTATCTGCGTATGATGCGATGCTGTTGCTTTGAACCGTGCTTAAAGCTGAGGTTTTGCAAAGGTCTCAGTATTTAAGTTTTTATTAGCGAAAATTCCAAATTTTTGTGAAGAAGCAGCCGGAATTTTTTGATGAAATTCCAACCGTTGATTGGCTGTGCATTTTTGCAAAATCCTCCGGCTGCCTATGCACTCATGCGGGCAGCCTGAAAACACATCTTCTGCTAAAATGCCGCCTTTTTTCAGGCTGCCCCAAGCGGGCAACGGAGCAATTGCCGATGGACAGAGAACGCGTTTACAAAATCGCCGTGTGGAGCGTTGCCGCCGTGCTGTTCGGCATAACGGGCTGGTATGGCGGGCGTTTTATCCAAGCAGCGGGCGAAAGCGCGGCAGGTATCCGCCATGGCGCATCCGATGCCGCGCCGATGCAGCCTGAAACCGCGCTGGGCGTGCCGTCCGACCCCTTCGGCGGCATTGCCCCCGTTTCCGATGCGGCCGAACCCGAAGGCAGCACGGGCGAAGATGTGGCGATACAGGCAGGAGAGTTGTCCTTTGAAACGGGCGAGCCGCATATCCGCCTGCGCCTGCAAAACACAGGCAGCTTCACCGTGATGACCGTGTATGCCGACGTGTCGCTGTATCTGGACGGTGCCAAAAAACCCGCCGCGCAGGCAAAAGCAGTTGCCCTGCCGCTGGCAGGCGGCTTGGCAGCGGGTGCAGAGACGGATGTTTCCGTGCCCGTGCTGGATGCGGCATGGAGCAGCAGCGAAGTGATGGGGGCGGGCAAACGCCGTGTGTTGGCAAAAATTGCCGCAGTCGCCAGCCAAGAGCAGCCTGAAATCGGGCTGCCGCAGAAAAGCACGGGAAGCTGGATAAACGAAACCGCGCCGCCCGCTGCCCCAAAACCCCAGTCAGAATCGGAATCTGAATCTGCTGCGCAAACCGATGCCGTACGCAGGCCGCGCATTGTGGAAATTCCGCCCGAGCCGCCTACCGTGGAAGAGATTCTGCGCGAACAGCGCGTGCCCACGGGCGAAACAGGCGTCATCAGCTACGAGCGCACCGAATCCGAAAAATAAGGCACACACATGAATCTGCAAAAACAAAACACACTTGTGGCGGGCTTGGGCGGCACAGGGTTATCCGTATTGCGTTATCTGGCGCACATCGGCGCGCCCGCCGCAGGATACGACCGCTGCCTGACCGAAGAAAAAAAACAGCAGCTTGCCCGTGAATTTCCCGCCTTCCCCATGTTTTCAGGCAGCCTGAAAGACGCATTGGCTGGGCGCAACGTGCTGGCGTTAAGCCCCGGCATCACCCGCAGGCAGCCTGAAATCCGCAAATTCGAGCAACACGGCGGCACGGTTACCGGCGATGTGGCCATCTTTGCCGAACTCATGCGCGGCAAGCCCGACAAAATCATCGCCATCACAGGCAGCAACGGCAAAACCACCGTAACCAGCCTTGCCGCGCACCTGTGCCGCGAAAGCGGGCTGGACACCGTGGCGGCAGGCAACATCGGCACGCCCGTGTTGGACGCATGGCTGCAAAGGCAGGGAAAAAGTGCAGACGCATGGGTGCTGGAACTTTCCAGCTTCCAACTGGAAACCACGCCGCATTTGGGCGCAACCGCCGCCGCCTGTCTCAATATCTCCGAAGACCATCTCGACCGTTATGACGACCTGCTGGATTACGCCCGCAGCAAAGACCAAATCTTCAACGGCTGCGCGCACCAGATTCTGAACGCCGACGACGCGTTCTGCCGCGCCATGAAGCGGGTAGGGCCGCAAGTTCGCTATTTCTCGCTGGAACACGCCGCCGATTATTGGCTGGACGATGTTTCAGGCAGCCTGAAAGCAGGCACGGAAACCATCATTCCGCAAAATCAAACTGCCCTGCACGGCAGGCACAACATGGCAAACATTCTTGCCGCCGCCGCCCTGTGCGGAGCCATCGGCATTCCGCGTGCCGAACTGGCGCGGCACATTGCCACTTTTTCGGGGCTGCCGCACCGTGTAGAACAGATTGGCGAAAAAAACGGCATCGTGTTTATAGACGACAGCAAAGGCACAAATGTCGGCGCAACCGTTGCCGCCATCGGCGGGCTGCCGCAGCCCATCGTGCTGATTGCCGGCGGGCAGGGCAAAGGGCAGGATTTCACCCCCGCCCGTGCCGTATTGCGAGACAAGGCGCGCGCCGTGTTCCTTATCGGTGCGGATGCCGCCAAAATCGCCCGCGATATTGAAGGCTGCGGCGTGCCCGTATCGTTCTGCGAAACGCTGCCTGATGCCGTTCAGGCTGCCTATGCCGCCGCACAGGCGGGCGATGCCGTGTTGCTCAGCCCCATGTGCGCCAGTTTGGATATGTTCCGCGGTTATGCGCACCGCTCCGAAGTATTCGCCCAAGCGTTCCGCGCCCTGCCGTGAGGCAGCCTGAAAACCCGTTTCTCCCCGTCCTCTCCCGAAAAGGCAGCCTGAAAGCCGCCGCACCGTTGTAAAACCCATGAAATATCCCGTCCGTCCGCAAAATCCCGTCCGCAAAATCCCGCTCTTGGAGCGCGCGCTTGAACGCAACCTGCTCAAAAACGGCGAAACCTATGATAAAACGTTGGTGCAGGTGTTGCTGTGCCTGCTGTGCTTCGGGCTGGTGATGGTGTATTCCGCGTCCGCCGCGCAGGCGGGGCTGGCGGATTTTGACCGCCGCTTCTTCTTCCTTGCCAAGCAGGCACAGTTTGCACTGTTGGGTTTGGCCGCATCGTTTTTGCTGATGCGCGTGCCGATGTGGCGCTGGCAGCGGTGGACACCTTATCTGCTGGTTATCACACTGGGCACGTTGGTGGTGCTGCCGTGGATGGGTGAGGAGGTGAACGGGGCGCGCCGCTGGCTCAATACGCCGCTGGGCGTGAAGGTACAGCCTGCCGAGATGTTCAAGCTGGTTACGGTGATGTATATGGCCTCGTTTTTCAAACGCCGCGTGGACATTCTGCACGACTTCCGCCGCGTGCTGTGGGTGGGCGTGCCGGTGGCGTTCGGTGCGGCACTGGTGCTGCTGACGCGCGATTTGGGTTCCATGATGGTGGTGGCGGGAATATTCTTGTGCCTGCTGTTTTTGGCGAATATGCCGATGAAATGGTTTGCGGGTGCGGTGTCGGTGTCGCTGGCAACCATCGTGCTTATCATCGCCACGTCCGAATTCCGCATGAAGCGCATCGCCGTGATGTGGCAGCCGTGGAAAGACCCCACCGGCACGGGTTATCAGGGCTTGGGTTCGCTGCTTTCTATGAATCAGGGTGGGCTGTTCGGCGACGGTTTGGGCAATGCGATTTTCAAACGCGGCTTCCTGCCCGAGGCGCACACGGACTTTATTTTGGCCGTTATCGGCGAAGAACTGGGTTTGGCGGCGGTTGCCGCGCTGGTGTGCGTGTATGTGTGGATTATCTGGCGCGCGTTTTCCATCGGCAAACAGGCGCGCGATTTGGATTTGCATTTCAATTCGTTTATTGCCGTGGGCGTGGGCGTGTGGGTGGCGGCGCAGAGCTTTATCAACATCGGCGTGAATATCAGCCTGCTGCCGAACAAAGGTTTGACGCTGCCGCTGGTGTCGTACGGCGGTTCGTCTCTTGTGATTATGCTGGCGGCGTTCACCATGCTGCTGCGCGTGGATTATGAAAACCGCCGCAAGATGCGCGGCTATTGCGTACTCGATCCCAAAGAATCGGCACGTGCGCAGCAACAGAACAAGGAGCAGCCTGAAAATGAGTAATCCGAAAACCTTTCTATTGATGGCGGGCGGCACGGGCGGACACATCTTCCCCGCGCTGGCTGTTGCCCAATCACTGCACGCGCGCGGACACAAAACGGTGTGGCTGGGCAGCATCGGCAGCATGGAGGAAAAACTTGTGCCGCAGCACGGCATCACATTGGAAACCGTTGCCATGAAAGGTGTGCGCGGCAAAGGGCTGCTGAGAAAGCTCGCGCTGCCGTTTATGCTGATGCGCGCCACCGCCGCCGCCAAAGACGTTTTCCGCAAGCACCATATTGCAGCGGCAGCGGGCTTTGGCGGTTTTGTTACCTTCCCCGGCGGGTTGGCGGCAAAACAGCTCGGCGTGCCGTTCGTTATCCACGAGCAGAACGCCGTGGCAGGCATGGCCAACAAACGCCTCGCAAGATGGGCGGCGCGTGTGCTGTATGCCTTTCCGCAGGCTTTCCCCGATTATCCGAACGGCCTGGTCGGCAACCCCGTGCGCGCCGATATTGCCAATCTGCCCCCTCCTGCCGAACGCTTTGCCGAACGCAAAGGCAGCCTGAAAATCGCCGTTATCGGCGGCAGCCTTGGCGCGCAGGCTCTGAACGAAATTGTGCCGCAGGCCGTTTCGCTGCTGCCGGCCGAGAGCCGCCCCAAAATCCTGCATCAGGCGGGACGCGGCAACCTTGCCGAACTTTTCGCCGCCTATAAACGCATGGATGTGGAAGCCGAATGCGTGGAATTTGTGGACGACATGGCAGCGGTGTACCGCGATTACGACATACTCGTTTGCCGTGCAGGCGCACTCACCATTGCAGAACTGGCGGCGGCAGGCACGGGGGCGCTGCTTGTTCCCTATCCGCATGCGGTGGACGACCACCAAACCGCCAACGCACGCTATCTGGTATCCGCACAGGCGGGGTTGCTGCTGCCGCAAAACCTGCTGGCTCCCGAAAAGCTGGCCGAAACCATCGGCGCGCTGACGCGGGAACAATGCCGCCAATGGGCGGAAAACGCACGCACGCTTGCCATGCCCCATAGCGCGGACGATGTGGCGGATGCACTGATTGCTGCGGCGGAAAAGGCAGCCTGAAAACCCGTACCGCCCGTTCTCCCACACAAGGAATCTCCCATGACCCATCTTCCCATGCTCGCCTCCGTGGACTTAGGCTCAAACAGCTTCCGTCTGCAAATCTGCGAAAACTGCAACGGGCAGCCCAAAGTGGTTGAAAATATCAAACAAATGGTGCGTCTCGCCGGCGGGCTGGACGGCAGCAAGAATCTGGATGCCGCTTCCCAAGCGCGCGCGCTGGACTGCCTTGCCCAATTTGGCGAACGGCTGCGCGGCTTTCCGCCCGAACAGGTGCGCGCAGTGGCAACCAACACTTTTCGCGTCGCCAAAAACATCGGTGAGTTTCTGCCGAAGGCCGAAGCCGCATTGGGTTTCCCGATAGAAGTCATCGCAGGGCGCGAAGAAGCACGGCTGATTTACACCGGCGTGGTGCACACCTTTCCCAACAACGGGCAGAAGATGCTGGTGGTGGACATCGGCGGCGGTTCTACCGAATTTATCCTCGGCAGCGGTCTGCAACCCACCCACACCGAAAGCCTGCCCTTGGGCTGCGTAACCTATTCGCTGCGCTTTTTCCACGGCAAAATCGGCACGAAAGACTTTCAGGCTGCCATCAACGCCGCCCGCAGCGAAATCCAGCGCATCGGCAAAAGCTACCGTCGCCAAGGCTGGGACATCGCACTGGGCACATCGGGCACGGCAAAAGCCATTGCAGGCGTGATAGAAGCCGAAGGCATGGGCGAACGCATCACCCTTGCCGCCATGAAGAAGCTCGCCGCCGAAATTGCCGATGCAGGCAGCCTGAAAAAAGCACGGCTGGACGGATTAAAACCCGAACGCGCAGACGTATTCGCAGGCGGGCTGGCGGTGATGATGGCAGCATTTGAAGAACTGGAAATCGGCAGCATGGCGTTTAACGAAGCCGCACTGCGCGACGGCGTATTCTTCGACACCATCGGACGCAGCCTGAACGAAGACCTGCGCGAACAAACCGCCCGCCAGTTCCAAGCGCGCTATCACGCCAGCGCGGAACAGGCGCAGCGCGTGGAAAAACTGGCCTCGCAATTCCTATACGGCTTGGCACAGGCCGCGACCGTGCAGGAACTGGCGCACTGGTCCGCCTATGTGCGCTGGGCGGCGATGCTGCACGAAATCGGCGTGGACATTGCCCACACCGCCTACCACAAACACACCGCCTATATTTTGGCAAACGCCGACATGCCCGGCTTTTCCCGCCCCGAACAGGAACTCCTGTCGCTGCTGGCATTGGGCCAGCGCGGCGATTTGAAAAAAATGGCCGAAGTTTTGGCGGGCGAAAGCAGCATTATGCGCTGGCACGCCGTGCTGGCATTGCGGCTGGCCGTGCTGTTCTGCCGCGCACGTCTGCCGCTGGAATTGCCGCCTGCCGCCTCGCTGCAATATGACCCCGCGCGCGGCTATATCCTGCGTATCGCGCAAAACTGGCTGGACGGAAATCCGCTTACCACCGCCGCTCTGCAAGACGAGGTTGCGCAATGGGACAAAATCGGACGCACGTTCAGCGTGGTGGCACAGTAATGCACCGCCTGCGCCGTGCGGTTTACAACCGTATCCGCCGCCAATGGCGGAAAAAATACTTCCCCAGTGCAACCCTGCCCGCACACGAAGCCGACTGCCCCGAATGCGGCCTGCGCCTGCGCCTGCCCAAGCTGCGCCAAGGCCAAGAGGCAGACTGCCCGCGCTGCCACCACAAGCTCGTTTCCATAGAACCCGAACCCTATCCCATCGTACTTGCCTGTGCCGCCGCCGCACTGCTGCTGATGGTGCTGGTATACAGCCAGCCCTTTGTAACCGTGTACATGACCGGTTTGTTCGCGCGGCTGACGCTGCCTGAAATCATGCTCGCCCCCTTGGAAAACGACTGGGGCTTTCTCGGTTTCGTTATGTCGGTGTTCGTTTTCGGTGCGCCGCTGCTGTTTCTGCTGATGTGCATGTATGTCTATATTTCGCTCAGCCGGCAGGGCAGGGCGCGTTATCTGCTCGGCGCGGTGCGGCTTTTGGAGCGGCTGCGCGAATGGATTATGGTGGACGTGTTTTTCATCTCCATGCTGGTTGCCTACATCAAACTGAGCGCGGTGGCAGGCGTGCGTTTCGGCGCGGCGTTCTGGCTGATGCCGCCGCTTGCCATCCTGCTGCTGCGCACCGCAGTCGCCACACCGAAGCACTGGCTTTATTACCAAATCCACCGCCGCAACCGCGAACGCCTGTTTCAGGCTGCCCCAAACACCGTCTGCTGCACCCGCTGCCTGTATTTCCGCCCCGCATCCGAAAGCCGCTGCGGCGTGTGCGGTTCGGAGCTGTTCCAGCGCAGACCGGGCAGCCTGAAAGTTTCCGCCGCCTTCCTGATAGCCGCCGCCATCCTTTATGTGCCCGCCAATCTGTTGCCGATTATGATTTCGGAAAACCCGATGGAGAAAGAAGTCAGCACCATCATGAGCGGCATCATTTATATGTGGGACAAGGGCGACAAGCCCATTGCCGCCGTGATATTCAGCGCTAGCATCTTGGTACCCACGCTGAAAATCCTCTCCATGACCGTGCTGCTGTGGAGCGCGCGTTTCGGATTGGTGATGGATGTGCACAAGATGTCGCTGCAATACCGAATCACCGAAATGGTCGGGCGCTGGTCCATGATTGACATCTTCGTCATCATCATCCTGATGAGCACCTTCCACACCCCGATTGCGCGTGTAACACCCGGGCCGGCTTCGGTCTATTTCTGCACCGTCGTCATCCTCACCATGCTTTCCGCCCATTTTTACGACGTGCGGCTCTTGTGGGACAAAGCCGGCCTCAATCCGCATCAGGCAGCCTGAAAATGCGGGCCATGCCGGTTTTCGTAGAGCGGTATTTGTTGCCCGCACGGGTTTCAGGCTGCCTCCGACACGGAACGCGTGGGCAGCAAGCGCCCACCCTACAAAACCCCCCAAGTTCGTCAAAACACCGTTTTGGCGATGTTTACAAAGAAATTTGCAGATTCAGTTTTATTTAACTCATCAGAATAGGAAACCTTATGACCTGGGAAACCGTAATCGGACTGGAAATCCACGTCCAACTCAACACAAAATCCAAAATCTTCAGCGGCGCATCGACTGCATTCGGTGCGGAACCCAATGCGCACGCCAGCGTGGTGGAATGCGCGCTGCCGGGCGTGCTGCCGGTAATGAACCGAGAAGTCGTTGAAAAAGCCATCAAATTGGGCTTGGCTTTGGATGCGAAAATCAATCAGAAAAACGTGTTCGACCGCAAAAACTACTTCTATCCCGACCTGCCCAAAGGCTATCAAATCAGCCAGTTAGATTTGCCGATTGTCGAACACGGCAAATTGGAAATCGTGGTCGGCGACGATGTGAAAACCATCAACGTAACCCGCGCGCACATGGAAGAAGACGCGGGCAAATCCGTGCACGAGGGCTTGAACGGTGCAACCGGTATCGACCTAAACCGTGCCGGCACGCCGCTGTTGGAAGTGGTCTCCGAACCCGAAATGCGCTCCGCCGCCGAAGCCGTTGCCTACGCCAAAGCTCTGCACAGCTTGGTAACCTGGCTGGACATCTGCGACGGCAATATGGCGGAAGGTTCGTTCCGCGTCGATGCCAACGTATCCGTGCGTCCGAAAGGCCAGGCAGAGTTCGGCACGCGCCGCGAGATTAAAAACCTCAATTCCTTCCGCTTCTTGGAGCAGGCGATTAATTACGAAGTGGAAGCGCAAATCGAGATTTTGGAAGACGGCGGCAAAGTACAGCAGGCAACCATGTTGTTCGACCCGGAAAAAGGCGAAACCCGCGTGATGCGTTTGAAAGAAGACGCGCATGACTACCGCTACTTCCCCGACCCCGATTTGCTGCCCGTCATCATTTCAGACGACCGGTTGCAAAAAGCCAAAGCAGAAATGCCCGAACTGCCGAAAGAAATGGCGGCGCGTTTCGTGGCGGATTATGGCGTGAGCGACTACGACGCGCGCCTGCTCACCGCCAGCCGCGTGCAGGCTGCCTATTTTGAAGAAGCCGCCAAAGAGAGCGGACAAGGCAAGCTGACTGCTAACTGGATGAACGGCGAACTCGCTGCTACGCTGAACAAAGAAGGCATGGAACTTGCCGACAGCCCGATTACCGCCTCGCGCCTCGCCGCGCTGGTAGGTAAAATTGCTGACGGCACTTTAAGCAGCAAGTTGGCGAAAAAAGCCTTTGAAGCCATGTGGGCGGAGCCCGAAGCCACCATCGCCGAAATCATTGAAAAACACGGTTTGCAGCAGATGACCGATACCGGCGCGATTGAAGCGATGGTGGACGAAGTGCTGGCAAACAATGCTAAAGCCGTGGAACAGTTCAAATCCGGCAACGAAAAAGCCTTGAATGCGATTGTGGGACAAGTGATGAAGGCCAGCAAAGGCAAGGCGAATCCCGCGCAGGTGCAGGAACTGATTAAAGCGAAGTTGGGGTAAATAAAGTGCAGGCTGCCTGAAAACAGATTTTCGGATTTCAGGCAGCCTGTCGATTAAAAAAAGGGCTGTCCTAGATAGTTAGGAAAAGTGTAAACAGCGCAACGATTTCCTACAGGAAACCGCGCGGGTATCAATATTTGCTCCACAGCCGGTCAAGCCATTGTTCGGTAAGCCTTTATTTCGGCAGCAATATTGACACACTATATAACTGGCTGTATAATAATAGTTTTTGAGAAAGGATACTTATTCATGATAAGCAAGAAAAAATTCAATACTTTTATCGGAAGCATAGGCGCGGCAATCGGGATTTTTGTATTCATCGCCTATATTCCCCAAATTATCGCCAATTTGGATGGAGCAAAGGCGCAACCATGGCAACCTCTGTTTGCGGCAGTATCCTGTTTGATTTGGGTTTTATATGGTTGGAGTAAAGAACCCAAAAAAGACTGGATTTTGATTGTGCCCAATGCGGTTGGCGTGATATTGGGTTCTTTGACTTTTCTGACTGCACTTTAAAAACAACCGACGCGGTAGCGTAATCGTCATCGTAAAGGCTACCTGAAAACGATAAAAGGTTTTTCAGGTAGCCTGAAACCGTTTTTAAACCGGAAAAGGAAAATGCAATGAAAACTGTCGCCGTTATTATCTTGGAACAGTTTGCCGACTGGGAATCCACTTTGCTGACTCCGGTTTTACAACAATTTGCCGGCTATACCGTCCGCTACGTTTCCACAGACCGAAATCCGAAAACATCCATGGGCAACCTGCGCGTTCAGCCCGATTTAACCTTGGACGAACTGCCGCCCGACACCGCCGCTTTGGTTCTAAACGGCGCAACCCAGTCGTGGCGCGGTTTATCCGATGAAAACCGCCAGAAAATTGCCGACTTGGTTCGCAAGTTTAAGCAGCAGGGCAGGATTGTGGGCGGAATTTGTGAAGGCACTTATTTTCTTGCCGCCAACGGTCTGTTGAACGACTGCCGCCACACCGCCAACAGCTTGGCTGCCATTGCCGATTTGCCCGAGTACACTAACCGGCAGGCTTATGTGGAAACCAAACGCGAAGCCGTGCGGGACGGCAACGTCATTACCGCCAACGGCACGGCTTTTGTCGATTTTGCTCTCCAAATTTTGTCTGCCTTGGATGATATTCCCGAAGACCTTATCGCCCGATGCAGGGAAATGTGGCAGTAGTTGAATGAAGTAGGATGGGCACTCGCTGCCCACGCGTCTTTTTCAGGCGGCCTGAAATCCGAAAGGAAACACCCAATGAAATACATCTCAAAAGAACTCGGCACGCAAAAACAATACCAAGAACTGCTGGCCTGTTTGGACGAAAATAGCCCCTGCAATCCGCGCGATACCGCGGAAACCATGGTGAAAATCGCCTGCTATTACCGTAATCCTAACAGTGCCTATGCCGACAATATCGAATTGTTTAAACTCGTCGCCGCCTTTGCCGAACGCCATATTGCCGATGAAGAAATCTTATGGCGTTGCATCCGAACCATGGGCGCATTGGGTTCGCTGTCCGCCAAAAAACGCAGCAAGAAATACTGCTACCAATTCCTCTGGCGCTTCCGCAGCCACAGTAACAAAAGGGTGCGCTTTATGGTTTCTTGGCAAATTCTGTATTATTTCGACGACCTGCTGCTTGCCGAACCCGACTGGTTTGATTATGCCTTTTCCACCCTCGCCATCACACCCGCCAACGATACCTACCGCTCGTTTTCATTATTTTTAGATTGGCACGTTGATGCGTTCAGCCGCGAACAGCTCGCCGCCGTCCTGCCGAAATACGAAAAATTTTTAAGCAAGACCAAATACCAGTATTACCAAAAACGCTACACCACGCTGGTTCGCGCACTGAAACAGCATATTGCCGGCGAAACGGTATTGCAGCCGCGCAAGATATTTAATGAAGACGGGGAATAGACAGGCACTTCCCAACCGAATGCCGAGTTGAAGTAGGGTGGGCACTTGCTGCCCACGCGTTTCTTTCAGGCTGCCTTATCCATGCCGCCAACCGTTCCAAATATTAAAGGACAAGCCAACCATGCACCGCCCATCCGATTACTACGGCTATGCCGACGACGACAGCGAACTGATGTATCTGCTGGACAAACCCGCCGCCCGCCCCGTCGGCGACGGCTGGGTGTGGCTGAAACACACGGTGCGGATTTTGGGGCTGGGACTGGGGCAATGGCTGCTTGCGCTGGCACTGATTGGGATAAGCGGCATTGCCGTTGCGCTGGCTGTTGCGGTTGCCGCCAACCATTTCGGATTCACTGCCGCTGCGGCGGCGCAAGCAGATTGGGGGGTGCGGCTGGGGCTGTTGGGCGTGGTGGCGGTTTTGTTGCTGCTGCCGCTGTTGTTTGCGGCCGGGTTATCGTCGTGTGCGGCGGCGATGGCGGAAGAGGGGGAGTTTCCGCTTTCCCGCCTGTTTGCGGGATTCGGCGCACGCATGGGGGCGTTGGCGGCACTGGGTTTTCTGTGGCTGCTGATGCTGCTGGCGTGTGCCATGTTCCGACAGTTGGCGGGCGGCCTGCCGGCGGATGCGCTGTGTTTTGCCGTATTCGTGCTGTGCAACTGGCTGGTGCTGCCGCTGCTGATGGAGCAGGGCATTGCACCGCTGCGGGCGATGGGTATGAGCTTTTCAGGCTGCCTGAAAAACATTGTGCCGCTGTCGTGCTATGTTGTTGCACTGCTGGCCGCGCTGTATCTGTTCGGCAGGGTTGTGCTGGCGGGCATGGGCTATATTGACGCGCATTGGGGAAAAACCGATGTGTGGGGGCAGGTGTTGAAATTTCTGCTGGTGTGGCTGACTGCCGTGCCGTTTGTCGTGCTGATACCCGTGGCGGGTTATGTGTCCTACCGCAATATTTGGACGAGCGCGCCGCTGCGCTGACGGAAACTGCCTATGCGCTTCGTGTCCGAAGGCAGCCTGAAACCGCCTTTTCAGGCTGCCTTTGCACAGACAGGGCAGCCTGAAAACTTTGCCAAACCCTGTTAGAATCGCGCGCTTCCGAAAACACTGAAAACACACGCAAACCATGTCCCAAATCACCATCTCGCCCAGCGGCGCGCAATTCACCGCCGAAGAAGGCGAAACCATACTGGATGCCGCCATCCGCCAGGGCCACAACCTGCCAAACGGCTGCCAAAGCGGCGTATGCGGCACTTGCGCCGCCCAGCTCGTATCCGGCGAAATTGAAGCGGGCGACTACGACGACTGCGCCCTGAGCGCGGAAGATGCCGCCGCCGGCAAAATCCTCACCTGTTGCAGCAGAGCCAAAAGCGACATCGTGCTGGACATCCCCGCCTATCAAGGCTGCGAAGTGATACCCGCCCGCACCACGCCCGCCCGCATCGCCGGCATAGAACTGCGCGGCGATGTCGCCGTTTTGCGGCTGGCCCTGCCCAAGTCCCCCCCGTTCAAATTTTATGCGGGGCAATACATGGATTTCCTACTCGCCCAAAACAAAACCCGCAGCTATTCCATTGCCAGCGCGCCTGCCCAAGCGGACGTGCTGGAATTCCACATCCGCCGCCGCGAAGGCGGGCTGTTTTCCGAGCCCCTGTTTTCAGGCAGCCTGAAAGAAGGCAGCATCCTGCGCCTGCGCGGGCCCAAAGGCTCGTTTGCCCTGTGCGGCAAAGGCGAAAAGCCCATGATATTTCTGGCAACGGGAACAGGCTTCGCCCCCGTTAAATCCCAATTGGCCTATCTGCGCGACACCGACCCCGCCCGCCCCGTCCACGTCTATTGCGGCGCGCGCACCCAAAGCGGGCTGTATGACGAAGCCGCCCTGCACGAAATCTTGGGCAGCCTGAAAAACGCCCGCTATACCCCCGTCCTCTCCCGCCCCGAAGAAGGCTGGACGGGTGCAACCGGTTATCTTGCCGAACACGTTTTGCGCGATTATCCCGATTTGTCCGGCAGCGAAGTCTATGCCTGCGGCCTGCCTGCCATGATTTCTGAGAGCAAAAAAATTCTGTGCGGCCGCGCCGGTCTGCCCGAAACATCGTTTTACAGCGACGCCTTCACCACCGCCCAATAACACAGGCACCCACCGGCCGGAGAACCAAAGATTCCGGCCAAGGGCAGCCTGAAACCGCCCCCTTCCTTCCAAGACAGACCATGCTCACCCGCCACCAAGCCGAAAAAGCCGCCTATCTGCGCGTGTTTGCCCTCGCCGTTGCCGCCTTTGTCGTCAATACCACCGAGTTCTTGCCCATCGCTATGCTCACCGACATCGGGCGCGGCTTCAATATGTCCGAAGCCGACACCGGCATCATGATTACCGTGTACGCATGGGTGGTGTCGCTCGCCAGCCTGCCGTTGATGCTGATTGCCGCGCGGACAGAGCGGCGCAGGCTGCTGCTTTCCCTGTTTGCCGTTTTTGTTGCGGGACACGCACTTTCCGTTGCCGCATGGAGCTTTCCCGTGCTGCTGGTTTCGCGCGTTGTGATTGCGCTCACCCACGCCCTGTTTTGGGCGATAACCGCCGCACTGGCGATGCGGCTTGCCCCGCGCGGCAAACGGCAGCAGGCCTTGGGCTGGCTCTCGCTCGGCACCGCAATGGCCACCGTGTTGGGGCTGCCGATGGGGCGGATAATCGGACAACTGCTGGGCTGGCGGGCAACGTTTGCCCTAATCGGCATCCTTGCCCTCGGCGTGATGCTGCTGCTGGCAAAAATCCTGCCGCGTCTGGAAAGCCGCAATGCCGGTTCGCTCGCCAGCCTGCCGCAGCTTGCCCGCCGCCCGCTGCTGCTCGGCGTGTACGGCATGACCGTTCTGATGGTGGTGGCCCATTTCACGGCATACAGCTACATTGAACCCTATGTGCTGCGCGTAACGCAGATGCCGCCGCAAACCGCCACCGCCGTGCTGTTGGTGTACGGGGTATCCGGCATGGCGGCAAGCTGGCTGTTTTCCCGTTTTTATCCAAGCCGCCCGAACACGACGCTGCTGACGGCGGCAGGGCTGCTTTTGTTCTCGCTGTTGCTGCTGAACCCCTTGGGCGGCAGCACGGAGGCGATGTTTGTGCTGGTGTTTGTGTGGGGGATTGGTATTGCCGTTGCCAGCCTGAGCGTAATCGGGCATGTGATGCGCTATGCCGCCGATGCAACCGATGTTGCCAACGCGATTTTTTCAGGCTGCTGCAACATCGGCATCGGCGGCGGCGCGCTGCTGGGCGGCATTGTGATGCGCCACTGGGGCTTGGGCGCGCTGGGCTGGACGGGTGCGGCACTGGCGGCAGGCGCGCTGGCGGTGTTCGGATGGACGCAGTTGCGGTTTGCAGAAAAATAGCAGTCATAAATCCGCTGTTTCTTTTTGGAAGGCACATGCGGCGGAAAAAGTTTCGGCTATTGTGTTTCAGGCTGCTGTCAGCGTTTATAGTGGATTAAAATTGCAATGATACGGCGTTGGCTCGCCTTGACGTACCACCT
>CAUQSD010000033.1:0-21150 GCA_963520685.1 uncultured Kingella sp. | reverse complement strand
ACCTGTACGCCTTGCGGCTCGCCGCCTTGTCTCATTTTTATTTTAATCGACTATACAAGGAATGCGGCCGAACCGGTTGTCCAGTCATTCCGATGCAGCCGTAAAGGCTTGCGCCGGGGCAGCCTGAAAGGCGGAAACCGCTGCCAGAAGTTCGGCGCGGCTGGCGGGATAAAGCCGTTTTTCGTGTTCTATGAAGCCGAATGCGGTGTTGATTTCTATGAACGTGAGCACGAAGCGCGGGGCGGCGGCATCATAAACGGCATCAAAGATAAAGCGTCCGTCTGCGGATGCGCCTGCAAGAAGCTGCGGGGCGCAATAGGCTGCCTGGTTTGTGTTGTCGGGTTCGGCTTTGGGCAGGCGGTCGGTGGTGTGCCACGTGGGATTCATGTGCGTTCCAATATATAGAGTGTGGTGGTTTCGCGGCGGCGGGCGAAGGCGAGCGGGTCGGCTTCATGGCGGGCTTTGGGGTGCTGCGGTGCGGTTTTCAGGCTGCCTGAAACGCGCCAGCCGTATTCGGCAAACCAGTTTTGCAGGCTGCCTGCGCTGCGCAGTCCCAAATGTTCGGCGAGGTCGGACATCACCAGCCATGCCTGCCCGCCGTCTTCCAAATGCGCCGCCGCGCCGCGCAGGAAGGCGTGCAGCATGGCGTGGGCGGGGTCATACAGCGCGGTTTCCAGCACGGATGTGGGTTTGGCGGGCAACCAAGGCGGGTTGCAGACAATCAGATTGGCGCGGGAAGGCGGGAACAGGTCTTGCTGCAACACTTCGGTTTGTGCGGCAAAACCGAGTCGGGCGAGATTGGCGCGGGCGCAGGCAGCGGCGCGCGGGTTGGTGTCGGTGGCGGTGATGTGCGGGATGCCGCGTTTGGCGAGCAGGGCGGCAATCACGCCGCTGCCTGTGCCGATGTCAAACGCGGTTTGCGCATGGGGCGGCAGCGGTGCTTGGGCGAGGAGGGAGAGATATTCGCCGCGGAGGGGGGAGAATACGCCGTATGGAATGTGCAGCGTGCCGCCTGCTTCGGGGACGGACACGCCTTTTTTGTGCCATTCGTGTGCGCCGATGAAGCCGAGAAGCTGGTTGAGCGGCAGCAGGAAGGGGGTGTTGTCGGGCGTGCCGTAAACATCGGCAAGCGCGGCGCGTATCTGTTCCTGCGGCGCACGTGCCAGCCGGAGCGTGAAGCCTGCGCGGATTTCCACAAGCAGCATGTTGGCGGCACGGGCGGCTTGGGATTGGGCAAGGCGGTGTCGGTGAAAGGCGGCGGTGGGGTCGGCTTCGGGGTTTTCAGGCTGCCGTTTCTGCGCGGGGCGGATGCGTTTTTTCAGGGCGGCCAGCACTTGTTTGGCATTGTGGTAATCGCCGTGCCACAGTGTTGCCGTGCCGTTTTGGGCGGCGCGTAAAACGGCTTCGGCAGAACATTCGGCGGCAGATTGGGCGCGGCGGGGCGGGGTTTGGAAAGATTCGCTGCGGTATGCGGCGGGCTGGCCGTCCAATAGGATTTCGGTTGCTGGCATGGTGCGGGCGGGCGTATGGGAAACGGCGGATTGTATCGTGGAACGGGGCAAGGCAGCCTGAAAATCACGGTGTGTGTTTTCAGGCTGCCTTAATCCTTTTGTTTTGGTCTGCGCTGCGGTTGCTTTGGGAGGATAACGCGTGGGCAGCAAGTGCCCACCCTACGGGGAATTCGGAAACGTGTGGGCAACAGGCAGGCAGCCTGAAAACCGCATCCGTGCATTTTCAGGCTGCCTTAATCCTTTTGTTTTGGTCTGCGCTACGGTTGCGTTGAGAGGACAACGCGTGGGCAACAAGTGCCCACCCTACGGGGAATTCGGAAACGCATGGGTAACAGGCAGGCAGCCTGAAAACGTTCGGATGCGTTTTCAGGCTGCCTTTGTCTCACAGTAAAAACAGCGAAGCGAGCCCTAAGAAAATAAAGAAGCCGCCGGAATCGGTGAAGGCGGTAATCAGCACGGAGCTGCCGCGCGCGGGGTCTTTACCGAATTTCTGCATGGCCACGGGAATCATCACGCCGAGGAACGCGGCCAAGAGCAGGTTCAGCGTCATCGCCGCCACCATCACCAGCCCGATGCCCAAATTGCGGTAAAGCGCAAACGACACCAGCCCCATCACGCTGCCCCACACCAGCCCGTTCACCAAGGCAACGCCCAGTTCTTTTTTCAGCAGCCTGAATGCCTGTGCGCCGGAAATCTGCGAACTTGCCATGGCGCGCACAATCATGGTGATGGTTTGGTTGCCCGAATTGCCGCCGATGCCTGCCACAATCGGCATCAGCGTGGCGAGTGCAACAATTTGGGCAATTGCACCTTCAAACGCGCCGATAACGCGGCTGGCGGCAAATGCGGTTACCAGATTCACGGCCAGCCACACCCAACGGTTTTTTACCGAATCCCACACGGGGGCAAACAGGTCTTCGTCTTCGTTCAAACCGGCCATGTTCAGCATGTCGGCTTCGGATTCTTCGCGGATAACGTCCAGCATTTCGTCCACGGTGAGGCGGGCGATGAGCTTTTGGTTTTCGTCTACCACGGGGGCGGTTACAAGGTCGTAGCGTTCAAATGCGGCGGCGGCTTCTTCCACGTTGTCGGTGGGACGGAATTTGACCACGTCGGTTGCCATGATGTCTCCCACCAGGTCTTCGGGGTCGGCAACCAAAAGCC
Organism: uncultured Kingella sp.; assembly: GCA_963520685.1. Classification (GTDB taxonomy): domain Bacteria; phylum Pseudomonadota; class Gammaproteobacteria; order Burkholderiales; family Neisseriaceae; genus Kingella_B. The sequence goes on along the minus strand of CAUQSD010000033.1, from coordinate 18,475 downwards.
TGCGTATCGGCAGCACGCCTTGCAAAACGTCGTTGTCGTCCACCACGAAGATTTTGTCGGTGTGGTCGGGCAGGCTGTCAAAGCGGCGCAGATAGCGCAGCACCACTTCACAGGTAACATCGGCACGGATGCTGACGATTTCAAAGTTCATCACTGCGCCAACCTGCCCGTCTTCGTAAGACATGGCAGCCTGAACTTGTGCGCGCTCTTCTGCGTCGCGCGTCTGCAAGGCTTCGTCTACCACATGGCGGGGCAGGTCGTCTGCCAGTTCCGCCAAGTCGTCCGCATCCAAATCTTCCACGGCGGCAACCAGCTCGCGTGCGTTCATTGCCTCAATCAGGCTTTCGCGCACGGCATCGGACACTTCCAAAAGCACGTCGCCGTCTTCTTCGGGCACGGCCAGCCGCCACACCAGCACGCGCTCTTTGGGCGGCAGGTTTTCCAAAACGGCGGCAACGTCGGCGGGATGCAGCTCGTGCAGGATGCCGATTAGCGTTTGCAGGGAGGCGTTGGCGTGCGGTTCCGGCAGGGTGAAGCGGTCGCTGATTTCCGAATAGTGCGGCAGCAGATGGGCGGCGAGTTTGTGGATGTGCTCAATGTTGGCGGAGAGCTGCTCGGAATCGTTGGAGATGGTGGTGTGCTGTGTGTCCATAAATGCTCCGCCCGCCTGATGCGGGGATGCATTCGGACGGGATTAGATAACGGGGAATGGGATGGGATGGGGACTGGGTATGCCGTCCATTATTGGGGTTTTCGGGGTCAAAAACGGCGCGCATTGTACACGGCTTTTGCCGCACGGGCAGAGACCTTTGCAAAATCCCCATCTTTGGCCCATTTCTTCGCAATGCGCTTCTCTAACGCTTGAAAATATTTCAATATTATCTGCGCGTTTTGCGATGCTATTGCTTTGAACTGTGCTCAAAGCTGAGGTTTTGCAAAGGTCTCAGGCAGCCTGAAAATCAGCAGCCGCCTTTCAGGCTGCCTTGGGCGGCGGAACGTTGCAGGCTCTGCACGATTTCTATATCCTTACGTTTTTTTAATTTTTTTAACAAGGGAAAACAAATGGAAGCATTGCAGAAAATCAGCCGCTTTGTCGGCAAAACCTTTGCGCTGTGGGCGGCGTTGCTTGCACTGGCGGGGTTTTTCGCACCGCAGGCGTTTATGTGGGTGAAGCCGCTGGTGGTGTATCTCTTGGGCATCATCATGTTCGGCATGGGGCTCACGCTGAGTCCGTCCGATTTCAAAATCATCGGACGGCAGCCCAAAGCGGCACTAATCGGCGTGGTTGCCCAGTTTGCGATTATGCCCGGCGTGGCGTTTCTGCTGGCCAAGGCGTTTGCGCTGCCGCCCGAAATTGCGGTGGGCGTGATTTTGGTGGGCGCGTGTCCCGGCGGCACGGCTTCCAATGTGATTACCTATCTGGCGCGCGGCAACGTTGCGTTGAGCGTGGCGGTTACTTCGGTTTCCACACTGCTCGCCCCGCTGCTCACGCCGATGATTTTCTGGATGCTGGCCAACCAGTGGTTGGATATTGATGCGGGCAAAATGTTTGTGGATATTGCCAAAATGGTGCTGGTGCCGATTGTGTTGGGTGTTTTGGCACACAGGTTTTTCAAGAAGCAGACCGAGATGGCGGCCGAAGCGCTGCCGCTGGTGTCTGTTGCCGCCATTGTGCTGATTATTGCGTTTGTGGTTGCCGCCAGCAAAGGCAAAATTATTGAGAGCGGCGCGCTGATTTTCGGCGTGGTGGTGTTGCACAACGGCTTGGGCTATCTGTTGGGTTTTCTGGCCGCACGTTTCACCGGCCTGCCTTTTGATGCACAGAAAACGCTGGCCATTGAAGTGGGCATGCAGAATTCCGGTTTGGGCGCGGCACTGGCCGCACTGCATTTTGCCGCCGCACCGCTGGTTGCCGTGCCCAGCGCGATTTTCAGCGTGTGGCACAATATTTCCGGCGCGCTTTTGGCAACCTATTGGGCGGCAAAAGCAGAGCGCGGCGAAGCGCAGAAGCAGAACCGCAAAGCTTGATGCCGGTTTCGGATTATTTTTCAGATACGCTTCCGGTGTCTGCCTAACCGGTTTTATAGTGGATTAAAATAAAAATGAGACAAGGCGGCGAGCCGCAAGGCGTACAGGTAGTACGTCAAGGCGAGCCAACGCCGTATCATTGCAATTTTAATCGACTATATTTCGTTGTTTTCATTAAAGTGGGACGGGCACTTGCTGCCCACGCGGTTTCAGGCTGCCTTGGAACGCGTGGACAGCAAGTGCCCGTTCTACAAAACGGATGCTGCGTGTATTAATTTCTATATGCGCCGGCTATCCGTCCGCACGTTTCAGGCTGCCTGAAAGCGTGCGGGTTGCGCTATTTTTCCAGCAGGCGCAGCAGATATTGGCCGTATTCGTTTTTTTTCATCGGTTCGGCGAGGCTGCGTACCTGCTCTGCACTCAGCCAGCCGTTGTGCAGGGCAATTTCTTCCAGGCAGGCGACTTGCAGGTTTTGCAGGCTCTGCACGGTTTTGACGAAGGCGGCGGCATCGTGCAGGCTTTCATGCGTGCCGGTATCCAGCCAGGCGAAACCGCGTCCCAAAAGCTGCACGTTCAGGCTGCCGTCTTGCAGATACATTTCGTTGAGCGTGGTGATTTCCAGCTCGCCGCGTGCGGAGGGTTTGACCTGTTTGGCGAATGCTGATACGCGGTTGTCGTAGAAATAAAGCCCCGTTACCGCCCAGTCGGATTTGGGTTTTTGCGGTTTTTCTTCAATGGATAGGGCTTTGAAGTTCGCATCAAATTCAACCACACCGAAGCGTTTGGGGTCTTTGACCTGATAGGCGAACACGGTTGCGCCGTGTTGGCGGGCGGCGGCTTCGCGCAGGGTTTGTGTGAACGACTGGCCGTAGAAGATGTTGTCGCCCAATACGAGGCAGACGTTGTCGCTGCCGATAAATTCTTCGCCGATGATGAAGGCTTGGGCAAGCCCGTCCGGGCTGGGCTGCACGGCGTATTGCAGGCGGATGCCGAAGTCCGAACCGTCGCCGAGCAGGCGGCGGAAGGCGGCGTTGTCTTCGGGCGTGGTGATGATGAGGATGTCGCGGATGCCGGCAAGCATGAGCACGGAGAGCGGGTAATAAACCATGGGTTTGTCGTACACGGGCAGAAGCTGCTTGGATACGCCGCGTGTGATGGGGTAGAGCCGTGTGCCGGAGCCGCCGGCGAGGATGATGCCTTTCATGGAGATGGTGTCCTTTGTGTGTAACGGGTTGGTTGGGGATAGGGTTTCAGGCTACCTTGGGGTGGAAACGCGTGGGCAGCGAGTGCCCACCCTACTTCCCACTGTCTGTTTCCAGGCTGGAACGCAGCCGTGCGGCAAGCTGTTTCGCACTGTTTTCGTCCAAATAGCGCAAGCGTATCGGCGGATTTGCGCCACGGGTGTCGGCGAGCAGGTCGTTCATGCCGTTTCGGCGGTCAAACGGGCTGTGGAGCAGGCTCAGGCTTTGGATGTCTGCGGCGCGGGCGATGCTGTGGCGGCGGACGATTGCCCCGCTTTTCCAGTGCAGAAAGCCTTCCGCATCCAATGCCCACGCGCTGTTGCGGGCGCAGGCTGCCGCAGCGGCAAGGGTGGCGGGCAATGCGGCGAGCCAGCAGGCGGCAGCGGCGAAAGCGGTGTTTTCAGGCAGCCTTGCCATCAGCCCGAGCAGCAGTAGGGCGGCGGCCAAGCATAAGGCCAGACGGATTTGGTAGCGGACGAAATACCGCCGCCATGCTTTGGGGTGGACGGGCTGCCATTGCGGTTCGGTGTCCGCACCGCCAATCAGGCGTACCAGCCGGCGGACGGTTTGGGCATCGGTAACGGGCAGCAGGGTGCGGACGGCGGTTTCGTTTCTGTCGGGGCGCATCACGGTGTCTATCAATACGCTGTGGCGGCCAAACAGGCGCGCGGTAGGGCTTTGGACGATGTGCCACGCCTGAATGCGTTCGGCGGGCAGGCTGCTGCGGATTTGCGTCAGCCGCCCGCGCGTCTGCGTGATGCGGCCGTCTGCAAACGACAGCGTAAAGTTGCCCCAATTGATTTGTGCCGCCAGCGCGGCGGAAAGTTTGCCGAACAGTGCGCTGACGAGCAGCCCGGCGGCGGTGTAAAACACGGTATAACCGCCGATACGGTTGCCCGAAAACGCGTCCGTCCAGTACGGCAGATGCGCGGCAAGCCACGCTTTGCCGTCAAACACTTGGAAAAACAGTACACCCGCTGCGCCGCCCAAACCCAAACCTGTGCCGCCGATTACGCCGTAACGCACCCGCTCGCGCCAGCCCAGCGGCAGCAGGTTTTCAGACGGCATTACATCATGTTCAGGCTGCCTGAAAGCTGCGCCGTCAGGTTGCAGGATGCGGATGCAGGCCTGTGCGTCTGCCAGTGACAGCACGCGCAGCAGGGCTTCCGACTGCTCGCCCGTGCCGCCTGATTCCAGCCGCACTTCCGCCACACCCAATATGCGGTGCAGCAGGTTGCGCCGCAGCGTAACGTTGTGGATTTTGTCCAGCGGGATATGGCGCGTCTGCTTCACTAGGATACCGCTGCGGATAACGATGTCGTTGCCGCGTATGGAAAAACGGTAGCTCAAAAAATGCAGCATCCCGACCAGCGGCAGCAGCCCGAATATTCCCAAAAACGGCAGCATCACTTTCAACACCCGCCGCGTGCCCGCCGCGTCTACCTTCAAAATCTTTTTCAGGCTGCCGTCCAATGCCATGTTGATTGCCGTCGGCAGCAGGAAGCCGACCAAAACGGCCCATGCCTGCGCCCCCGCCAGAAACAGAAACGAAGACGGATGCAGCCGCCGCTCCTGCGCCGCGTCCAATGCCTGCGCCAGCTCGTCCGCCTTATTCCACACCGCCGTCTCCCACCAGTGCGCGGCGTACATCATGCGCCTGTTGCAGCGACAGCCCTGCGATGTGCCACGCCTGCGTTGCCGTGCCCGCAGTATAGACCGACAGCCGTGCCAGCCCGAACCGCCGCAACCAGGGCGATTGGCGCACGTCCACATACTGCACCCGTGCCCGTGCCAAATAGGCTTCGCGCCGCCACCAAATACCTTGCCGCAGCACGACAAAATCCGCACCGACTACTAGCGAAAACCGCATGCGCCAAGCCTGCGCCCGCAGCGCGTCCGCTACCCCGCAGATACCGAAAAAGGCTGCGGTTGCGCCTGCCACGAATACGGAAAAGCTACCAAAACCCAATACGGGCGCGAAATGCCGCCACAGTAGAAACAGCATGGCGCAGCAGAAAATTTGCAGTGCATCGGCGGCATAGGTTGCGCGGAGAAATTGGGGCGGAAGCATGTGTTCGGTCATAACGGGCTTTCGGGCGGGATGGTTTTTGTTTCTTGTAGGGCGGGTACTTGCTATCCACACGCTCTATTTCCGAGGGCAGCCTGAAACTGTGCGGGCATACATCCGGTCTGCGCTCTACGGGAACTTTAGTTTTCAGGCTGCCTTTGCTTATACCTTCGTTCCCAGCCGCTCCAAACGGTAGCTGCCGTCCAGCACGCGCTGCCACCAGCTTCGGTTGTCCAAATACCACTGCACGGTTTTGCGGATGCCGCTTTCAAAGGTTTCCTGCGGTTTCCAGCCCAGCTCGCGTCCGATTTTTGAGGCATCGATGGCATAACGTGCGTCGTGGCCGGGGCGGTCGGTTACGAAGGTAATCAGGTCTTCGTAACGCGCAACGCCTTGGGGTTTTTCGGGCGCGAGTTCTTCCATCAGGGCGCAGATGGTGCGCACCACTTCCAGATTGGTTTTTTCGTTGTGTCCGCCGATGTTGTAGGTTTCGCCGGTTTTGCCCTGCGTAACCACGGTGTAAAGCGCGCGGGCGTGGTCTTCCACATAGAGCCAGTCGCGGATTTGCTGCCCGTCGCCGTACACGGGCAGGGGTTTGCCGGCGAGGGCGTTCAGAATCATCAGCGGGATGAGTTTTTCGGGGAAGTGGCAGGGGCCGTAGTTGTTGGAGCAGTTGGTTATGATAACGGGCAGGCCGTAGGTGCGCCCCCATGCACGGACGAGGTGGTCGCTGCCGGCTTTGCTGGCGGAATAGGGGCTGCTGGGGGCATAGGGCGTGGTTTCGGTAAACAGGCCGTCTGTGCCGTGTAAATCGCCGAATACTTCGTCTGTGGAAATGTGGTGGAAGCGGAAGGCGGCGCGGCGGTTTTCAGGCTGCGTGCTGCGGTAGGCACGGGCGGCTTCCAGCAGGGTGAACGTGCCGATGATGTTGGTTTGGATGAATTCGCCCGCGCTGTCTATGCTTCTGTCCACATGGCTTTCGGCGGCAAGGTGCATCACGGCATTGGGCCGGTGTTCGGCAAAGATTTTGTCTAGGGCGGCGCGGTCGCAGATGTCGGCTTGGACGAATGCGTGGCGGGGGTTGTGGAAAACGCCGGCAAGGTTTTCCAGATTGCCGGCGTAGGTGAGTTTGTCGAGATTGACCACGCTGTCCTGCGTGTTGTGGATGATGTGGCGGATAAGGGCGGAGCCGATAAAGCCTGCGCCGCCGGTGATGAGGATGTTCATAGCTGCTCCAATAGCTGTTGGAATTGTTCGGCAGAATCAAAACGGATGATGATTTGCCCGGATTTTTGGTTGCGGGTTTTGATTTCCACCACCGCGCCGAGTTTTTCGGTCAGTTCTTCGGCGATGCGGCGGACATCGGGATGGGGTTGGGTTTTGGCGGCGGGGCGGGCTTTGAGCGCGTCTTGGCTGCGCTTTTCGGTTTCGCGCACCGACCAGCCGTGTTTGACGGCTTTGTTGGCGAGTTCAAGCTGCTGTGCCACGGGCAGGCTGACCAGTGCGCGGGCGTGTCCCATTTCCAAAAGGCGGGCGGCGAGCATTTCCTGCACGGGGTCGGGCAGTTTGAGCAGGCGCAGGCTGTTGGTTATGGTGCTGCGGCTGCGGCCGACGGCTTCGGCGATGGCTTCGTGGGTGAGCTCGAATTCGTCTATCAGGCGGCGGAAGCCTTGGGCTTCTTCTATGGGATTGAGGTTTTCGCGCTGGATGTTTTCTATCAAACCCATCGCCATGGCGGTTTTGTCGTTGGTTTGTTTGATGACGGCGGGAACTTCGTCCAATCCGGCGAGCTGTGCGGCCCGCCAGCGGCGTTCGCCTGCGATGATTTCATAGCTGTCCAGCCCGTATTCGCGCACGGTGATGGGCTGGATGATGCCTTGGGCGCGGATGGAATCGGCGAGCTCCTGAAGGGAGGCTTCGTCCATCTGTACGCGCGCCTGATAGCGGCCGGGACGGATTTGGGAGACGGGTATTTGGGTCAGGCGGTTGGCATCCTGTGCGTTCAGGCTGCCTGAAACGGAAATGAGCGAGTCCAAGCCTCGCCCCAATCCGCTTTTGCTTTTCGGGGGCATGGGGAAACCTTTGCTGTTTTTGGGGGGTTATCGGGATGTTTCGGCGGCTTCTTGTGCGGCTTTGTGCTGCCGCAGCCATTCTATTGCGGCGGCTTGGCTTTCGCCGCTGCCGTGTTCGGCTTCGTGCCGGTAGCGGCGGTAGGCGGCGCGCTCTTGGGCGGTGCGTATCTGGCTGTCGCGGAAGGATTGGCGGTTGGCGGGGACGGCGGCGCGGTTTTGCTGCGCCTGTGCGCGCTGCATGGCTTGGGCGATGAGGGCAGCGGGATTGGGGGCGGATGTTGCGGCGGCGGTTTTTTCAGGCTGCCTTTGGCGGGCGGCGTGCTGTTGTTTGCGTGCGGCTTCGGCCTGCTGTTTGCGCAGGTTGCGGTTTTCGTAGCGCGCTTGGGCGTGGGAGGCAGCCTGAAAACGGGGTTCGCTGCGGGCATCGTTTGACAGGGTGCGTGCCTGCGGCAGAAATTCGGCGGCGGTGGGCTGCATGGTGATGCAGTCGGTGGGACAGGGGGCGACGCACAGGCCGCAGCCGGTGCATTCTTCTGCCAGCACGGTGTGCATGTGTTTGGATGCGCCCATAATGGCATCCACGGGGCAGGCTCTGATGCAGGCGGTGCAGCCGATGCAGCCTGCTTCGTCTATTTGTGCCAGTGCGCGCGGCTGTGTTTTGGCGGGCGGGATTTCGGGTTGGCCGAGCAGGCGGGCGAGGTCGGCGGCAACGGCTTTGCCACCGGGAGCGCACAGGTTGGCGGGGGCTTTGTCTTGGACGAGGGCTTGGGCATAAGGCAGGCAGCCTGAAAAGCCGCATTCGCGGCATTGGGTTTGCGGCAGCAGGGCGTTTATCTGCAAGACGGTGGGATTCATGGGATATTGTGTTGATTGTTTTGCGTTTTGTGCCGGACGCGATTATAGCGGAAATCGGGCGGCACGGGCAGCCTGAAACCTTTGCAAAAGCCTTATCTTCGGCATATTTCTTCACGCCGTGTTTTTCTGCGCGTTTTGCAATGCCGCAACCGGCACACGTTAAAATTGGATACGCACATTTTCAGGCTGCCTTTGGGATGCAGGACGCGCGGGCAGCAAGTGCCCACCCTACAAACATATTGATGTGTTTAAATTTTGCAAAAGTTCCATTCTATAGTCGATTAAAATTGCAATGATACGGCGTTGGCTCGCCTTGACGTACCACCTGTACGCCTTGCGGCTCGCCGCCTTGTCTCATTTTTATTTTAATCGACTATATATTTGGTGTTTTGGTGTTACAGCAGCCGCTCTATCGGCAGCCACGACAGGAAGCGGCTGAGGGCGCGCTTCCACAGGGGGGCATCGGGTTCTTTGGCTGCCGGCGGGGAATCGGGACGGGCGGGGTCGTGCCATTGCAGGTGTCCGCGCGGCGACAGGGTTACGCGGTAGGCGTGGCGGCGGGCTTCGTTTTCCAGCCGCTGCTGCATGTCGGCGGCGAATTCGGGGCTGCGGATGACGATGCCCATTTCGGTGTTGAGGCGGGCGGAGCGTGGGTCAAGGTTGAACGAGCCGACAAATACGCGTTCTTGGTCGGCGATGAAGGTTTTGGCGTGCAGACTGGTGCCGGAACTGCCGGTGAGGCCTTTGTCTTTGCTGGGCGGGGGGGCGTTTTCGGCTTTGAGTTCGTAAAGCGATACACCTGTGCGCAGCAGGGGTTTGCGGTAGCGCATGTAGCCTGAGTGTACGGCGGCGACATCGGTGGCGGCGAGCGAGTTGGTGAGCAGGGTGGTTTTGATGCCTGCGTTGCGCAGGCTCTGCATCACGCTTATGCCGGCGCGGGTGGGGACGAAATAGGCGCTGGCGAGATATAGCTCGTGTTCGGGTGTGCCCATGGCTTTTTGGATTTCGTCCCGGATGTTTACGCGGACTTTGCGGTCCAGTGCCTTGGCGGGGTCGTCGCTGGCAAGCTGCATTTCGGCGCGCACGAAGGGGAGCTTTCTGCCTGAGGCTGCCTGAAAGCCGGGGGCGGAGGCGACGCTGTCCAGATAGGTGCGGCATTGGGGGATTTGGGCGCAGTCCTGTTTCAGGCTGCCTTCGTCCTGTGCGGACGGGGGGCGGCGGACGATGCTTTCCAGCGGATAGGCGGAGTGGCTTTGCCAATAGCGGTCAAATTCTTGCGATATGCGGGTGGCGATGCTGCCGCTGACCAACACGTCCATGTCGGCGAAGGTGGTTTCCGTGTGGGCGGTGTGCAGGTATTCGTCGCCGATGTTGCGTCCGCCGATGATGCTGGCGCGGTTGTCAGCGGTGAGGGATTTGTTGTGCATGCGGCGGTTTACCCGGGGGAAGTCGGCAAGGTAGCCCAGTGCGCGCCAGCGGCGGTGCAGGAAGGGGTTGAACAGGCGGATTTGTACGTTGGGATGGGCGTTGAGGGCGGAGAGGATGCCGTCCATGCCGCGCGTGTTGTTGTCGTCAAGCAAAAGGCGGACGCGCACGCCGCGCTCGGCGGCCTGCCAGAGTTTGTGCAGCAGGAGTCTGCCCGATGTGTCGTTGTGCCAGATGTAGTATTGCGCGTCTATGGAAACGGCGGCGTGGTCTATCAGTTGGGCGCGGGCGGCAAAGGCGTCGTCGGGGCGGTCGATGATGTAGGCATCGGACAGGAAGACGGTCTCGGCTGTGCGGGGGGATGCCGCATCAGGCGGGGGGAGTGTGCCGCCGTCGTTTTCGGGCAGGGAGAGGGCGCGTTCCAAGGCGGGGGCGCGGGCGGTGGGGATGTAGATGCTGGGCTCGCGCGCGTTCAAATCGGGCAGGGATTGGCAGGCGGCAAGCGGAAGCAGCAGGATGTGGGCGGGGATGGGGCGCATGGTAACGGGTTTCAGGCTGCCTGAAATGAGAAAACCTGCTTTGACGGTGTAAGCAGGTTGGGTGTTCTGTTGCTGGCACGCCCAAGGGGATTCGAACCCCTGTTGCCGCCGTGAAAGGGCAGTGTCCTAGGCCTCTAGACGATGGGCGCGCAAAGCGGCGCGGATTATAGCAGGGTGGCTTGCGGCGCGCCACTGCGGCGGTTTTTCAGGCTGCCTTTGGGGTGGGACGCGTGGGCAACGAGTGCCCACCCTACTCTGTTGGAAGCATCTTCTGTGAAAAAACCGGCATGCGATAGGGCGGGGTATTTATGCCCGACTCACGCAAAATTTGATACGCACAACGCCAATTTGCGTAGGGGGGACACTTGCTGCCCACGCGTTTTCAGGCTGCCTTAGGGGGGGTGGAACGCGTGGGCATGAATGCCCACCCTACTCGGTTGGAAGCATCTTCTGCGAAAAAACCGGCATGCGATAGGGCGGGTATTTATGCCCGACTCACGAAAAATTTGATACGCACAACGCCAATTTGCGTAGGGTGGGCACTTGCTGCCCACGCGTTTTCAGGCTGCCTTGGGGGTGCGGAACGCGTGGGCATGAATGCCCACTCTACTCTATTGAAAGAATCTTCTGCGGAACAACCGGCATACGATTAGGGCGGGTATTTATGCCCGACTCATGCAAAATTTGATACACATAACGCCAATTTGCGTAGGGTGGGCTTTTGCTGCCCACGCGTTTTCAGGCTGCCTTTGGGGTGGGACGCGTGGGCATGAATGCCCACCCTACTTTGTTGGAACTGTGTTCTGCGAAAGAGCCGTTATGCGGCAGGTATCGTGCTGCCGCTAGAAGGCGAAGTGTGCGGCGATGGCGGCAAGCCACAGCCAGCCGATGCGGTTGTTGTTCAGGAATGCGTTGAGGCAGGCTTGGCGGTTGCGGCTGAAAATCTGCCGGTATTGCTGCCACTGCCAATAGACGACGAGTGCGAACGCTGCCCAATACACCCACGCCGCGCCGAGCGACAGCCCCACCTGTATCATCATCAAATCGGAAAGGCCGTGGCAGAACATGGCGGCTTCCGCGTCGTAGCGCCCGAAGGTGATGGCGGAGGTTTTGATGCCGATTTTCAAATCATCGGACTTGTCTGCCATGGCATACATGGTGTCGTAGGCGAGCGTCCAGAACAGGTTGGCGGCGAAAAGCTGCCAGGCAACGGCGGGAACGCTGCCTGAAACGGCCATAAACGCCATGGGGATGCCGAACGAGAAGGCGATGCCCAAATAAAACTGCGGGATGGGGAAGAAGCGTTTGGCAAACGGGTAGGTGAAGGCGAGAAACAGTGCGGGCAGGGCGAGCAGCCATGTCTGCCAGCTATAAGGCATCAGGCACAGGGCGGCGGGCAGGCACAGGGCGGCAACCAGCCGCTTGGCTTCCCTGCCGCTGACTGCGCCGCGGGCAAACGGGCGGTTCTGCGTGCGGGCAACGTGTCCGTCAAAATCTTTGTCGGCCCAGTCGTTGGCCACGCAGCCTGCGCTGCGCATCAGGAAGGTGCCGAGTGTGAACAGGGCGGCATCGCGCAGGCGGGGGCGGCCGTCTGAGGCTATCCATAACGCCCACAGGGTGGGCCAGAGCAGCAGCAGGGTGCCGATGGGTTTGTCGGCGCGCATCAGCTCGGCATAGACGGCGAGCCGTTGGCGCAAAGTGGGGGGGGACGGGGTCTGCATGGTGTGCTTTCTCCGGTGGTTTGTGAGGTGGAATCGTTGCCGCGGTTTGCGGTTTCAGGCTGCCTTGCCGACGGTTTCCCAAAGAAACGAGAACACGCAGGCGAGTTCGGCGGCGGTTTCTTCCTGTGTGCCGTTGCCGGTGTGGCCGCCGTTTTCAGGGGCATAAAGCCAGCTTTGGGCGGCGGGGTTTTGACGCAGTTTGGCGTGCAGTTTTAGGGCGTGGGCGGGGTGGACGCGGTCGTCGGCAAGGCTGGTGGTGATGAGGGCGGGCGGGTAGTTCAGGCTGCCTGAAAGGTTTTGGTAGGGGGAGTGCTGCTGCCAGTAGGCGCGGATTTCGGGGCGGTCGGGGTCGCCGTATTCGTCTGCCCAGCTTGCGCCTGCGTAGAGCTTGGTGTAGCGCAGCATGTCGGTGAGCGGCACTTCGCAAACGAGTGCGCCGATGCTTTCAGGCTGCATTTGGTATGCCATGGCGCTGACCAGTCCGCCGTTGCTGCCGCCTTGGATGGCGGTGCGTTCGGGGCGGGTGTGGCCGCGTGCGTGGAGGTCGGCGCATACGGCGAGCAGGTCTTGTGCGCTTTTGTGTTTGTTTTCCAAGACGGCGGCTTCGTGCCAGCCGACAAATTCGCCGCCGCCGCGGATGTTGGCCAGCACGAATGCGCCGCCTTGTGCGAGCCAGTGCCGGCCGATACTGCCGAGATAATGCGGCAGTTCGGGAACGGCGAAGCCGCCGTAGCAATAAACCAGTGTGGGCGTTTCAGGCTGCCTGCCGCTGCGGCCGACGCGGTAATACGGAATGGGCGTGCCGTCTGCGGATTGGGCGAAATGCTGTTCGGTTTCTATGCCCTGTGCGTCAAATTGGGCGGGCTGGCGGCGCAATACGCTCAGTTCGTTTACGTTGAGGTCCAGTGCGTACAGGGTGAGCGGGGTAACGAAATCGCTGGCGGCAAGATACAGCACGTCGCCGCCCCACGGCTGGTCGGCCAGTTCGATTGCGCCTTGCGGCAGGGCGGGCAGGGGGTGTTCCACCCATGTGTCCCGTTCCCATTTCCACGCTTTCAGGCTGCCTGAAACGTTGTCCAGCAGGCTGGCCACCGCGAAGCGTTTGGTGGTTTCCACGGCTTCCACTGCCTGCGCGGCATTGGGGGCAAACAGCAGATGCGCTTCGCCCAGCATGCCTTTGTTCAGCTTCACGGCCACAAGGCTGCCGGCGGGATAGCTTTGGTTGGCGCGCGCCCATGCGGTTTTGAGCTGCACCAGAAGCTGGCCGGCCAGATAGCCTGCGATTTCGGCATCTTTCGGCAGGGCGAGCGGGCGGGTGGTGCCGTCTGCGCCGACTTGGTAATAGGTTTTGGTGAAGAAGGTGTCGGCCGCTTCGATTAGGTCTATCGGTGCGCCCTGTCCGTCCAGATAACGCCAGGCGTGGGTCATGACGCCGTTTTCAGGCAGCCTGAAAACGGGCGGGGCATCTTCAAACGCCTGTCCGCGCCGCAGCAGCCGGACTTCGCGCGGATAGCCGGAGGTGGTGAGTTGGTTTTCCTCCCAGGCGGGGCAGACCCACACGCTGTCTTCATCGCGCCAGGCAATGCTGTTTTTGCCCAGCGGGAAATGGAAGCCGCCTTCAACGATTTTGCGCGTCTGCAAATCAAACTCAACGGTGTAGGCGGCATCCGAACCGGCGGCGGAAAGGTTGAGCAGCACCTTTTCAGGCTGCTCCACATAGTGCGACACGCCGTCCAAATACACGTCGTCGTCCAAAATTTCGTCAAAATCCGCCACCGAAAACAGCGTTTCCCATTCCGGCAGCCCTGCGCGGTAGCTTGCGGCGGAGCAGACGCGGTACACGCCCTTGGGAAAATCGGCGGATTGGTGGAAGTGGTACATCCGCGCGCGATGCTCCTGACAAAACGGAATCTGCCGCTCGTCCTGCAACTGCGCCAAAATGTCATCCCGAATGGCGAGATACTGCTTTGAGCGGCAGAACCGTTCCAGCGTGCGGGCGTGTTCGGCGCGGACGAAGGACTGGGTTTCGGGAGCGGCCAAGTCTTCCAAATAGCGGAAGGGGTCTGGATGATGGGGCATATTCGGGGTTCTCTACGGATTATTTAAAATGAAAACGATGGCGGGCGGGCACGTTCAGGCTGCTTTGGCGGCAGACCCGCAGCACGGTGCGCACACGGTTCCGGTGCAAAAAACGCAGACTTTTAGCACATTTCCCAACTTTCCGTCAGACAAATTAAAACAGAGCCGCACGTTAGAAGGCCTCAGGCCGCATCAGAGCTTGGCCGGTTTGCTATATAATCCGCCCCGAAAAAAATCAACGGAATACCGCCATGCCGCTCATCCAAACCCTGCCCGACTGCCCGTTGGACATCGTCGGCGACGTACACGGTCAGTTTGAGGCTCTGCAAAACCTCATCCACTATCTGGGCTACACCCCCGAAGGCCGCCACCCGCAAGGACGCAAACTCGTTTTTGTCGGCGATTTGGTGGACAGAGGTCCCGACAGCCCCGCCGTCGTCTCATGGTTTGCCCAAGCGCACAGAGCAGGCAATGCCCTGATGGTGCTGGGCAACCACGAAATCAACCTGATTGCCCACGAGCCCAAAGACGGCTCAGGCTGGTTCTTCAACAGCCGCGCCGAACGCGACAGCGCAAACTACGCCCCTTGGCAAAGGCAGCCTGAAAACGGCAAAGCCGCCCTACTGCGCCTACTGGGCGACCAACCGCTCATTTTGCAGCGCAACGATTTGCGCATCGTCCATGCCGCCTGGCTGCCGCAGGCCGCCGAACGCCTGAAAGAAGCAGGAAACCAAGACATCGGCACACTGATGCAGGACTGGGACGACGAAATGCACTGCTGCATCAGGCACGCCCCCTGGTTTGACGAATACCTCGCCGAACAGCGAAAACACGCACACCAGTTGGAAGACCCCGCATCCCCCCCGCCCATGCTCCCCGCCACCGCCGCCCACGACATCTACCGCAGCAACAAACACCCCATCCGCGCCCTCACCTGCGGCGTAGAAAAAATCGCCGCCGAACCATTTTTTGCAGGCGGACGCTGGCGGTTTTCCATCCGCAATCCTTGGTGGCAAGACTATCGCGGCAACACCGCCACCGTGGTCGGGCATTACTGGCGGCACTGGAAAAGCCAGCACCAGCCCAAACACCGCCAAGGCATGTTCACCGTTCCCGGCAGCCACTGGCACGGCGCACGCAAAAACGTATTCTGCATAGACTTCTCGGTCGGTGCGCGCTGGCGCGACCGCAAACGCGGCATCCCCCCCTCCCGCTCCGAACACCGCCTCGCCGCCCTGCGCTATCCCGAAAAAATCCTGGTGTTCGACAACGGCGACATCGCCAAAACCATCGGCGGCTGATTTTCAGGCTGCCCCATACGGCCGGTTAAATAGCAGATTGAGACCTTTGCAAAACCTCAGATTTGAGCGCATTTCAAAGCAATAGCATCGCATCATGCGCAGAGAATATTGAAATATTTTCAAGCATTAGAGAAGCGCATTGCGAAGAAATGGGCCAAAGATGAGGATTTTGCAAAGGTCTCAGATTAAAATAAAAATAATACAAAGCAGCAAAACAACCCAAAAACATTGCGCTTTTAACCGGCCCACCAAAGCCGCCCCATCAACCGTTTTAACCGTTCAGGCAGCCTGAAACCCCGTTTTTCCCTTCCCGCCATGTCTTTTTCCACTGACCAAGCCCCCCGTCCCCCCAAATGGCTGCGCGGCGGCAACCGCGAAACGCTGTATGCCAAATACCTGCAACGCCCCGCCCCCGCCTACCGCCGCGAACTGCTGCCCGACCGCTTCGGCGAAGACCTCGCCGCCTACGACTTTCTGGACGCGCCCGACAAAAACGCCCCCTGCATCGTCCTGCTGCACGGGCTTGAAGGCAGCAGCCGCAGCCATTACGCCGTAGAACTCGCCCTAACCGCACAAGCGCACGGCTGGCACAGCGTAACCGCCCATTTCCGCGGTTGCGGCGGGGTGCCCGCCAAACGCGCCTATCACAGCGGCGACAGCGCCGAAGCCGCCCATATGCTGCATCTCTTATCGCAGCGGTATGCGGAAATCTACGCAGTCGGCGTATCACTCGGCGGCAACGTCTTGGCAAAATATCTCGGCGAAACAGGCGCGGCCGCCATCCCCCGCGCCGCCGCCGCCGTGTCCGTCCCGTTTGACTTGGCAGCGTCTGCCCGCACCCTGCAACACGGCATCCCCTACCTGCTCTACACACCCTATTTCCTGCACACGCTGATGAAAAAAGTGCCGCCCCCGCCGCAACGCGTATACAGCCTCGGCGCCTTCGACGATGCCTATACCGCCCCCATGCACGGTTTTTCAAGTCGGGAAGACTATTACGCCCGCGCATCGTCCTTCCCCTATCTCTCCCGCATCGCCATCCCCACCCTGCTCATCAACGCACAGAACGACCCCTTCATGCCCCCCGATGCACTGCCGAAAACCGGCGACGTATCCGAAAGCGTACGCCTGATGCAGCCCCTGCACGGCGGACACGCAGGCTTTGTCAGCGGCAGCGGGCGGGGACACATCCGCTGGCTGCCCGAAACCCTGCTGGCATGGTTTCACAGCATACACACCGGCAACGGCAAGGCAGCCTGAAAACCGCCAAACCCGCGTTCAGGCTGCCTCCTAAACTTCAAATCACATCCGAAAGGACACCCATGCTCAACCCGCAAACCCCCATCCCCATCGCCGGTCCCGCCGGCAGTCTGGAAACACTGTACCTGCCCGCCCAAGGCACAGAACGCGGCATCGCCGTCATCTGCCACCCCAACCCGACCCAAGGCGGCACATTCACCAATAAAGTCATCCAAACCGCCGCCAAAGCCCTGTGCGCCCAAGGTTACCACTGCTATCTGCCCAACCTGCGCGGCACGGGAAACAGCGAAGGCACGCACGATTACGGTCGCGGCGAAACACAAGACTGCATCGCCGTTGCCGATTACGCCCGCACCCGCCATCCCGAAGCCCCGCAACTGGTTTTAAGCGGCTTCTCGTTCGGCGGCTCAGTTGCCGCCCGCGCCGCCCAATTTCGCGAACCCGACCTGCTGCTGCTCATCGGCGCAGCAGTGAACCACTATCCCGAACCCGTCCCCCACGCCCCCAATCCCGCCAAAACCGTGGTCATCCACGGCGAAAACGACGAAGTGGTGGAACTCGCCAAACCGCTGTCATGGTGCGCCCCGCAAGGGCTTCCCGTCATCGTCATCCCAGAAAGCGGGCATTATTTCCACGGCAAACTCATCCAACTGCGCGATGCCGTAAACCGCTTCGCCCTGCCCGTTCTGGCATAAAGGCAGCCTGAAAACCATTCTGCCCGCCTTTCAGGTTGCCCTTGGCACCCAACACACAAAGAACCCCATGCCTGCCTTATACCTCATCCCCGCCCCGCTCGGCACGCCCGACATCCCCGCCCTGCTGCCGCACGAACAGGCACAGATTACCCACCTTGCCGACTTCGCCGTAGAAGCCGAAAAGACCGCACGCGCCTGCCTAAAACACATGGGTCTCACCCGCCCCATCCGCGAGCTGAACCTGCGCCCGCTCAACGAACACACCCCCAAAGCCGACATCCCTTCCCTGCTGCAACCCCTGCGCGAAGGACGCGATATGGGGCTGTTAAGCGAAGCAGGCTGCCCCGCCGTTGCCGACCCCGGCGCAGAACTGGTTGCACTGGCACATGCCGAAGGTTTTGAAGTAAAACCCCTTATCGGCCCGTCCAGCATCCTGCTCGCCCTAATGGCATCCGGTGCAAACGGGCAGCGTTTCGCCTTCAAAGGCTACCTGCCCGCCGACCACAACGGACGCCAAGGCAGCCTGAAAGCCTTGGAAGCCCGCTCCCGCCATGAAAACGAAACACAAATCTTCATAGAAACACCCTACCGCAACGATGCCCTGCTCACCGATGCCATCGCCCTGCTCCAACCCGACACCCGTCTGTGTATCGCCTGCGACCTAACCCTGCCCACCCAGCAGATAATCAGCCAAACCATCCGCAACTGGCGTAGCCTGACCAATCTCCCCAATCTAAAAAAACGCCCCGCCATTTTCGTATTGCACGCAGGATAAAACCAAACATCCCCACAAAAAAACGCTTTCAGGCAGCCTGAAAGCGTTTTATAGTCGATTAAAATAAAAGGGGCTGACGTAGATTAGCCCTAAATTCCACACCAATCCCGAAGGATTTTTAGCTGTCGGGACGGTGTGCCGAAGTTAAACCGAAATTCGCATTCTTTCAAGAACAGCGGGAAAGATTTGCGATCAATTCCGTTGTATTTGCGTAAGACGCGTTTCGCCTGATTCCAAAAGTTTTCAATGCCGTTAATGTGGTTTCTGGCGGTCTGCAAATTCCTTGGAATGGTTGATACGATGATGGATAAAACCGCTTACGTCCAACTTGTCGTAACTGCTCAGGCTGTCGGTATAAACAAGGGGCTGACGTAGATTAGCCCTAAATTCCACACCAATCCCGAAGGATTTTTAGC
>CAUQSD010000032.1:0-21407 GCA_963520685.1 uncultured Kingella sp. | reverse complement strand
AGCTTAAAATCCTGCGGGATTGGTGTGGAATTTAGGGCTAATCTACGTCAGCCCCTTATTTTAATCCACTATATTTGGCCGCACGGCACGCACAAAACAAACCGCCCGCCCCTTTCAATAAGGGCAGGCGTTTTGTTTATGACTGCCAAAACAGCCACAGACAGAGACCTTTGCAAAACCTCAGCTTTGGGCACAGTTCAAAGCAATCGCCTCACAAAACGCATGGTTGAGACCAAAGATAAGGATTTTGAAAGAATCTCAGACAATACAATGCGACTCAGCAAGAAGGAAGGCTCACCCGCCGCACCTCCCCGCCCAAAGACAACCTGAATTTATTTCTCCCGCCAGCGGGGCAGCGTCAAATCGGGAAAATTCCAGCCACGGGACACAGCCAACATCCGCACCCCCGCAATCAGCACAATTGTAGAAATACTCCGCGTCCACGCCCCCATGCCCGCATTCATTGCCAACAGATAATAGCCGCTGCCGATAACCGACGCAGTGATATAGATTTCCTTGCGCAGCACCAACGGAATTTCACGGCAGACTATATCACGCATCACCCCGCCGATTACCGCCGTAAACGCACCCATCAGAATCGCAATCGTCGCCCCCATATTGCGCGAAAGCGCGGCTTCCAACCCAATAACGGTAAACGCCGCCAACCCCAACGCGTCAAACCAGCGTATCACATCGTTGATGCGGGCAAACCAGCCGTAAAACATTTGCACAATCAGGCTCACACCCAGCACCGTATAAAGATAGTTCAAATCGTGCAGCCAAAAAATCGGATGGCGGTTAATCAGCAAATCGCGCAGCGTTCCACCGCCCACACCGCCGAGAAACGACACCAACACTGCTCCGAAAAAATCAAACTTCAACTGCTTCGCCAGCACAGTGGCAGCAGCAGTGCAGGCAGTAACACCGACCAAATCCAAAACATAAATAACGGTATTGATTTGGGGCAAAACGATTTCGTTCATGACATCAACCGTGTAAAAAATAAAATTATATCCCGAAAGGCAGCCTGAAAACCGTTTCGGATCATTTTTAGGCCGATTCTATCCATTCTGTTTTATTTTAAGCAAAGTAAGCAGAAAGACCAATCTAATCTTTCTAGATTATAGATTAAATTTCAAAATTTACCTACACAATCGACTATTTTATTAAAAAATGATACTATTAAAGTATACTGATTATAAATCATTATATAATCTGTTCTCTAAGATTCGGCTTAATTGCCGTCAGCAATTTTCTTACAAACCAATCCTCTTATCAAAAGAAAAGAGAAACATCATGAAAAAAACCTCCTTTACTCCCTTCCTAAGATTAAACTTTACTATATATGCTGCCATTTTTTTAGCTTTCTTACTGCCTAGGACTGTTTTTGCCCATGAAGAGGCAACCAATATTAAACCTTTGCCAAAATTAAGACAGGACATTGCTAAAGCAATGAGGGATTGTTACAATATGCCCGATGCCGAAAAAAATTTTGGCAATAACTTGGATACATTCTGTTATGGGAAGGTCGCAGACCTATTTCTTAACGGTGCAAGAGCATACGCAAAAAATCTCCAAGATACAGACGACAAAGACACTATTGAGGACGTAAAAAAGGATCAGGATTTCTTTGAATCTCAAGTTTCTCAGTGTGAAAACTTTCTCGGAAAAAGCGGAGCATTTTCCCAAAGAGATACTTGGATACAGGCTTGCAGAATCAGTCGGGCTAGAGAATATGCAGAATATTTCTATATACCAACCATGGAGGAACTGCCACCCAAAACTAAGAAACCAAGATCTTGGATTTATTACCTTAATAAAGATATTAAAGAAAAAGTTGGCATCTAAAACTTTTATTTAAGCTTTTAAATATATATTTTTAATTATTTATTTTTAAACCGTAAAAATATTGCAAATATGGTAAAACAGATAAAAAATATTTTGAATTCCAGGTTTCGTATATGAAGTTTTCCTAAGTGAAAAATCGGTCCACTTCCCCAAAAACAAACTTGGATATAAATATGCAGACTTCAAATAGCAAGAGAAGATGCAGAATATTTTTATAGAGCAACCGATAAAGAAATATCATCAGATCCATATTCCAATGCATTTGGAAAAAGCTTGTTAATCGCATGGTTGACATATAAATGCCAACCTCAGCTTCCAGGCATCGCATACCGAAATAAACAATTGACACTTTTGAAGAATAAACGTATATTGAACTACTTCCCCTAAAATAAGGAGCAAACATGAAAGTCCCCACGTATCTTTTTTCAAAAACAAGCCTTGCCACATCCGCCATCTTACTTGCCTTGCTTACCCCAACAACTGCAACGGCAAAAACACCTAAAAAACCGATCACCCAAAAAACCCTGCCGGATGCAAAACGGCAAATCGCAAGAGAAATAATTTCCTGCTTCCACGACGACGGTCCCTTAGCGGAAGGAACTGCATGGGATAATGTGTGTTACGGCAATGCAGCCGAATCATTCTTGGAACTTGCTCGGCACTATGCAAAACAATATCTTACCGATAAGGATTATAGTAATGATGAAAATAGTGCGGATATGGTAAAAACAGATCAAAAATATTTTGAATCTCAAGTTTCTTCATGCGAAGCTTTTCCAAGCGGAATCGTCGCAGAATCTCGAAAGCAAATGTGGATACAGATATGCAGGCTTCATAGAGCAAGGGAATATGCGGAATATTTTTATAGAGCAACTGATAAAGAAATATCATCAGACCCATACTATAAGGAATCTGAAAAAAAATTTGTTAACCGCATAGTTGGTATGTAAATACTGACTTTATTGTTTATATTTACTTATCCGGAGGATTAAATGAATACTAAAAAAGCAAAATCTCAATTAAATGAAAATCAAAAGAAATTATATGATTTGGCAATAAAACACGGCGAAGATCCGGCAAAATGGTTAGCCCTCTATCAGATAGAAAGTGATAGTGGGGAAAATATGGGTACCCCTTCTATAGGCAACCATTCAGACGATAAAAAAGCATCCGGACACTTCCAAATCAAACCCGAATACTTTAAAGACTACAATATCACAAGGGAAGGGACAAGAGACTTAGAAACCTCCTTTATCGCCACAAAAAACCACCATGACCGCCATTCAAAACAGCTTCAGCAAAAACTGGGCCGCGAGCTCACGGCAGGAGAATATTATTTGGGACACCAGCAGGGCTGGGCCGGTGCAAGGGCTTTATTGTCCCACCCAAATGAGAATGTTGTTGACGTGCTCGCCTCCATGAAAGGATACGACCGCCAAAAGGCTATTGGAATCGTTCGCCGAAATGACGGAAGGTTGGACATGACGGCTGGCGAATTCTCCCAAAAGTGGATTAACGAAGCAAACCGGCTACAACAGGAATATACAAACCTTGGATACGGCCGTCCCGCCGCACAAAAGAATGCAGCCCCAACCCAACAGCCCGAAGCCGAAAACAGTACCAAACAGCATACCCACCACATAGGTATTGAACCGCTCAAAAACCAAACCACCTATCCGGAAATTAATGTGATGAAGGTTTTCCAAGCCTTCTCAGACAAATTCCCGAAACCTGATGCAAAGGCAGACGGCAAAAACGAAAACGAGCAAAACAACAATCCGGACAACACGTTTGACTTGAAATAAAACCACAGTAAAGCCGCCGCAGCAAACGGCGGCTTTATTGCGCCCGCTTTCAGGCTGCCCTTCCCGTTTCCCAAGCAGGGCGGGAAACGGTATAATCCGCCCCCCTTTTTTCAATGAAAAACAACACCATGAAAAATACTCACGCACCGCTTGCCGACCTGATGCGCCAATGGGTGTGGGACGTGCTTTACCGCTTGGACGGGCAGAACAACTTCATCTCCCCGCACGGATTCGAGCGCACCGACATCGCCCAACTTATCGGCGCGGATGCCTGGTTTGAAGACGAAGAAGATTTTGACCCCGCCGTGGCCCGCCGCCGCCTGCGCGCCGCTTACGAAGAATGGCAGCAGAACCACGATTTTGAAACGCTCTGGCAGGCAGCCCTGAACGACACACTGCGGCACAACCTTGCCCAATGGCAGCAGATGTTCCGGTTTTCCGAAACCGAAATGCGGCTTTTAACCTTCTTCATCCTGCTCTATACCCAAGCCGATGCCGCGCGCGCCACCAGCCTGTTGGGCGAATTGAACGACTTTGCCTGCTTTGAAGCCCTGTCCGTGCTGCTCAGGCTGCCTGAAAACGAAATTGCCGAAGCCCTCTCGCCCAAAGGCCTGCTCGCCGGCATCGGGCTGGCAACGCTGGACCATGACGAATACCACCTGCGTTCCAAAATAGACCTCATGTCGCGCCGCTTCGCCGAGTTGATGACAACGGCGCGCACCACGCCCACCGAAATCCTGAAACAGCACATCCTGTCCGCCCCCGAAACCGCCCTTTCCGCCGCCGATTTCGCCCATTTGGGCGTACTCGTCCCCGCCGCCGAAAACTATCTGCGCCGCGCCTTTGCCGAACACTTTTCAGGCTGCAACATCCTGATATACGGCAGGGCAGGCACAGGCAAAACCGAATTTTCCCGCGTGCTGGCAAAAGCCTTGGGCGTAGAACTCTATGAAATCTCCTGGACGGACGACGAAGACAAACCCGCCGACCGCAACGACCGCCTGAACGCATTGCGGATGGCGCAAAACATCCTCGCCCGCCAAAACGCCATGCTGATGTTTGACGAAGTGGAAGACGTATTCGACCGCGCCCAAGAAGATTTCAGCCTCAACAAAGCCTGGCTGAACCGCTTTTTGGAACGCAACGCCGTGCCGACCATTTGGATAGGCAACAACGTAGAACTGCTCGACCCGTCCATCATCCGCCGCTTTGATATGGTCATAGAAATGAAAGCCCCGCCGCTGCTGCGCCGTGCCGAAATGGTTGCCGCCCATGCCAAAGACTTCATGGACAAGAGCGAAATCCGCGCACTGGCGGAACACGAAACCCTCGTTCCCGCACTCTTGAAGCAGGCCGGCAAAGTAACCTGCCACGCCGCCGCCGACTGGACGCGCGAACAGAAAAGCGAACTCTTCCAAAAGCTGCTGCACAACACGCTCAAAGCACAAGGCAACCTGCGCGCATCCGACAAATCCGCACGCCTGCCCGCCGTGTACAGCATCGAATACCTCAACTGCAAGCAGGATTTGAACCTGCTTGCACAAGGGCTGATACAGGCAGGACGCGGCACACTGTGCCTATACGGCGCGCCCGGTACGGGCAAAAGCGCGTATGCCGCATGGCTGGCGGAGCAGGCAGGCAGACCGCTGTTATACCGGCGCGCATCCGACCTGCTGTCCAAATACGTCGGCGAAACCGAGCAGCTTATCGCCGCCGCATTTGAAGAAGCCGCCGAAAACCAAGCCGTGCTGGTGTTTGACGAAGTGGACGGCTTTTTGCAGGACCGCCGCCACGCACAGCAAAACTGGGAAGTTACCCAAGTAAACGAAATGCTGACGCAGATGGAAGCCTATCGCGGCATCTTCGTCGCCACCACCAACCTGATGCGGAATCTGGACCAGGCCGCGCTGCGCCGCTTTGACTTCAAACTGGAATTCGGCCCGCTGCTGCCCGAACAGGCGTGGAAACTGTTTCAGGCGCACTGCGCACAAATGGGCTTGGACTGCCCCGCCGCTCTGAAACCCGAAATTGCCCGCATCCGCCAGCTTGCCGCCGGCGATTTTGCCACCGCCGCCAAACAGGCAAAAATCGTGCCGTTTGCCGATGCCGCCGCGCTGCTGGCCGCACTGCGCGAAGAAGGCAGCCTGAAAGAAGGCGCAAAAGGCATGATGGGGTTTGTGTAACCGCCCGCATTCCGTAAACACGGTTAGACAAAAAGGCAGTCTGAAAACCGCAAATCCAAGGTTTTCAGGCTGCCTTTATTTAGAGAGGAGACGATGCTCCCGTAGGGTGGGCACTTGCTGCCCACGCGTTTATCTCCCAATCCCATTTCAGGCTGCCTGAAATCCTTCTGTTACACCGCGTGGGCAGCAAGTGCCCACCCTACGGAAAGCAGTTCTGCTCTGGCAAAAGGGCTGCCTGAAACGGCTTGGTTCAATCCAGCACTTCCACGATTCCGTTTCGGCCGTCTATCCGCACCCTTTGCCCGTTGGCAAGCCGCGTGCAGGCGTTGCGGATGCCCATCACGGCGGGGATGCCGAGTTCGCGGGCGGTTACTGCGCCGTGCGAGAGCGGGCCGCCGCTTTCGGTGATGACCCCTACGGCGTGGTAAAACAGCGGTGTCCATGCGGGGTTGGTGGTGCGGACAACCAGAATGGCTCCTTGCGGGAAGTCGGCAAAATGTGCGGGGTCGGTGATGACGTACACGCTGCCTTCGGCCGTGCCGGGGCTGCCACCCAAGCCTTGCCAGCCGTCGGCAGCGGAAGCGGCGGGCGCGCTGCCGTATTCCCATGCGGCGGGGCGGGCGCAGGCTGCCTGATAGGCGGCTTTTTCGCGCTCGGCGATGGGGCGCAGATGGCGGCAGTCGCCATCGGCCACGGCACGGTCTATGTCGGCGGGGGGCAGGAAGAAGATGTCCCACGGGTCGTCCAGCGCGCCGAGATTGACGAGCCGGCGGCCGGTTTCATAGGCGGCGCGGCGGAAGGGGATGGTGAGGCGGGTGGTTTGGTAATGCTCCAAGTCGTCCAGC
Source organism: uncultured Kingella sp. (assembly GCA_963520685.1). Taxonomy (GTDB): domain Bacteria; phylum Pseudomonadota; class Gammaproteobacteria; order Burkholderiales; family Neisseriaceae; genus Kingella_B. The sequence goes on along the minus strand of CAUQSD010000032.1, from coordinate 14,726 downwards.
GCGGTGTAGCTGCGGACGAGGCGCAGCAGCTCGTGCAGGAAGAAGTGCAATCCGGCGGGGGCTGCCTGAAACAGTTCGCGTTCGGCGGCATACATGGCGTCTTTGGCAAGCCAGTAGCGGCGTTCGCGGCCGGAATCGTCCTGCGAGGCCATCATTTGGATTTGGGTGAACACGGTTTGCGGGGCTTCCAGCCAGGTGGGGCGGTAGGAATCGAAGTCGGTTTCGCGGTGGCCGTGGCGGGCGAGGAATTGTTTGAAGCGGGATTGGATTTCAGGCTGCCCTTCAAGCGCGTGCCACAGTTCGTCCGCGCTGTGGAAGCGGGCGGCAGCCAGTTCGGGCTGGGGACGGATGAGGCGGGACAGGTCCCACATTTCCTGATTCACATCGGCGGTTTTGGTGTCGGACACGGCGGTGAGGCGGTCAAACAAGTCCTGCGGGTTGGGGCTGCCGATGATGGCGAGCACGCGTTGCAAGACGCGGTAAAGCAGGGTTTGGGTGAGTGAGATGGCGATGTTGGGCAGGAAGTAGCGTGTGCCTTCCGCGCTGATTTCGCGCACGGCGGCCCAGCATCCGGCGAGGTTCCGGCTGCTGTAATCCAGTGCGTTGAAGCGGCCGATGGCAAGCAGGTAACTGTCCAAATCGTTCATCCAGCGGGTCGGCAGCTCGCTAATCCAGGCAAACTGCCACAGGCCGCCGCTTTCCACGAAACGCGCCAGTGCGTCGGCATCGCGCAGGGGGGCGAGCGGCAGGCGGCAGGCGTAAACTTCTACGGCGTTTTGGTTGCCGTAGATATAGCCGTCTTTGCTGGCGAACCATTTGTCGTAAAACGGCGGCAGCCCCATCAGGCGGAACGAGTAGTTCAGCGATTCGTGGAAGCCTGCTTCGCAAAGCTGCCAGGTGAGCGGGGTAACGGGGTTGGGGAAGCGTTCGGCGGATTCGTCCCGCGTCCAGCGCGGTGCGAATCGGGTGACGGGACGGGATTGCAGCAGGTGCAGGCTACCGCCGGCAAACGCCCATTCGATGTCCTGCGGAAAGCCGAAATGGGCTTCGGCGCGGCGGGCGAGTTCGGCAACCTGCGCGGCCTGTTCGGGCGACAGCGCGGGCTGCGTCTGCCGGCTTTCGGGCAGCCTGAAAACCGTTGTGCCGCCGTCTGCGCCGCGAATCAGGGCGGCGGGTTTGGCGGCGATGCGGCTTTCGGTCAGCACGCCTTCGCGGTTTACGCGGTATTCGTCCACCGGCTCGCCGCCCGCCACCACGGTTTCGCCCAAACCAAAAGCGGCGTTAATCAGCACTTCGTTCAGGCTGCCGCGCACGGGGTCTATGGAAAACGCCACGCCCGCCGCTTCGTCCGCGCCCACTTCCGCCATCTGCTGCACCACCACCGCCATGGCCGCTTCTTCGTGCGCCAAACCGAGCCGCTCGCGATAGGGCAGCACTTCGGCGTTCCACAGGCTCAGCCAGCATTGTCGGACGGCGTTTTCCAGCGCGTCGGCACCGCGCACGTTCAACAGTGTGTCGTGCAACCCTGCAAAGGCTGCGCCGGGCAGGTCTTCCGCACTGCCCGAAGAACGCACGGCAAACCAGCTTTCAGGCTGCCTCTGCTGCAAATCCGCCAACGCACGGCACACTTCGGGCGGCAGCGGCTGCGTTTGCAGATAAGCCCGCACCGCCGCACTTTGCGATTCGGCATCGGCCTCGCGGCTCAGAATGTCGCGCACGGTTTGGCAGTGCGGCGCAAACCACGCGCGGTAGGCATCGGCCGACAGCACCGCACCGGGTGGCACGGGCAGCCCCGCCTGCGCCGCGCGCGCCAGCCCGCGCCCTTTGCCGCCGGCAAGGGCGGTGTTGAGCGCGTTGCGGGAATGGAAGTCCAGAAGTAGGGAAGTCATGATGGGAATCTCCGTGGTTGGGGAAATGGGAAAAAGGTTTCGGGGCAGCCTGAAACCCTGTGAAACAGGCGGAATTATATAGCCAACCTGTAACGCCGGTTTGGGATAGGGCTGCAAACGGCGACACCGTGTTTCCGCAGGGCAGGCACTCGCTGCCCACGCGTTTTCAGGCTGCCTTGGGGCATAGAACGCGTGGACAACGGACACCCCCACCCTACCACTTAACTGAACGATTGAGATTCAAACGGTTTCTAGTCGTTGCATCTAGATAATAAATTATGATACAGTGCCAATTCCCATCAATTGAAAATCAAGGAAACGGATTATGAATGGAAAATTAGACCAAATCGGCGGCAACATAAAAGAAACAGCCGGGGAATTACTTAATGATTCTAAACTTAAAACTGAAGGTGTCGTCCAGCAGGGAATCGGCAAGGTGAAAGAAGCGGCTGCCGACATTGAAGAGAAAGTTGGTGATGCATTGAAAAAAGGCAAAGAAGAAGCAGGCCATTTAATTGATGAAGCGAAAGAAAAAGCCGAAAATCTGATTGACGACATCAAAAGCAAATTCTGATACATCTTTTTTGTCTCAAACAATATTAAGGCTGTCTGAAATTATATTCAGGCAGCCTTTTTGGTGTTGTTTGATCAGCATAAAGATCAGCAACAAGTCGGCGTAGGGTGGGCACTTGCTGCCCATGTGTTTCAGGCTGCCCTCGGATGCAACGCGTGGGCATAAGCCCGCCCTACAAACACGCATCGGCGACACAACCGCCCGCTTTCCGCCTTATTCAGACGGCGAAAGGCAGCCTGAAAACCGAAACCCAAGATTTTCAGGCTGCCTTATCCAAATCAGGCGGAGCAGAATTTCCGTAGGGTGGGCACTCACTGCCCACGCGTTTTCAGGCTGCCCTTGGATGCGACACGTGGGCATACACCCGCCCCACAAACACGCATCGGCGACACAACCGTCCGCTTTTCCGCCTTACTAGACGGCGAAAGGCAGCCTGAAACCGCACAGACATCAACATCCCCCGCCTGTTGGCAGCCCAAAAGCGCGGCAGTATCATCCCGCCCGTCTGCAAACCCGTCCCAACCGATTGACGCCGCCATGTTCCGCCGCCGCTACCCGTTCGTCCTACCTGCCCGTGTCCGCCTGATTCACCGCCTGCTTGCCTGCTGCCACTACCGCATTTCCGTTACCGGCACGCCCTGTCGCGGCAAACCCGTGCTGTTTATCGTCAGCCACCGCAGCGGCGCGTCCGACGGCACGGTGGCGGCATACGTATTGGGCGGCATCCCCTCGCTGGTGTCCGTGCAGCTCGTGCGCAACCCGCTGCTGCGGCTGCTGTTTGACGGCATCCCCGTGGTGCGCGACAAAGACCGCGAACGCTACGGCATAACCGCCGACAGCGTACCGCCGCCGCTTGTCTCCGCCGCCGAACAAATCAAAGCCAGCGGCAGCCTGTGCCTCTATCCCGAAGGAACAAGCGAATGGCAGTGCCGCCCCCTGCCCTACCACGGCGGCATGGGCGTGCTGGCCGCGCGGCTGAAAGCAGCGGGCACCGATTTCACCGTGCAGCCCGTCGGCCTGTTCTACGCCGCTCCCGACCGCTTCCGCAGCCGCGTCTCCATCGTATTCGGCGCAGCCTTCCAACCGCAGGGCAGCGGCGCAAAAGCCGTTCAGGCCGAACTTTCCGCCGCGCTGGACGCAGTGTCCGTCTGCTGTCCCGACAACGCCGCGTTCAATGCCGCCCAAGCCGCCGCATGGCAGGCCGCACAACACGGACAGGACTACGGCACCGCCTTCCTCGAAGCACAGCGGCAAAGCGTGCGCGAAACCGTGCCGATGGCACAACCGCCCGCGCGACCGTGGGCAAAAATCCTGTTTACCGCCGCCTTCCCGCTGGTTGCGGCAGGCGGCAGGCTGGCACAGCGTTTCGCAGACGGGCGCAACAACACAACGTTTTTCCGCATGCTCGGCGCACTGGCCGCCCTGCCGTTTCAGGCTGCCTGTTATGCCCTCCTACTGTTTTACGCCCCCGCCGCCGCACTGCTGCTGGCAGCCTGCGGCGCAGTCGGCTGGGCAGCCTATCCCGAAGCCGCACCCGAACCGCTGGAATAACCCGAAACCTTTGCCCCCCGTCTTCGCACTCCGTAATGCTACGCACCATGCCAAGGGTCGTAGGGTGGGCACTTGCTGCCCACGCGTTCCATCTTCCAAGGCAGCCTGAAAATGCATGAGCCACAAATACCCACCCCACAAAATCTATATCGCTTTAAACCGTATTCAAATCTAAGGTTTTGCAACGGTTCCGCCCCCCGTCTCGGAAGTTCGGCCGGTTTGCTATATAATCCGCAGTTTTTCCACCAACCCCTTCATACCGTTTAGGAAACAGCCCAAAATGGCGGCACAACCAACCACAGACGACCTGTCACACTTCGACGGCTTCATCCGCCAGTTCATCTCATACGACATCAACAAATTCGTCCTACCGATAGACCGCACCGTCTTCCTGTCCGACGATTTGGACGACTTCCTGCAAACCGCCATCAAAAACGAAGCCTCCGACATCTTCGTCAAAACCGGCACCCCCATCTGGGCCCGCATCTACGGGCGCAAATACAACCTGAGCGAACGCCCGCTCACCCGCCCCGAAGTAGAATCCTTCATAGAACGGCTCTACGACAACTCCTCCACCGCCATCGCCGCCCTGTCCGCAGGCAAACCGATAGACAAAAGCTACACCCTCTCGCGCCAAGACATGCGCGCACGCTTCCGCGTCAATATTTCCACCGGCTACTCGCAAGGCGGACGCGGCTACTCCATCACCATGCGGAACACACCGCTGCGCCCCCGCCCGCTGGATTTGTCCGAAATCGGCGAAGACCTGCTCGGCTGCTTCCGCTATCCATACGGCGGCATCTTTTTCTGCGGCGCAACCGGCACAGGCAAATCGCAAACCCTCTCGGGTTTCATAGACTATCTGGCGCGCGACCCCGAAACCTCAAAAAAAATCATCACACTGGAAAAACCGGTAGAAATCCCGTTTGACAGCACACCCCAGTTCCAAACCATCATCGACCAGTTTGAAATCGGCACAGGCGGCGTAACCTCATTTGCCCAAGGCATTGAAAACGCCATGCGCCAAGCCCCGAACGACATTTTCGTCGGCGAAGTGCGCGACATGGAATCCATGGAAGCCGCCCTGCACGGCATGATGTCGGGCCACCTGATTTACACCACCCTGCACGCCAACAACGTTTCCGCCTTCTTCAAACGCATCACCGGTCTGGGCTACGAAGGCATCGCCCAACGTTCCATCATTCTGGAACTCATCAACTACACCCGCCTGATTTACTCGCAGCGCCTCATCCCCACGCTGGACGGCAAACTGTGCGTGGTGCGCGAATATCTCGTATTCAACGAAGAAATTACCGACCGCCTGCTCAAAGACCCCGACCGCGTATCCGAAACCACCGCCGAACTCGTGTGGACCCACGGCGTACATTTCGCCGTCCACGCACGCCAGCGGGTGCTGGAAGGGAAAATCGCCCCAAAATACGTCCCCATCCTGTCCAGCGGGCGCACCTTCACCGACGAAGAACTGGACAACCGCATCAGGCAGCTCAAAGCAGCAGGCAACCCCGCATTCCAAAACAACAACCTGTAACCGAAAACAAGGACCGATACATGCAACGCATCATCGCCCCGATAGACCTCAGCGATGCCGCCGTAACGGCATACTGGCGCAAAACCGACCCCAACCCCGCACTCACCGCCGTCTTAAACTCCCTGGACAACGAAACCTCACCGTTCGAGAACCGCCAAGACCAGCTTGCCGGTTTAACGCAAACCGTCCTCCAAAAACTGCAAGACCCCGAAATCCACGACCTCGCCCTGATTAGCGAACTGCGCATCATCCTGACTGCCGCCGCCGCCATGCCCGCCAGCAAATGCCTGCGGCTGCTGCGCTGGATTGCGGCGGAACGCCCCACGCTCTCCGACGGGCTGGTTGAATACGCCGCCAGCTTAAATCTTGCCGAAAACGATGCCGAAACCATGCCCGTTGCCGTTATCTGCCAGCGCATCCGCAAAGTAAAAAAACTGCTGCTGCTTGACCAAGTGTTCGGCAAAGAGCGTTTGCAACGGGTGGCGGAATACATGAAACCGCCCGCAAACGAAGTCCATTGAAAACATATTAAAAACACATCCCCCTTTTCAGGCAGCCTGAAAGGGGGATGTGCCGTTTGAAGCAGGCAGCCTGAAAACCCGCCGACACGCTTTCAGGCAGCCCCTCCGTTTTCCGCCAGCCATGCCTTTGCTTCGGCGATGTCGACAGCGATTTGGGCTTGCAGCGCGCCGATGCCGTCAAACTTGGCCTCATCGCGCAGCTTGTGCAGAAATTCGGTTCCCAGCCGTTCGCCGTACAGGCTGCCCGCGTAGTCAAACAGATGCACTTCCAGCTTGGCTTCATCGGTGTGCGACACGGTGGGGTTTCTGCCAAACGATGCCACGCCTGCGCGCGTGCCGAAGCTGCCTGTCGCGCGGATAATGAACACGCCGCTAAGGGGATAGCGGTGCGGCGGCAGGTGGATGTTGGCAGTGGGGCAGCCGATGGTTCGCCCCAGCTTTTGGCCGTGTTTGACATGCCCGCTCAGCGTGTAGCCGTGTCCCAAAATCGCACGGGCGGTTTTCAGGCTGCCCGATTGCAGGGCATGGCGCACGGCGGTGCTGCTGGCACGTTCGCCGGCAATCAGAATGCTGGGCGTGCGTTCGGTTTCAAAATCGGGGCAGGCGGCAAGCAGGGAAAAATCACCGCCCCGGTTTCTGCCGAAACGGAAGTCGTCGCCAACCAAAAGATAACGCGTATCCAACCGTTCGCGAAGTATAGTTCGGATAAAGGCTTCCGCTTCCAGCGCAGCGAAGCGTTCGTTGAAACGCAGCACCCACACGCCGTCCAAACAGCCGGTATCCGCCAGCAGGCGCAGTTTGTCGCGCAAGGGGGTGATGCGGCAGGGGGCGGGCTTCCCTGCCCGTGCGCTGAAAAATTCGGCAGGCTGGGGTTCAAAAACGATGGCGCAGCGGCGCAACCCGCGTGCGGCGGCTCGGGCAGACAGCCTTTCCAAAATATGGCGGTGGCCGGTGTGCACACCGTCAAAGTTGCCGACGGTTACGGCGGAAGGAACGGCGGGCAGGCGGGCGGAAAACCAGATGTCCATAAGCGGCTCGGATGGCGGAAAACCGCGCATTCTAACCGATTTCAGGCTGCCTGAACCGGCGGCGGGCAGCCTGAAAATATTTGGGCAGGGTACTGTTTTAATGTAGAATGCGCGATTTTTCCCTGCGGCGTAGGTAGGCGCACGGGGGCAGTTCGGGCAAGGCTATGAATTTCCGTTTTGACATTATTTACGAATACCGCTACATGTTTTTGAACGGCGCACTGATTGCGCTGGGCATGACCACGGTTTCGGTACTCTGCGGCACGGTTTTGGGGCTGTTCGGCTCAATGATGCGGATTATCCGTTTTGAGAATGCCAACGTGCTGCTGCGCGCGCTGGCGTGGCTGATGCGGATGGTGTCGCTGCTGTATGTAACGCTGTTTCGCGGCACGCCCTTGTTTGTGCAAATTATTATGTGGTATTTCGTGTGGCTGGTCGCACTCATCCACCCAGACCACGGGCTGCTAATCAGCGGGGCGGAGGCAGTGGAAATCCGCCGTAACTACGGTGCGGTAATCGCCGGCACGCTCGCGCTCACCGTAAACGCGGGTGCCTACATCACCGAAATTTTCCGCGCAGGCATCCAATCCATAGACAAAGGACAAATGGAAGCCGCCCGCTCGTTGGGCCTGACCTATTGGCAGGCAATGCGCTACATCATCGTGCCGCAGGCTATGCGCCGTATGCTGCCGCCGCTGGCAAACGAATACATCACGCTTTTGAAAGACAGCTCGCTCACATCAAACATTGCGGTGGCAGAGCTAACGTATGTGCAGAAAACCATTTCGGGCCGGTATTACACCTATGTCGAACCGCTCTACACCATTGCGCTGATTTATCTGGTGATGACCGTGTTCCTAACCTGGTTGTTTGCCTATCTGGAAAAACGCTACAACCCGAACACGCGCCACTGAAACACAAGGCAGCCTGAAAACCACACGCCCCGCTTCCGAACAACGGATGCGGGGCGGTTTCCTATCTGCCGCCCATCAACCCAAAGGCAGCCTGAAACCTTCGCAACCCGCGGATTGGAGCGCAACCCAAAGCGGCATAGATACGTTTACGGGATGGACACTTGCTGCCCGCGCATTTTCAGGCTGCCTTAAAACACAGAACGCGTGGGCAGCAAGAGCCCACCCCATGCACACCCCGCCCCAACCAAAAAAAGGCAGCCTGAAAACCCCAAAACAAGGTTTTCAGGCTGCCCTTTCAGCACAGCGGCTTAACCCCTTTCCTGCGCCACGGTATTCATATCAGGCTGCATCACAATCAGGCTGTCGGTTTCGCCGATGGCATCCAAATCTTTGTTCGGATAATCCAGCGCGTGCAGGAAGTGGCGGATGCAGTTGAGGCGGGCGCGCTTTTTGTCGTCCGACTTAATGATGACCCACGGCGCATCTTTGGTATGCGTGTGGAAAAACATCGCATTTTTCGCCTCCGTATAGGCATCCCACAAATCCAGCGACTGCACGTCCACGGGCGACAGTTTCCAGTGTTTCAGCGGGTCGGAGTAGCGTGATACGAAACGGCGCAGCTGCTCTTCGCGCGACACCGAAAACCAAAATTTGAACAGGTGCAGGCCGCTATCGGTCAGCATCCGCTCAAAATCAGGGGCTTGGCGCATAAACAGCAGATATTCCTGCGGCGTGCAAAAGCCCATCACGTGTTCCACACCCGCACGGTTATACCAAGAGCGGTCAAAAAACACCATTTCGCCCGCAGTCGGCAGATTCTGCACATAACGCTGAAAATACCACTGCCCGCGTTCGGTTTCAGTGGGCTTTTCCAATGCCACGATGCGCGCACCACGCGGATTCAGATGCTCCATAAAACGTTTGATTGTGCCGCCCTTGCCCGCCGCATCGCGCCCCTCAAACAGGCTGACGATGCGTGCGCCGCTGTCTTTTACCCAGCTTTGCACTTTCAAAAGTTCAATCTGCAATTTGGCCTTTTCCGCCTCATAAAGCCGCCGCCCCATGCGCTCGGCATAAGGATAGTCTTTCGGCAGCGGCGCACGGTCGCTGTCTTCCTGCGAAACCGCACCGCGGTATTTCATCACCGCATCTTCAAAGATTTTCAGGCTGCTTTTCTTCGCACCCAAATCCACTTCTTCAAACGGCTGCAACTGGTGTCCTGCCATGTTTTGTTCCTTTCCGATAATGGCTGTGTTAAAAAAAGGGAAAACAATGTGCTAACGCTATTTTAATGAAAGTTTACATATTCCGCAGGATTTTCACACCCAAACTTGCGCTGGCGCAACTAATCCACTACATCACGTTTCAGGCAGCCTGAAAACCGTAAAAAAACGTTAAGCGCCGTTTCAGGCAGCCCGCATGCTTTGATAAACCGCCCGCCCGTCCCTATATTGGGCATCCGTATGATAAAATCCGCCCCATTTGCCAACTGATACGGCACACCGAACAAACCTAAGGGAACCCCGAAAACATGCTGACCAACATCGCCAAAAAAATCTTCGGCAGCCGCAACGACCGCCTGCTGAAACAATATCGGAAAACCGCTGCCGCCATCAACGCACTGGAAGCAGGAATGCAGGCTCTGTCGGACGAAGAACTCGCCGGCAAAACCGCCCAATTCAAAAAACGGCTCGCCGAAGGCGAAACGTTGGACAGCATCCTGCCCGAAGCCTTCGCCGTGTGCCGCGAAGCCTCGCGCCGCATCCTAGGAATGCGCCATTTTGACGTACAACTTATCGGCGGCATGGTGTTGCACGACGGCAAAATCGCCGAAATGCGCACGGGCGAAGGCAAAACGCTGGTCGGCACGCTGCCCGTATACCTCAACGCCCTATCGGGCAAAGGCGTGCACGTCGTTACCGTGAACGACTATCTTGCCGAGCGCGATGCAGGCATCATGCGCCCGCTTTACAATTTCTTAGGGCTGTCGGTCGGCGTCATCCTAAGCAATATGGACCCCTTCACCCGCCAAACCGCCTACGCCAGCGACATCACCTACGGCACAAACAACGAATTCGGCTTCGACTACCTGCGCGACAACATGGTAACCAGCCCGTATGACAAAGTTCAGCGCGATTTGAACTTCGCCGTGGTAGACGAAGTAGATTCCATCCTGATTGACGAAGCCCGCACGCCGCTGATTATTTCGGGACAGGCAGACGACAACATAGAACTCTACCGCCTGATGAACCAGGTTCCCGCCCACCTGATTGCCCAAGAAAAAGAAGACAGCCCCGAAGGCGATTACTGGGTAGATGAAAAAAACATGCAGGTTACGCTGTCCGAAAGCGGACACGAACATGCCGAAGAAATTCTGACCGGCATGGGGCTGCTCAAAGAGGGCGAATCGCTCTACGCCATCCAAAACATCATGTTGATGCACCACCTGCTGGCCGCATTACGCGCACACACCCTGTTCCACCGGGACCAGCACTATGTCGTCAAACCCAACGAAGAAGGACAGCTTGAAATCGTCATCGTAGACGAACACACCGGCCGCCTGATGGACGGCCGCCGCTGGTCTGACGGACTGCATCAGGCAGTGGAAGCCAAAGAAGGCGTGGAAATCAAAAAAGAAAACCAAACACTCGCCAGCATCACCTTCCAAAACTATTTCCGCCTGTATGCCAAACTTTCGGGCATGACCGGCACGGCCGACACCGAAGCCTACGAGTTCCAAAACATCTATAACTTGGAAACCGTCATCATCCCCACCAACCGTCCCATCCAGCGCAAAGACTTCAACGATCAAATCTTCCGCACCTCGGAAGAAAAATACGAAGCCGTAATCAACGACATCAAAAAATGCCACGAAAAAGGCCAGCCCGTGCTGGTCGGCACCACCACAATTGAAAACTCCGAACTCGTCTCCCAGCTCCTGCACCGCGAAAAACTGCCGCACAACGTACTCAATGCCAAAGAACACGAACGCGAAGCCCTGATTGTGGCGCAGGCAGGCAAACCCGGCATGATTACCGTTGCCACCAACATGGCGGGGCGCGGCACGGACATCGTATTGGGCGGCAACGTCAAACACCAGTCCGAAGCCATCATGGCAGACGAAACGCTGAGCGAAGAAGAAAAACTCGCCCGCATAAAAAAACTGGAAGACTCTTGGGAAGCCGACCACCAACGCGTGGTAGACGCAGGCGGGCTGCACATTATCGGCACGGAGCGCCACGAAAGCCGCCGCATAGACAACCAGTTGCGCGGACGTGCGGGACGGCAGGGCGACCCCGGTTCCAGCCGTTTCTATCTGTCGTTTGAAGACCCGCTGCTGCGTCTGTTTGCCCTAGACCGCGCCGCCGCCATTCTCAACCGTCTCGCGCCCGAACCGGGTGTGGCAATTGAGGCAGGGATTCTGACCCGCCAAATTGAGAACGCCCAGCGCAAAGTGGAAGGGCGCAACTTTGATATGCGCAAACAGGTTTTGGAATACGACAACGTTGCCAACGAACAGCGCAAAGTGATGTACCGCCAGCGCAACGAAATCCTCAACAGCAAAGATATCAGCCCGCTGACCCAAAACTGGCGCACCAACGTCATCGGCGGCATTGTGGACACGTATATGCCCGCCGACAGTATGGAAGAACAATGGGACATCCCCGCGCTGACCGCAAAACTGGCAGGCGAGTTCAACATCCATGCCGATATTGTCGGCTGGCTGAAAGCGGACAACACACTGGAAAACGAAGACGTAAAAGAACGTCTGCTTGCCCAGGTGGAACAGGATTACAAAGCCAAAGCCGATTTGGCAGGGAGCGAGCCCTTCCGCAATTTTGAGCGCGACGTGGTGCTGCAAGTTATCGATACCCAATGGCGCGAACATCTGGCCGCAATGGACTATCTGCGCCAAGGTATCGGTCTGCGCGGCTATGCCCAGAAAGATCCGAAGCAGGAATACAAGCGCGAAGCGTTCGATATGTTCCAAAACCTGTGGCACAACATCCAATATACGTCCAGCGCGTATCTGGTCAGCGCGGAAGTGCGCGCCCACGAACCCGTGGACGAGGAGCTGCCGCAGGAACACATCACCGCACAGGCGTTCCAAGCCGATGCGCCCGATATGCAGTCGGTGCTGTCCGGCTCTCGCGACGGACTGGCACGCGCCGCATTCAATCCGGACAACGTTACCGAAGACGACCGCCGCTTCTTCCCCGATGCACTGGAAAAAGAGGGGCGCACCGTCCACCGCAACGACCCGTGCCCCTGCGGCAGCGGGCTGAAATACAAGCAGTGCCACGGACGGCTGTCGTAAAACCGCTTTTCAGGCTGCCTTTGCCGCATGGGGCATGCCTGAAATGCTGCCTGCCCCCAAGTGTCGTTCTGCACTTGGGGGTTCGTGCATCATGCCTTCCGTGTTCCAAGGCAGCCTGAAAAAGTTAGTTTGGGACCTTTGCAAAACCTCGGATTTGGGTACAACCCAAAACAATAGCATCGCAGAATGCGCAGATAATTACGAAGAAATGTGCCAAAGATGGGGGGTTTTGCAAAGGTTTCAGCTTAGCAGCAAGCGCACGCTCTACCTTATCGGGAAAATAATGCAGCGCCGTTTCGTAGGGTGGGCATTTATGCCCACGCGTCCGCGCCCAAAGGCAGCCTGAAACCATAGCCGTTTTAATCCGCTATTTTTTACGCATGTCAGCTAAGCAATATCAAAGACATTAAGGAAAACACATGGACATTCGCCCGTTCGGCGGACATATACCGCAGCTCGCGTCCGACAGCTTTGTTGATAAAACTGCCGTTTTAATCGGCGACATCGTGTTGGGAGCTGAATCATCGGTGTGGCCGCTGTGTGTGCTGCGCGGGGACGTGAACACCATCCGCATCGGCTGCCGCAGCAACATTCAGGACGGCAGTGTGCTGCACGTTTCACATCCGACAGCCGCCAAACCGGAAGGTTCGCCGCTCGTTATCGGCAACGAAGTTACAATCGGCCACCGTGCAATGCTGCACGGCTGTACCATCGGCAGCCGTGTGCTGGTGGGCATGGGTACAATTGTGCTGGATGATGCCGAAATCGGCAGCGACACGGTTATCGGTGCGGGCAGTCTGGTGCCGCCGCGCAAACGGCTGGCTGGCGGTTTTCTGTATATGGGTGCGCCCGTGCGGCAGATACGCGCGCTCACGGAGGCAGAGCGGGAACACCTGCGCTATTCCGCTGGCCATTATGTGAAACTTGCCGCCCTGCACCGGCAATAGACAGGGCAGCCTGAAAGCGGGAAATGCGGTTTTCAGGCTGCCTTTTGCGGATTCGGGACGCGGAAAAAAGCACGTTCTTTGGCGGAACGTGCTTTTTTGTCAAACGGCTGTGTCAGTCGTTGTAATCATCGTAGTTGTCGTAGCGGTAACGGCGGTCGGTACGGCGGTAACGGTCGGACTCGGGCTCGTAGCGGTAGCCGTAATAGCCGCCGTCATCGGGAAGGGCGCGGCGGTAGTCGTTGCGGCCGTAGTAGCGTTCGTTGTCTTCGCGTTCCAGACGGTCGTTGGCTTCCATTTTTTCGCGCAGATAGGGGCGGCCTGCGGCATCTTCGCGGTAGGTGTTGTAGCCGTTGTACAGCGTGTAGGCGGCCATGCCTAGGGCAATGGCGGCGGCGGTGTTGGTGCGGCTGCGTTTGCTGCGGAACAGGCTGCGGGCATCGGCTGCGGTGGCGGTCAATGCGCTGAGGGTGAGTACCAGCACGGCGTTGCGCAGGAAGGTGGATTTCGCGGTCATGTTTTTCCTTTCTTTTGTGAACGGGGAAATGTGATTCTGCTTGATTTTTAATATGTTGTACAGCTTCTTTGCGTATCTTTTGCGTTTCAGGCTGCCTGAAAGTCAGTCTGCGCCGCGTTCGGCAAGGTATTCGCGCAGGCCGCGTTCGCGCAGGATGCAGCTTGGGCATTCGTGGCAGCCGCCCTCTGTGCCTTGGTAGCAGGTGTGGGTATGGCGGCGGATGTAGTCAAACGCGCCGAGGCGGTCTGCCAGTGCCCAGGTTTCTTTTTTGGTGAGAAACATCAGCGGGGTGCGGATGTTAAAGGGGTAGTCCATCGCCAGATTAAGCGTGGTGTTCATGGATTTGACAAACGCATCGCGGCAGTCGGGATAGCCTGAGAAATCGGTTTCGCATACGCCGATGAGGATGTCGCGGATGTTTTGTGATTTGGCATAGATGGCGGCGTAAAGCAGAAACAGGGCGTTGCGTCCGTCCACAAAGGTGTTGGGGAGGCCGTTTTTGGCAGCGGCAATCGGTGTTTCGGGGTCGGTTAGGGCGTTGTGGGTGATGTGGTTTACCGGCGATAAGTCCAACACGGTCTGTTTGATGCCCAAATCGCGGGCAATCCAGGCGGCGCGTTCCAGTTCTATGGCATGCCGCTGTCCGTATCGGAAGGTGATGGCCTGCACGTTGGACGCGCCGTATTCGGCGATGGCTTGGAACAGGCAGGTGGCGGAATCCTGTCCGCCGGAAAAGATGACGAGGGCTTGGGGGGCATGATGCGGCATTTGGCAGCCTGAAAAGGAAAAAGGGAAGCGATTATAGTGGATTAAAACTGCGGTGTTACGGCGTTGCACCACCTTGATGTTCTAACGCCTTGTATCATTTTTATAGTCGATTAAAATTGCAATGATACGGCGTTGGCTCGCCTTGACGTACTA
>CAUQSD010000031.1:0-21543 GCA_963520685.1 uncultured Kingella sp. | reverse complement strand
AGAAGCGCGTTGCGAAGAAATGTGCCAAAGATGGGGATTTTGCAAAGGTCTCGGTTTGCATAGTATGAGCATTCATGCCCACGCTTTTTGCGTTTTCAGGCTGCCTTCCCCAAAAAATCCGCCATGAAACCCTTCCTGTTCATCCTGATACCGTTGGTTGCCGCACTAGGCCTGACAGCCGTCGCCGACGTGTGGGTCAGCCGCAGCAGCGCGCCCTATCTCACCGACCGTCCCGACAGCCTGCCCGCACACAAAACCGCCCTGCTGCTCGGTACCACGCCCACCCTCGCCGACGGACGCGCCAATCTGTATTTTGACTACCGCATCCAAGCCGCCGCCGAACTTTGGAAAAGCGGCAAAGTGCGCCACATCATCGCCAGCGGCGACAACCGCAAACACAGCTACAACGAACCCGATGCCATGAAAACCGCCCTCATCGCCCAAGGCGTGCCGCCCGAAAACATCACCCCTGATTACGCCGGCCTGCGCACACTGGATTCCGTGCTGCGCGCCCGCGATATTTTCGGGCAGGAAGGCTATATCGTCGTTTCACAAAAATTCCACAACGAACGCGCCGTCTATCTCGCCCGCGCCCACGGCATCCCCGCATACGGCTTCAACGCCCGCGATGTCGCTATCCGCGCTGGCCTCAAAACCCGCCTGCGCGAATACGGCGCACGCATCAAAATGTTTATCGACCTCGCCACAGGCAGGCAGCCCCGCCACGGCGGCGGCAAAATCACCCTGCCCGATTGATTTCAGAAGGCGATAACCGCGTGGGCATAAATGCCCACCCTACGAGAATCAGCGTTCCGCGTTCCAAGGCAGCCTGAAAATGCGTATCCACGTTTTCAGGCTGCCCTTTTGGCGGATATTGCTGCCAATGCCGCAAAAACGGAATGGGTAGGGTGGCACTCGCTGCCCACGCGTTGCGCACCTGTCCAAAGGCAACAACCGCGTGGGCATAAATGCCTACTCTACAAGAATCGGCGCTCCGCGCCCCAAGGCAGCCTGAAAATATAGTCGATTAAAATTGCAATGATACGGTGTTGGCTCGCCTTGACGTACTACCTGTACGCCTTGCGGCTCGCCGCCTTGTCTCATTTTTATTTTAATCGACTATACGTATCCACGTTTTCAGGCTGTCCTCTTTGCGGGTATTGCTGCCAATGCCGCACAAACGGAATGGGTAGGGTGGGCACTTGCTGCCCACGCGTTGCGACTCACTACACAAAAAGGCAGCCTGAAAACGCATGTTCACGTTTTCAGGCTGCCTTGTTCTATGCGGAAGCGGGATTACAACGCCGCCAGTGCCGCATCGTAATCAGGCTCTTGCGCAATTTCCGGCACAAGCTGCACATATTTCACTTTGTCCTGCTCGTCCAGCACCACCACTGCGCGCGCTGTCAGCCCGCGCACGGCACCGTCTGCCAGCAGCACGCCGTAATCCTTGGCAAAACTGCTGCGGAAGGAAGACAGCGTAACCACGTTGTCCAACCCTTCTGCACCGCAGAAGCGGGCTTGGGCAAAGGGCAGGTCGGCGGAAATGCACAGCACCACGGCGTTGTTCAGCGAAGAAGCGTGCTGGTTGAACGCGCGCACAGACTGCTGGCACACGCCGGTATCAATGCTGGGGAAAATGTTCAGCACTTTGCGTTTGCCGGTAAAATCCGCCAGCGTTTTGTCGGACAAATCGGCGGCAGCAAGGGAAAACGCGGGCGCGGCCGCGCCGACGGCGGGCAAACTGCCTTCCACGCGGACAGGCTGTTGGTGAAAAGTTACTTGGTTACTCATCATGCTTCCTTTCGGAGTGTGGTTGGGAAACTGAAAACTGGGTTTTCAGGCTGCCGTAATCGGAGGGCAGCCTGAAAATCATACAGGCAGCGGCAAGGGGCGGCAATTGCCTGCCCTAATATAGCGTGCATTTGAGATAAGGTTGCAGAACAGGGCGGAATAGCCGTTTGAATCTGCTCCTTTGCCTTTCTGCTGGGAGAGAGCGTTCAGGCTGCCTGAAAACGCGTGGGCATAAATGCCCGCCCTACGGAAACCGGAGTTACGCAGCATCCGCTCACGTTGGGGCGGGCTGATGCCGTTTCAGGCTGCCACGGCAACGCCGGCGCACGGACGGCATACGAATACTTCTTCCTGCAAGCCGGTTTGCGCGTGGTAATGCCGTGCAACGTGTGCGCGCACTTCGTCTGCCAAACCGTGCGGCACCAGGGCGACGATGCAGCCGCCGAAGCCGCCGCCCGTCATGCGGACGCCGCCTTTGCTGCCGATAACTTCGTGTACCAAATCCACCAGCAAATCCACGGCGGGGTGGGTGATTTCAAATTCGTCCCGCATGCCGGCGTGGCTTTCCGCCATCAGGCGGCTGAGGGCGGCAATGTCGCCGCGCCGCATGGCTTCGGCGGCATCCAGCGTGCGTTGGTTTTCGCGGATGACGTAGTGCGCGCGGCGTGCGGCGGTTTCGTCCAGCCCTTTTTTGCCCGCTTCAAACTGTTCCGGCGAAACGTCGCGCAGGGCTTTGACGCCGAAATGGGCGGCGGCGGCTTCGCATTGGGCGCGGCGCGTGTTGTATTCGCTGTCCACCAGCCCGCGTTTCACATGGCTGTGGATAATCATGATGTCCAATCCGGCGGGAACGGGCACGGCGCGGGTTTCCAGGCTGCGGCAGTCTATCAGCAGGGCGTGTCCCGCTTCGCCGCGCGCGCTGGCGAGCTGGTCCATAATGCCGCAGTTGCAGCCGACGAAGCGGTTTTCGGCATATTGCCCCAGCTGGGCGATTTTGGTCTCGTCCATAGGCAGGGCGAAGGTGTGTTGTAGGGCTTTGCCGATGCAGACTTCCAGCGCGGCGGAGGAGCTTAATCCCGCGCCCTGCGGCACGTTGCCGCCCACGGCGATGTCCACGCCTTCGGGCAGCCTGAAACCGTGTCCGGCAAATGCCGAAACCACGCCGCGTATGTAGTTTGCCCACTGTATTTCGGATTTTTTCAGGCTGCCTGAAAATGCGTCTGCAAGGGGAAATTCGTCCTGCTCGCCGTAATCGGCGGCGAACACGCGCACGGTCTGCGTGCCGTTGGGGGCAACGGCGGCTTCTGTACCGAAATCAATGGCGCAGGGCAGCACGAAGCCGTCGTTGTAATCCGTGTGTTCGCCAATCAGATTGACGCGGCCGGGGGCGCGGATAATATGCTGCGGGGCACGGTTGAACTGTCGGCGGAAGATTTGGCTTGGATTCATGGGTTTCCTCGGTTATGTATTAAACGGATACGTTTTAGGATTAACTGTATTTAAATAGTCTCTCTTCGGTAAGCAAGGCTTTCTGCTCTCGAATAATCTTATTCATTTTTTCCTCTAATTTTGTGTCGGCAGCCTTATTGATCACCTGCACGATGGCGGCGGCAGAAATTAGCCTTAACCGCATTGAATACTCGTATCTATATTTGTTTTCATTAACAGCTTTCTGTATCTCGTCTATATATTTATTAATTCCATATAAAGATAATTTTTTATTCAGGTATGCACTGTTAAATTCCCGTAGTGATTCATCTTTATATGGATAATTGCCGATAGATTCCAAAATGGAAAACATAACTTCTTTTTGGTGCGTATCTAAGACCCCTGATGCATACAGGATGCCGAGTAAAATTTCAACGCCACTCCATTTGTTAAAATTTCCCTCAAATTTTACCGTTAATAAATTGGGTGCAAGTAAGGAAAGTGGTGGTAAATTCCCATGAATAAAAAAGCTGTACATTAAATTTATCAATGCTGTTTTGTTAGCTGCATTTGTAATCGAAAATTTCTTTTTTAATTTTGCTACCTCTTTCAACTGTTGCTTGGTCGTGCAAAATTCTTCTATTTTTGCGAAATCTATATTCATATAATATTTCTTTCATGAGTTTAAATAATTTCAAGTTCTACTTCTTTCTGGGAATTAATCCTAAGCAAGCAAGGTAGGGTGGGCACTTGTTGCCCACGCGTTATGCCCCAAAGGCAGCCTGAAAACGCTCGGGCATACATCCGCCCTGAGAACAACCGCGTGGGCATGAATGCCCACCCTACGCAACCGGCGTGGTGCGTATCCATTCCCGTGTGTCGGCAACGGCATCATTCGGTTTCTGTTTTTTGCAAAACATTTTCGGTGAGGTAGGGTGGGCACTCGTTGCCCACGCGTTATGCCCCAAAGGCAGCCTGAAAATGTTCGGGCATACATACGCCCTGAGAACAGCCGCGTGGGCATAAATGCCCACCCTACGCAACCGGCGTGATGCGTGTCCATTCCCGCGTATCGGCAACGGCATCATTCAGTTTCTGCTTTTTGCAAAACATTTTCGGCAAGGTAGGGTGGGCAATCGTTGCCCACGCGTTCGGCATCTGTAAATAAAGGCAGCCTGAAAATGCTCGGGCATACATCCGCCCTAAGAACAACCGCGTGGGCATAAATGCCTGCCCTACGCAAACCGAATATTGTTCATATCCGTTCAGGCTGCCTGTTTGTAATGGATGTCCGGCAACGCGGCGAGCCGTTCGGCGGCCTGTTCGGGGGTTAAATCGCGCTGGGCTTCGGCCAGCATTTCGTAGCCGACCATAAACTTGCGCACGGTGGCGGAACGCAGAAGCGGCGGATAAAAATGGGCGTGCAGCCGCCATTCGGGGTGTTCCCGCCCGTCAAACGGTGCGCCGTGCCAGCCCATCGAATAGGGGAAGCTGGTTTCAAACAGGTTGTCGTAACGCGTGGTGAGCCGTTTCAGCGTCTGCGCCAAACCGGCACGCTGTGCATCGTCCAAGTCCGTCATGCGCCGCACGTCGCCTTTGGGCAGCAGCAGCGTTTCAAACGGCCATGCCGCCCAATAGGGCACGACGGCAAGCCAGTGTTCCGTCTCCACGACAATGCGTTCGCGCCGCGCCAGTTCCTGCTCGGCATAATCCGCCAGCAGTGCGCGGCCGTTTTCGGCAAAATATTTCTGCTGCGCGGCGTGCGCTTTGGCGGGCAAATCGGGCAGGAAATCGCCCGCCCAAATCTGCCCGTGCGGATGAGGGTTGGAGCAGCCCATCACTGCGCCTTTGTTTTCAAACACCTGTATCCATTGGTAAGCACGTCCCAATTCTTCGCACTGCTGCTGCCACACGCGGATAACGGCTTCGATTTCGTTTGGGGACAGCTCGGGCAGGGTTTTGCCGTGGTCGGGCGAAAAACAGATGACGCGGCTCACCCCGCGCACGCTTTGGCTTTGGAACAGCGGGTTTGCCGTATCGGAAAATTCGGGCGTGTCGGGCAGCAGCGCGGAGAAGTCGTTGGTGAACACAAACGGCTCGGTGTAATCGGGATTTTTTTCGCCGTTGATGCGCGCGTTGCCGGGGCAGAGATAGCAGTTTGGGTCGTGGGACGGACGGTGTGCGGTGTCGGCGGTTTCCCGCTGCCCCTGCCACGGGCGTTTGGCACGGTGGGGGGAAACCAGAATCCATTGGTCGGCCAGCGGGTTGTAGCGGCGGTGGGGGTGGTCGGCAGGGTTAAACATCGGTGCGGCTTTATGCGGGCGGAGACCTTTGCAAAATCCTCATCTTTGGCCCATTTCTTCGCAATGCGCTTCTCTAATGCTTGAAAATATTTCAATATTCTCTGCGCATTATGCGATGCTATTGCTTTGAAATGCGCTCAAATCTGAGGTTTTGCAAAGGTCTCAGGCGGAAGAAATACCCGAACGCTTTTCAGGCTGCCTGAAAGCGGCTTGTGCCTGCGTTTCGGGTTTATTTTTCTGCTTTGATTTAAAAAATTTAGCGGATAACGGTGTTAATTTGATTTACAAACTTTAATTTTTGCGACAAACTTCGCGCCGTTTGTAATTTCATGTAACCCTGCGATTATACAATTTTGCCTATCCGGCAACAATCTCAACACGGAGTACCGACCATGTCATTCCAAAAAAACCTTCTGGCAACCGTTTTGGCCGCATCTTTGGGGCTGGCAGCCTGCGGCGGCGGCAACAACAGCGCGCAACAGGGCGGCGCATCGGGCGCGGCAGTGCAAAGCGGCGCACCTGCGGGCGATGCCGTCAAAGTCGGCGTAACGATTTACAAATATGACGACAA
The DNA here is from genome assembly GCA_963520685.1 of uncultured Kingella sp. Classification (GTDB taxonomy): domain Bacteria; phylum Pseudomonadota; class Gammaproteobacteria; order Burkholderiales; family Neisseriaceae; genus Kingella_B. The sequence continues at coordinate 15,447 of CAUQSD010000031.1, read as the reverse complement.
CTTCATGTCGCTGATGCGCAAAGCCTTGGAAGGTGAGGCCGCCGCGCAGAAAACCGCCGAGCTGCTGCTCAACGATTCGCAAAACAGCCAGTCCACCCAAAACGACCAGGTGGACGTGCTGATTTCCAAAGGCGTGAAGGTGCTGGCAATCAATCTTGTCGACCCTGCCGCCGCCCCCACCATCATCGGCAAAGCCAAAGCAGCGGACATTCCCGTTATCTTCTTCAACAAAGACCCGGGCGAAGCCGCACTGAAAACGTATGACAAAGCCTATTTCATCGGCACCAATCCGCAGGAATCCGGCGAAATCCAAGGCAAGCTGGTGGGCGACTCTTGGAAAGCGCATCCCGAGTGGGATTTGAACAAAGACGGCGTCATTGATTACGTGCTGCTCAAAGGCGAACCCGGCCATCCCGATGCCGAAGCGCGCACCAAATATGTGGTGGAAAAACTGAAAGCAGACGGCTTCAAAGTGAACCAGCTTCAATTGGATACCGGCATGTGGGATGCCGCCAAAGCCAAAGACATCATGCAGGCATGGCTGGCCGGTCCCAGCGGCAAGAAAATTGAAGTGGTGCTGTCCAACAACGACGCCATGGCGATGGGCGCGGTGGAAGCCATGAAGGCGCAAGGCAAAGTGCTGCCCGCATTCGGCGTGGACGCACTGCCCGAAGCCTTGCAGATGATTAAAAACGACACACTGGCCGGCAGCGTGCTGAACGACGGCGACACGCAGGCCAAAGCGATTTACGCGCTGGCGGTGGACTTGGCAAACGGCAAAGACCCCAAACAAAACCCCGCCCTGAAACTGGAAAACAACATCATCCGCGTGCCTTATGTGGGCGTGGACAAATCCAATTTGGACCAGTTTGCCAAAGCCAAATAAACAGCCGCTCCGCGGCTTTTCAGGCAGCCTGAAAACAGCATCACGCTTTTCAGGCTGCCTTTGGCGGTTTATACGGCACGGTATAAAGGCAGCCTGAAACCGTCCGCAACCCACAGGGATTTCCGCAATGAATACCGAAAACACCGCAACACCGAACAACGAAGAACATCCAATCCTGCTCACCATGACGGATGTCTGCAAATCCTTTCCCGGCGTGAAGGCGCTGGACGGCGTAAACCTAACCGTGAAAGCCCGTTCCGTACACGCGCTGATGGGCGAAAACGGCGCGGGCAAATCCACCCTGCTCAAATGCCTGTTCGGGATTTATGCCAAAGATTCGGGCAGCATCCGCTTTTTGGGCAGGGAAGTAAATTTCCACAACGCCAAAGAAGCCTTGGAAAACGGCATTTCCATGGTGCATCAGGAACTGAATCTGGTGAAACAGCTCAATGTAATGGACAACCTGTGGCTGGGACGCTATCCCACCAAAGGCCTGTTTGTGGACACGGCAAAAATGTATGCCGACACCAAAGCCATTTTTGACGAGCTGGACATCAAAATCGACCCGCGCGAAAAAGTCGCCAAGCTGTCCGTGTCCGAAATGCAGATGATAGAAATCGCCAAAGCGTTTTCCTACAACGCCAAAATCGTGATTATGGACGAGCCGACTTCCTCCCTTTCCGAAAAAGAAGTCGCCCATCTGTTCAAAATCATCGCCAAACTGAAAGAGCGCGGCTGCGGCATCATCTATATTTCGCACAAGATGGAAGAAATCTTCAAAATCTGTGATGAAATCACCATCCTGCGCGACGGCAAATGGATAGACACACTGCAAACCGCCCAAACGGATATGGACGAGCTGGTTGCCAAAATGGTGGGGCGCAGCCTGACGCAGCGTTTCCCCGAAAAGACCAACACCCCCGCCGAAGTGGTGTTGCAGGTGAAAAACCTAACCGCCAAAAACCAGCCTTCCATCCAAGACGTGTCTTTTGAACTGCGGCAGGGCGAAGTGCTGGGCATCGGCGGTTTGGTGGGCGCAAAGCGCACCGACATCGTGGAAACCCTGTTCGGCATCCGCGAAATGCAGGGCGGCGAAGTGTTGGTACACGGCAAGCCCGTGAACAACCGCTCGCCCGTGGACGCAATTAAAAACGGCTTTGCGCTGGTTACCGAAGAACGCCGCAGCACGGGCATTTTCGGCGGGCTGGACATCAGCTTCAACTCGCTGATTTCCAATATAAAGGGTTACGAGAAAGCCGGCTTTCTCAACAACAAAAAAATGAAGGAAGACACGCAGTGGGTCATCGACTCCATGCACGTCAAAACCCCCGGCCACAAAACGCGCATCGGCACACTTTCCGGCGGCAACCAGCAGAAAGTGATTTTGGGACGCTGGCTGCTGACCCATCCCGAAATCCTGATGTTGGACGAACCCACGCGCGGCATAGACATCGGCGCGAAATTTGAAATCTACCAGCTCATCAACGACCTCGCCTCGCGCGGCAAAGCCGTGATTATGATTTCGTCCGAAATGCCCGAGCTTTTGGGCACGACCGACCGCATTCTGGTGATGAGCGCGGGACGGGTGGCCGGCATCGTCAATACCGCCGAAACCAGCCAGGAAGAAATCTTGCAGCTTTCCGCCAAATATTTGTGATTTTTGCGTTTTCAGGCAGCCTGAAAACCGTTTTGAAGGATAAACAATGAAACCCAACGCTTCCGCAAAAGCATTTGCCCTGTTTAAAGACTACGCACTTTATTTCGTGCTGCTGATGCTGCTTGTCGTCATCGTTTCCAAGGACACCAGCTTCCTGAGCCTCACCAATTTCAGCAACATCCTCACCCAGTCTTCCGTGCGCGTCATCATCGCACTGGGCGTGGCAGGGCTGATTGTGACGCAGGGCACGGATTTGTCGGTGGGGCGGCAGGTCGGGCTGGCGGCCGTGGTGTCCGCCACGCTGCTGCAATCTATGGACAACGTGAACAAAGTCTTCCCCGGTCTTGGCGAAGTGCCGATTCCGCTCGTCATCCTGCTGGTTGCCGCCATCGGCGCACTCATCGGGCTGGCCAACGGCATCATCGTAACCGTGATGAATGTCACCCCGTTTATCGCCACGCTGGGCACCATGCTGATTATCTACGGCATCAATTCGCTGTATTACGACCACGTCGGCTCCGCACCGATTGCCGGTTTCACGCAGGCATATTCCGATTTCACCCAAGGCTTCTTCCGCCTGGGCGGATTCCGCCTGTCATACATCACGGTGTACGCACTCGCCGCCATCGTGCTGATGTGGATTATTTGGAACAAAACCCGCTTTGGCAAAAACCTGTTTGCCATCGGCGGCAATCCCGAAGCCGCCCGCGTGTCCGGCGTAAACGTAACGCTCAATCTGCTGGGGGTTTACACCCTCTCCGGCGTGTTCTACGCATTCGGCGGCATGCTGGAAGCGGGACGCATCGGCTCGGCCACCAACAATTTGGGCTTTATGTATGAAATGGACGCAATCGCCGCCTGCGTTATCGGCGGCGTGTCGTTCAGCGGCGGCGTGGGCTCGGTCATCGGCGTGGTGGTCGGCGTCGTTATCTTCACGCTCATCAACTACGGCCTGAGCTACATCGGCGTGAACCCGTATTGGCAATACATCATCAAAGGCGCAATCATCATCATGGCTGTTGCCATTGATTCGCTGAAACACGCCAAGAAAAAATAAGCCGCCGACAAACGCATCAAGGCAGCCTGAAAACACAAATCCAACAGTTTTCAGGCTGCCTTTTTATCCGTTTTCAGGCTATCCCAAGCCCGCCGTGCCGCGCCCGCGCGCCCTGCCCCAAAAATCCGCCATTTTCTGCCAAAAAATATTTTATCCCACAGCTTGACAGTAAAATTTTTAGTTTAATTTATTGATTTAAATAATGAATATATAAATTGCACAAAAAATAGGCAACCTTGGCGGAATACCTGATTTCACAAGATTTTTGCTTATGCACAACCGCCGGATGCCGTGATTACCCACAAAATCTGTGGATAACGCCGCCGTCTCCGCCGGCAAAAAAGGCAGCCTGAAAAACACGTTTCAGGCTGCCTTTCAAGCAAGCCAAAATGGGGAAATTTCCGCATGCTCGGCACACTGGTAGAACGCTATCAATACGGCGGATTAACAAAAATCGGAACAAGAACGTGCCCATGCGTTGCCTATTTGAAGGCAGCCTGAAACCGCGTGGGCATAAATGGCTCTCTATAAAACCGGCTATTCCGCCTCTTTAATCCACGCCTGCTGCACCGCTTCCAGCACCCGTTCGCCGCAGCGGGCAGGGTCGTCGTCAAAATCCGGCAGTGCAAGAATCAAATCGCGCAATTGCGTAAAACGCAGGGTGGCGGGGGTGATGCTGTCGCCGTGCAGGTCGTAAAGCTCTTCGGCGATGCGCTGCGTATCGGTCCATTTCATGATGCGTACCTTTCTGATAGAAAACAAATGCAAACGGCGGCAGAAGGCAGGCTCCGCACCCGCGCGTTCTGCATCCCAAGGCAGCCTGAAACCGCACGGACACAAACATCCGCCTCACCGAAACGCGGAAGCGGCTTCGGCCTCACGCAAATTTGCATATTGAGAACTTTGCAAAATCCCCGTTTTTGACCCATTTCTTTGCCATCTGAGGTTTCGCAAAGTTCTTATATTGTGTTAAACAAAGTAAACGGATGTAATTATAAGCATTGAAAGGCAGCCTGAAAAGGCGCAGAATAGTGGCTTTCCAGCATAAAACCGCAAGGATTGCCGACATGGAAACCCCACGCAAACTCCACCCGCAAACGCTCGCCATACGCGGCAGCAAAGAACAAACCCCGTTCAACGAACACCATCAGGCTCTGTTTCTCACCAGCAGCTTTATGTTTGCCAGCGCGGAAGAGGCCGCCGACGTGTTCGCCAAACGCAAGACAGGCTACACCTATTCGCGCACCAACAATCCCACGGTAACCGCATTCCAGCAACGCGTCGCCCTGATGGAGGGCGCAGAAGCAGGCATTGCCACCGCAACGGGCATGGCGGCCATTCAGGCTGCCCTGCTCACCTTTTTAAGTGCGGGCGACCATTTGGTCAGCAGCCGCAGCCTGTTCGGCACAACCGCAGGCTTCATCTCGGGGCATCTTGCCCGCTTCGGCATTGAAATCAGCTTCGTTTCGCAGACCGACATCGGCCAGTGGCGCAGCGCGGTGCGTCCCAACACCAAAATGTTCTTTTTGGAAACGCCGTCCAACCCGCTGGGCGAGGCGGCGGATATTGAAGCCATCGCCAAAATCGCCCATGAAAACGGCGCGCTTCTGGCTGTGGACAACTGCTTCTGCTCGCCCGCCGTGCAGCAGCCCCTGCGCTTTGGCGCGGATTTGAGCGTGCAGTCGGGCACCAAATCCATAGACGGACAGGGGCGCGTGCTCGGCGGCATCGTCTGCGGCAGCCAAGAACTGGTTTCGCAAGTGGCAATGTATGTCAATTCGGCAGGGCTGAGCATTTCGCCATTCAACGCATGGCTGCTTTTGGGCGGATTGGAAACGCTGACACTGCGTGCGGATGCCCAGTCCGCCGCCGCCTTGGAAATCGCACAATGGCTGCAACAGCAGCCGCAGGTAGCCAAAGTCTATTATTCGGGGCTGCCTGAAAACCCGCAGGCGGCGCTGGTGGAGAAACAGCAGCGCACGGGCGGCACGGTCATCGCGTTTGAAGTGAAAGGCGGCACAGAAGCGGCTTGGAAGGTGATAGACCGCGTGCAGATTTTTTCCAAAACCGCCAATTTCGGCGACGTGCGCTCCACCATCGCCCATCCGTGGACGACCACGCACGCGCGCATGTCTGCCGAAGACAAACTGGCAGCAGGCATCACCGAAGGGCTTTTGCGCATTTCGGTAGGGCTGGAATATCCGGACGATTTGAAAAACGATTTGCAGCAGGCATTCGCCGCAGCATGATTTCAGGCAGCCTGAAAGCGGGAAAACGGCTTTTCAGGCTGCCTTTCGCACACACAATCAATAAGGAACAATAATGTCGGAACAAGAATTTGCCATGTGGGGCATGCGACTCGGCATCGGCGGGCTGGTGGTTTTTCTCGGCTTCATCGTTTGGAATTTGGGCAAAGAGTCCAAAGCAGGAAAACTGGGAATGTTTATCCTGTTTTTCGTATTGGGGCTGGGCGTGATGGGCTTTCTGTTTAAGAACGTGCTGGTGGAGTTTTTCCTGCTATCCGAATAAGTTGCCAAACTGGGCGCGCGGCTTCGCAGCAGAACGCTTTTCGGTTATGATGCCGCCTTTTATCCCCACACACGCAGACCATGAAAGCATTTAGCGACTTTGCCGCCGTCATCCTGTTTTTTATTGTGTACGCCGCCACGCAGGATATGGTGGCGGCAACTGTTGCCGCCGTCGCCATCGGCATCCTTCAGGCTGCCTATACCTACTATAAACAGCGCAGGCTGGAACCGATGCAGTGGCTTAGTCTGATACTGGTTGTCGGCTTTGGCGGGCTCACCATCTTTCTCGGCGATGCCCGCTTCATCATGCTGAAAACCACCGCACTCACCTGGACGATGGCCGTGCTGATGCTGGCCATGCAGCTTCGCGGAAAAAACGGACTGCGCCTGCTGCTGCAAAAGGAACTCTCCCTGCCTGATGAGGCTTGGCAACGGCTGGGCTATGCGTGGATTGCGTTTTTCGCGTTCAGCGGCGCACTCAACCTATTTGTCGCCTATCCGTTTACACCGGAACGACAAGCCGCTTGGGCAAGCTTCAAGGTTTTCGGCTATCTGCCCATCTCCATTGCTTTTTCCGTTGCCCAAGCCATTTATATCTTCAAACACCTCCCCAAAGAAAAGGAATAACCATGCTGTTTATGCTGCTTGCCACCGATGCCCCCGATTCCAAACAGGCACGCGCCGAAGCCCGCCCTGCCCACCTGCAACGCTTGGAAGCGTTGGACAAACAAGGCCGCCTGCTTGCCGCCGGCCCCACCCCGCTGCCCGATGACGAAACCACGATGTCGGGCAGCCTGATTATTGCCGACTTCCCCGATTTGGATGCCGCCGAAGCTTGGGCAGGCGAAGACCCTTATGTGCAGGCAGGCGTATATGCCGAAATGCTGATTCGCCCGTTCAAACAGGTGTTTCCCAAATGAATGCCGGCATGCGTGAAGCCATGGCTGCCCGTCTTGCCCCGCTTGCGCCCGACGTGTTCGATTTTGAAGACCAAAGCCATCTGCACGCAGGCCACGCAGGCAACCGGGGCGGCGGGCATTACGCCATACTGGTGGTGAGCAGCGCGTTTGCCGGCATGAGCCGTTTAGCCCGCCAGCGCAAAATACAGGAACTTCTGGCGGATTTGTTCGCCCAAAAACACATCCACGCCCTCAGCATTGCCGCACATACTCCCGACGAATATTTTCAGGCAGCCTGAAACGAATCTCCCCCTCACGAAAGGAAACCTCTATGAAGACCGCAAAAACCGCCGCCGTTATTGCCGCCGCACTGCTTTCAGGCAGCCTGATGGCGGAAACCGTGTTTACCGTGAACGGCATCAAGATAGACAGCAAAGACCTCGACCGCCGCGCCCAACAAACCATCGCCAACAGCCAAGGCCAGATACAGGACAGCCCCGATTTGCGCCGTTTCATCGCCAACCAAACCATTGTGGAAACCGTGGTGGTGCAGGCAGCCAAAAAACAGCATTTGGACAAAAGCGCAGACTACAAAGCCGCCGAAGCAGAAGCCCTGAAACAGGCGCGTGCCGAAGGCGCGGACAAACAGCCCGATTTCAAACAGGCATGGGCGGATTACCAAAACCAGCTTCTGATGCAGGCCTATGCACTGGATGCCGCCCGCAAAAATCCCGTAACCGATGCCCAAGTGCAGCAGCGCTACGGCGAAATCAAACAGCGTTACGACAACACGCCCGAAGTGCAGATTGGCGAAATCATCACCGACAAAGCCGACCAAATCAAAGCTGCCGAGCGTGATTTGAAAGCCAAAAAATCCTTTGCCGAAACCGCGCGCAAATATTCCATAGACCCCGAAATCAAAGCAGGCGCATTGCCCATCAGCGATTTCGTCGCCTTAAAAGACATCCAAGAAGCCCGCCCGCAGATTTATGCCGCCATCTCCGGCCTCAACAAAGGCCAGCACAGCAAGCCCATTTCCGGCGACAACCTGCACGCGCTGTATTACATCCACGACAAGCGCACCATCAAAATCGATCCGCTGGAAAAAATCCAAGAAGCCCTGCGTGCCAGCATGGCGAACGAACGCGTTCAGGAAACTTTGGATAAACTGATGCAGAGCGCGAAAATAGAACCCGCAAAATAAGCCGCAGCCAATGCAGCCGCAGCCGTTCCAAACAGGTGCGGCTGTTTTTTCAGGCAGCCTGAAACCTTTATTTCCCCGTTTGGGACACCTTATCTTCGCGCCGCGCTTTTCCGCGTATTCTGCAACGTAATCTCGGTTTGCGTAGGGTGGTACTGGTTGCCCACGCGTTGTCCCAAGGCAGCCTGAAACGCATGGGCAGCCAGTGTCCGCCACACATATCTATTTTTCTGTACGCCAGCCATATCGCTTTGAACCGTGTCCAAATCCGGCGTTTTACAAAGGGTTTCACCTGAAAATCAGGCTTTCAGGCTGCCTCCGTCCGGCACGGAACAGCCAACCTTAAACACCCACACACAACACCATGCCCGAATCCACCTGTTTCCACTGCGGGCTTCCCGTTCCCGCCAACGCCGATTTCCCCATCGTCTATCAAAACCAAACGCATCCCGCCTGCTGTGCAGGCTGTCAGGCAGTTGCCCAAAGCATCATCAGCGTGGGGCTGGACAGCTATTACCGCAACCGAACCGCTCCCGCCGGACAAGCCGAGCTGCCGCCGCCCGAAATCATGGCGCAGATGAAGTTATACGACCTGCCCGCAATACAGGCGGAATTTGTGGAAACGCTGCCCGAAAACCAAAAAGAGGCCGCGCTTATGCTCGGCGGCATCACCTGCGCCGCCTGCGTGTGGCTGGTGGAACAACGCCTGATGCGCTGCGAAGGCATCACCCGCGCCGAACTCAATTACAACACCCACCGCGCCCGCATCCGCTGGGACGAGAGCCGAATCCGCCTTTCCGACATCCTCTCGCTGATACGGAAAACAGGCTACACCGCCCAGCCCTACGACATCCGCAAACAGGAAGCCGCACGCCTTGCCGAGCGCAAATCCATGCTGGTTCGGCTTGCCGTGGCCGCACTGGCGAGCATGCAGACCATGATGTTCGCCCTGCCCACCTATCTCTTTGCCGACATTGAACCCCAATACCTCGCCATGCTGCACTGGGGCGCGTTTTTCATGGTGCTGCCCGCCATGTTCTACGCCGCCTTTCCGTTCTACCAAGGCGCATGGCGCGACCTGAAAAACCGCCGCACCGGCATGGACACGCCCGTCGCACTGGCGGTTTCGCTCACCTTTGTCGCAGGCGTGTACGCGCTCGCCACCCGCAGCACGCAGGGGATGTATTTTGAAAGCATCGCCATGTTCGTCTTCTTCCTGCTCGCCGGACGGTTTATGGAACACAGCGCGCGGCGCAAAGCAGGCGATGCGGCCGAGCGGCTGGCGAAACTCATGCCCGCATTCTGCCGCAGGCTGCCCGACTATCCCGCAGAAAAAACCGAAGAAACCCCCGTTGCCACCATCCGCGCAAACGACGTGCTGCTCGTGCGCGCAGGCGAAACCATCCCCGCAGACGGCACCGTGCTTTCAGGCGAAAGCGAAGCAGACGAAGCCATGCTCACCGGCGAACACCTGCCCGTTCCCAAAACCGCCGGCAGCCGCGTGTCCGCCGGCACCCTCAATACTGCCGCCGCCCTCGTCATCCGCGCCACCGAAACGGGCAAACAAACCCGCCTTGCCCACATCAGCCGCCTGCTTGACCGCGCCCTGTCGCAAAAGCCCCGCCTTGCCGAAACCGCAGAGCGGTACGCATCGGGCTTCACCCTCGGCCTCATCGCCCTTGCCCTCCCCACCTTTCTCATCTGGCTGCACTACACCGATGCCTACCGCGCCCTATGGACAACCGTATCGCTGCTCGTCATCACCTGTCCCTGCGCCCTTTCCCTCGCCACGCCCGCTGCCCTCGCCGCTTCCACAGACCGGCTCGCCCGCAGCGGCATCCTCGCCACCGGCGGCCAAGCCTTGGAAAACCTCGCCCAAATCACCGATGCCGTGTTTGACAAAACCGGCACGCTCACCCAAGGCAGGCTCTCCGTTTCGCAGGTTTTTCTGTTCGGCCCAAGCGGCGAAACCGTGTTTTCAGGCAGCCTGAACGAAACCGGGCAGCCTGAAAGCCTGCCGCCGCCCGTCCGTGAAGCCGTCGCCATCGCCCAACTGCTCGAACAGCAGACCGAACACCCCGCCGCCCAAGCCTTTTTCAGGCTGCCCCACACCGCCCTGCCCGACTGCGCCATACAGGAGCGCGCCGGCAAAATCGGGCAAGGCGTGTCCGCCCGTCTCACCCGCAACGGCAAAACGCAAATCTGGGCAATCGGCAAGCCCGCCTTCGCCGCCCGCACCGCAGGCGTGAGGCAGCCTGAAATGCTGGCGGAACTCGCCGCGCAAGGCAGCACCGTTGCCGCACTGGCCAACCAAGACGGCTTTCAGGCTGCCTTCCTTCTGCAAGACCAACCCAAGCCCCGCGCCGCCGATATGCTGGCCGAGCTTCGCACCCACGGCATCACCCTGCACCTGTTGAGCGGCGACACCCCCGCCGCCGCCCGCACACTGGCCGACACGCTCGGCATCCCCAACTGCCGCGCCGATGCCTCCCCCGAAGATAAACTCGCCTATGTGCAGGCATTGCAGGCACAAGGCCGCCGCGTACTCATGTTCGGCGACGGCATCAACGATGCCCCTGTGCTCGCCGCCGCCGACGTGTCCGCCGCACCCGCAGGCAGCGCAGACGTGGCACGCGAAGGCGCAGACATCCTGCTGATGCAGGACGACTTGATGCTGCTGCCCGTTATGCTGCACCAAGCCCGCCGCACCCGCGCCGTCATCCGCCAAAACCTGCTCTGGGCAAGCCTCTACAACGCCGCCGCCGTCCCCCTCGCCATTGCCGGACTGGTTACGCCGTGGGTGGCCGCACTCGGTATGAGTTTCAGCTCCCTGCTGGTGGTCGGCAACGCCCTGCGCCTGCGCAAAGACACAATCCGCACGCGCAGCAGCAGTTGATACCCGCAACCACGCTTCCCGTAGGGTGGGCATTTATGCCCACGCGGTGAAACAGAATGGTTTCAGGCAGCCTGAAATAGGATTGGCGGATAAAAACGCGTGGGCAACAAGTGCCCACCCTACAAAACTGAATTTATTAGAACAGGAATTGATTGCGATGATGATTTACCTCCTCCTACTGCACCAGCAAAAAAATGTTCGTCAACACAAGAAAAAGAACGATCTGATAACAAAAATTATTGTTATATTGCTGGTCTTACAGTTGTTGCTGTCATAGCTATAGTCAGCCCCCTAGATGGGTCTTTGGGTGATGTAGCTGCTATTGGTGCTTTGAGTGATGCTTTGTCGCAATAAAATAACATAGGTTTCTAATGATGCTGAATAATTCAATTGAAGTAACATTTTATATGGAATCAAATGATTATATTAATATGGGGGGAAATAGACAAAATACTTAATATTAAAAATGCTGAGTTTTATAGCAAGGGAGATTTATTTACCTCCCCAAATAAAAAGATTCAATTTATAATTGAACACTCTTACTATTCTTTTGGTATAGATAAAGAGGAAAATTTAAATGAAAAAATTAATGAAATTATACAAAAAATAGAAGGCGTAAAGAAACATTTAAACTATATATTTAAAAAATATAAACTAAATAAGGAGCTTATAATTTACAGCTGGAGCGACGAAGAGGCCACTCGTGAATATAAAATCTCCTTAAATCAAATTCAATTATTATCTGAGTTAGGTATAGAGTTAAAAATCATTCATTATAATTTCTAGTGTACGCGTGGATTAATTTCAAGATCCAACAACCCCAAAAGCAAGCCGTAGCCCGCATGAAACCTCTAATCTTGACGTAGGGTGGGCATTTATGCCCACGCGGTGCAATAGAACGGTTTCAGGCAGCCTGAAATAGGATTGGCAGACAAAACCGCGTGGGCAACAAGTGCCCACCCTACAAAACCGCCATTGAGCGCATCAATTTTGAATTTCACCCCCCCTTGCCCACAGCCGGCAACGCCCTGCGCCTGCGCAAAGACACAACCCGCACGCGCAGCAGCTGATACCTGAAACCACGTTTCCCGTAAGGTGGGCACTCGCTGCCCACGCGCCGCACACCCACAGGCAGCCTGAAAACCCAAAACGCGCAGGCACTTGCCGCCCGCCCCGCCCTTGGTTTTTTACCCCGCCCCCGCTACAATGCCCCTATCCCCGCATTCAGGCAGCCTGAAACCATGACCGCCCGCTACACCGTCTTCGGCAACCCCGTCGCCCACAGCAAATCCCCGCAAATCCACCAAATGTTTGCCGCCCAAGAAGGCGCACAAATTGCCTACACCCGCACCCACGCCGAAAACACCGCCGCCTTTCAGGCTGCCCTCGCCGCATTCTTCGCCCAAGGCGGCAGCGGAGCCAATGTAACCCTGCCCCACAAAGAAACCGCATACGCCGCCGCAGCCGAAGCCTCCCCCCGCGCCCAAGCAGCAGGCGCAGCCAATACCCTGCTCCCCCGTGCAGACGGCACGCTTTACGCCGACAACACCGACGGCATCGGCCTCGTGCGCGACTTACAGCGGCTCGGCATCCCCCTTTCCGGCAGCCGCATCCTCATCCTCGGCGCAGGCGGCGCGGCGCGCGGCGCAATACAACCCCTGCTGGACGAAAACCCCGCCGCCCTCACCATCGCCAACCGCACCCCCGAAAAAGCCGCCGCCCTCGCCCGCCGCTTCGGCATCGAATCCCGCCCGATGGCAGAACTCCCCCCGCAATACGACCTCATCATCAACGCCACATCAGGCAGCCTGAACGGCACAACCCCCGCCCTGCCCCCGCAAATCTTTTCAGGCTGCCTGCTCGCATACGACATGTTCTACGCCGCCCGCCCCACCGCCTTTATGGAAACCGCCGCCCAAAACGGCGCGGCACGCACGGCAGACGGCTTGGGCATGCTCGTCGGGCAGGCCGCCGAAGCCTACCGCCTCTGGCGCGGTTTTATGCCCGACACCGCCCCCGTTATCGCCGCCCTGCGCACGGAGCCTGCCGCATGAAATATATTAAATGGCTGTTCGCCGCCCCGTTTGCCGCACTCATCCTGTTCAACATGTCCGCATACGGCACAATCATCAGCTACCGTGCCCTGGCACCGCACCGCACCGCCTTCATGAACATGCGCATGGACGAACTCGCCGCCAGCCGTCCCGACACCAAACTGGACTACCGCTGGGTGGATTACAACAACATCTCCGTCAATCTCAAAAAAGCCCTAATCGCCTCCGAAGACGCCAACTTTGCCGAACACGGCGGCTTTGACTGGAACGGCATCCGCAACGCCATGCGGCGCAACGAAGAAAGCGGACGCATCAAAGCAGGCGGCTCCACCATCAGCCAGCAGCTTGCCAAAAACCTGTTTCTCAACGAAAGCCGCAGCTACTGGCGCAAAGCCGAAGAAGCCGCCATCACCGCCATGCTGGAAGCCACCACCGACAAAGACCGCATCTACGAGCTCTATCTCAACGTCATAGAATGGGGTTACGGCATATACGGCGCAGAAGCCGCCGCCCAATATTTCTACCGCCGCCCCGCAGGCAGCCTGAACAAAGCCCAAGCCGCCCAACTCGCCGCTCGCGTCCCCAAGCCCCTGTTCTACATAGACTCCCCGCAAGATACCGCCCTGCGTGCCAAGACCAATACCATCCTGCGCCGCATGGGTTCCGCCACCCTGCCCGATTAAACGTTCAGGCAGCCTGAAAACCTCCCACCCACCCCGATAAAGGAAACACCATGAAAACCAAACTCCTCCCCAGCCTAACCGCCGCCGCCCTCGCCTTATCCGCCTGCGGACAGCAGAACACCCCCCCCAGCCCCCCGCAGAGCAGCGCACCCGTCCCCGCCGCATCCGCACCCGCCGACACCCCTGCCGCCTCCACGGCCGGCGCATCCGCACCCGCATCCGCGTCTGCCCCCGCCGCCGCAGCCGGCAAACCCGGCGTAGACATCCGCAAAGACAATCTCGGCGGCGACTTCACCCTCACAGATGGCACAGGCAAACCCTTCGCCATGAGCAGCCTGAAAGGCAAAGCCGTGATACTCTCGTTCGGCTACACCCACTGCCCCGACATCTGCCCCACCGAACTGCTCACCTATAAAGACACCCTTTCCCAACTCGGCGAACAAGCCAAAGACGTAGCAGTCGTATTCGTAAGCGTCGATCCCGAACGCGACACCCCCGAACTCATCGGCCAATACGTCAAACAGTTCCACCCCGACTTCATCGGCCTCACCGACACCCAAGGCGGCAACGACATCGCCCTGGCCAAACAACTATACAAAATCATCTCCGCCAAATCCGAAGTCAAATCCGAAAAACTCTACAACGTAGACCACTCCTCCGGTACCTACCTGCTAGACAAACAAGGCAACGCCGCCATATTCGAACCCTTCGGCGCAGAAGCCCCGCAGATTGCAGAAGACATCCGCAAACTGCTCGCCGAATAATCCCACCGTATCAGGGCAGCCCTTTCAGGCTGCCTTGCCCATAAGGAGAACCCCATGCAACACCTGCTGCTGGACTTGGACAAAGCCCCCGCCAAAAAAATCCCCTTCAAACACGCCCGCATCGGCCTGTTCGTCAGCTTCAAAGCCGCCCGCCGCATGACCGCCCCCGACGAGCCGCACGGCATCTACGTACTGCCCCGCAAAAAAGCCGCCCGCAGCATCGCCCAAGCCGCCACCGAAATCCTGCAACACCATCCCGATGCCCGCATCGCCATCGCCTCGCCCCGCAAAAAACTCGCCCCGCATCTGCAAAGCCTGCAACGGCAATACCCCCACGCCGTGCTGCTGCACAAAAAACGCCTCGGCAAAAGCATCCGCCAATTCCTGAAACGTGGCTTCAGGCAGCCTGAAACACCAATATCCGGCAGCGAGCAGCGCGTAATCGAACGCATCGCCCAAGAAGTGCGGCACGCCGCCGAACAGCTCGCCCCCCCAGCGCCGGCACCGGCCGACACCAACGTATTCACCCTGCTGCCCGAACCCAAATCCGATGCCGCCCTCAACACCGTCCTGAGCCTCCTGAAAAAAAACCGCCCCAAGAAAAAACAAGACCTCGTGCGCCTGCTCTCCGAGCACACCAACCGCGAAGATGCACAAAGAATCATCGGCGAACTGCAAAACATGGGACGGATACGCATTGATGCCGCAGAAAACGTGAAATACCGCTAACCGATATGCACAACGCCGCTCCCGTAGGGTGGGAGGTACTTACTGCCCATACGTTCTATGCCCTAAGGCAGCCCGAACCGCACAGGCATGCCC